>DATECS010000133.1:0-24069 GCA_035286785.1 Thermoguttaceae bacterium | reverse complement strand
GCGGGCTGGACGCCCAACGAGAAACAAATGCTCCGTTGATGAGCGTAGTTTCCAAACCGCGATCCACCGGCACGAGGCCGGTGGGGAAAGTGAAAGTCGAGAAGGGTGCAATGAGAACAACCAAGGGCGTCGCACGACGAGCCAAGGGAGACGTGTAACGTGATTCTCAGCAGGCAGCAAGCAGAAGGCAGCAGGCAGCAGGCGGCAGGCAGAGGGCCGTTGCTCGCCCCTCCGTGCGCCTCTGTGTCCTCCGTGGTGAAAAAAGGGATTAGGGATTGGGGATTGGGGATTAGAGAAGAAAAACCTCTCTTCGCGTCTTCGCGTCTTTGCGTTGAAAAAAACCGTCGCGGCCTGACGTTGGTCGAGCTGCTCGTGGTCGTCTCGATCATGATGATCCTGGTGGCCTTCGCCCTGCCGCGGCTGCGGCCCGCCACCGGCCAGCGCCGCGTGCGCGAGGCGGCCCGCATGGTCAACGTCTTCCTCGCCCGCGCCCGGGTCCAGGCCATCGAAACGGGCCGTCCCTGCGGCGTGCTGTTCCAACGACTTGACGATCCGGTGATTGACGAACTCACCGAGCAAATGACGGCGTCCACGCTAGCCCCGACCGATACGATGTATCCCGGCTGCACCACGCTGAGCCAGGTCGAAGTGCCGCCACTCTATTCCGGCGGTTCCAATGCCTCCCGGGTCACGGTCAGCGGAACCGCGCTCACGCCCACCGACGCCAGCGACATCTCGAAGTCGATCATCAGCCCGGGCGATCTCATCCAACTGAACCACCAAGGCCCGTGGTTCCAAATCACCGGCCCGCTTGATGCCCTCGGCCAAATCGACGACATCCAGGGCTATCTCACCATCGACCTCGGCGGCCACACGATCCCGCCCTATCCGTCCTCCGTCCCCTTCGCCATTCTCCGCCGGCCGACGGCCACCATCGCGTCGCCCTTGCGGTTGCCCTCGGGCATAGTGGTCGACCTGGGCGCCTCGGGCATGGTGGTCGACCTGAGTGCCTCGGGCACGAACGCCCATTGTGTTCGTTCTCGTCCGGGAGCGGCGGCCGAGGGCGTCACGGTGATGTTCTCGCCCGACGGTTCGGTCAGCCGCTACTACGCCTGGGACAGCGCGGCCGGCGGCGACACGCCCGAAGAACCATTGAGTTTCCTCATCGGCCAGGAGTCGCAATTGGATCCCGAGCCGGAGTCCGGCGTGACCGGCAGCGACCGATTGAACTACGCCGTGATGCCCGAGGCGACCGACGAGCAAAAAGCCAACTGGCAGCTTCTGACGAATCTCTGGATCACCATTTTGCCCCAGTCGGGCCTGATCACCGTGAACGAGAACGCGGCGACGCCCGTCTGGCACGCCCTGCCGCAAGCCAACCGCGAGAATTGCCTGTCGCAGGTCGGTTTCGCCGGCGGCTACATCGGCGCCGTCAACGAGGCCCAGCAATTCGCCAAGCAACCAAGCAGCATGGGAGGGCGGTGAGATGACGCAGCAGGCAGTAGGCAGCGGGCAACGGGCAGTAGACAGTAGTCGGTATGCGGTAGTCGGTAGTCGGCGTCCGACGCCTCCGTGCCCCTCCGTGTCCTCCGTGGTAAAAAAACCCGTCTTTGCGTCTTTGCGTCTTCGCGTCTTTGCGTTAAATAAAACCGGCGTGAGTCTGCTTGAAGTGCTCATCGCCATGGCCATCATCACGCTCGGCCTGTTGGGCCTGGCCGCGCTGGTTCCCATGGGCCATTTCGCCGTGGTCGAATCGACCAAAGCCGACCGCTCGTCCGCCTGCGGCCGTGCCGCCGTCGCCGACGTCAAGACGCGCCGGCTGTTGGATCCGAATCTTTGGGCCGCGTTCTCGCCCAGCATATCGGCCGAATGGCACTCCTTTAGCACGACTAATACGCCCGAGGTGGCTGCCGACCTCTACTACGGCGACGCGGTGGTGATCGACCCGCAATTCGTGTCCAATAATCATCCAAACCTAGCCTCAGGCGACGTAGGCCATTTGGCCGCGTTTCCTTACGGCATCAAGAATCCGACGGATTTGGATTGGAAGCCTTGCTACCTGGATCGGCTGGCGTTTCGCGGTCTTATAAACAATCCGCTTCTGCCGGCCCCGGCCGCCGCCCAACTGTTCACCTGGGCCGACGATCTGGTCTACGAAACGGAAAGCCGCGACAGCGACGCTCGCACCCGATCGGTGTATCTCCGCTCGACCGGCGAAGTGTCGGCGGTCCCGCCGTTCGCTTCGCCCGACGACCGTCTGCGTCAAGAACGCTCGGGCAACTACTCGTGGCTGATGACCCTGTTGCCGTCCGAGACCGAAGGGCCGCTGAACCCGACCGCGCGGCGGACCTATGGCGTTTCGGTGGCCGTGTTCTTCCGACGCGATTTGGATTATCAACCGGCTGATTCCTCGAACCCGCCGACCGCCGAGAACATGCCGACCGAGCGGCTGGCCAAGGTCGTCTTCACCGGCGGCGGCTACGGCGGCGGCGACGCCACGATCTACGTGCCGACAGTCGACGGCGCGAATTGGTTTGGGTTGAAGGTGGATGACAAAAAAGCCTACGCAGCCTACCTCAACGTTCGCAAGGACCAGTGGATTTTGGTGATGGGGTTGAAGCCCGACACGCGGTTAAGCTCCTTCTCTCGGCCGAGCCAACTCGACGACCATCGTCGCGTGGCCCAGTGGTATCGGGTCGTGGCGGTCGACGAGGTGCAACGCCACTCAGAGGTCGCCGCCACCGAAATCACCACGATTGGAAGCGGGAACGACGCCTATTATCGCCGCGTGACGCTGGCCGGGCCGGATTGGGACGCCAATGTCTGGGATCCGACGCTGCCGGCCAGTCCTGCTCCCACGACCATCACCGCCGCCGCCGTCCTGATCGACGACGTGATCGGCGTTTATACCAAGACGATCGAACTGGATGAGTAGACAATGATTAAGGAACCACAGATAAACACAGATGAACACAGATAGGGAATCCATCCGAAGTAGTTTCATCTGTGTCCATCGGTGTTCATCGGTGGTTCTAAAAAAGGGGCAAAAAGGGCGTGCGTCCTTTAACACGGGAATGCGGATCATGAATACAGCAGGCAGCAGGCAGCAGGCAGTAGACGGTAGTCGGTATGCGGTAGTCGGTAGTCGGTGCCCGACGCCTCCGTGCCCCTCCGCGTCCTCCGTGGTGAAAAAAGGGATTGGGGATTGGGGATTGGGGATTAGCAAAGAAAAATCTCCCGTCTCCGCGTCCCCGCGTCTCCGCGTGAAAAGAAACGTCCTTGCGTCTTCGCGTCTTTGCGTCTTTGCGTTAAAATCGTCCCCGCGTCCCCGCGTTGAAAACCGCCGGCGCGGCGTGTTGTTGCTGATCGTCCTGGCCCTCTTGGCCCTGTTCGCGCTGATCGCCGTGACCTTCGTCATCCTCTCGACCCACGAGCAGCGGGCCGCCGAGTCGCAGGCCCGGGTCGAGCGATACGCCGACCCGCCCGACAAACTGTTGAACGAAGCCCTACTCCAGGTGTTTCGGGGCTCGAATTGTCCGAGTTCCGTGCTGCGCAACCATAGTCTGCTGGAGGATATTTACGGCGGCGTGCGCTCGAACGGCGCTGACGATGACCTCAACGGTGTGATTGATGACGCGACCGAGACGACGCCCCTGTCCTTCTCGATTGTTTCTTACACACAAGCAACCACTGGTGGACAGCTTGTTAACGTGGTCCTCGATCGTTCCTTGCCGACCGTGTTTGGTTCGCGTTTAGCCGTGGTAGGCCGAGTCCTGACGGTATGGAACAAAGGTGTTAGCACTCGCATCGTCGGCTGTCCCGACGACACGACCCTCCAGATCGTTAGTTATCCGAGCATCCAACAGGGCGATCAATTCATCATCAACGGCGCGCCGTTCAGCGGCACGGGCTTCGGGTACAATCCCGAAGCAGGCCTATCAACGCCAACCGAACCCCAATTAACGGCCACGTTCACCGACCCCGTGACCAGCCAGACGTTTTCTTACGCCCTCGCGCCTAACCTTGTGAACCTGCCGAGCGACTACGTCGATCAGGCCGTCCTCGGCGGTGCCAACGAGGACTACGACGCGGCCGACTATCAAAACATGCTCCTGGCGCTGCAACTGCCCAACGGCGCGACACCCAGCCCGTCGCTGCACCGGCCCGAGTTGGTCAATTACTGGTTCAACCGGATGGTCACGGACACCACCATGCCCGCCGCGTGGCAAAGCGCCTCGGCCGAGGAGAAACTCACTTGGTTCCTCGACCCGAGCAAGCTCGACGTGACCAATTCGGACCAGCGCAACATTCGGCTGGCCATTCTGCGTCTTCAACGGCGAATCATCCTGCGGCCCCTGCGCGGCGACCATCCCGACTTCACCGGCAGCAACCCGGCGGCCGACGCGAGCGTGCCCGACGTGTATGGAATCTATGATCCCAACGCGGACGGCGTACCAGACTTTTTGGCCGGCGGCACGAGTCCCTGGGACGTCGACAACGACGGCGACGGGGTGGCCGACAGCATTTGGGTCGACGTGGGCCTGCCGGTCCGCTCGACGGCCGACGGGCGGCTCTACAAACCGCTGGTCGCCGTGCTGTGCGTCGACCTCGACGGACGATTCAACCTCAACGCCCACGGGTCGCTGGCCCAACTCGACGCCAACTACTCGCAGCCGACCACCTTGGGCTCTTCGATCGTGCCGGCGCTCGACGCAATGGGACAGCCGACCACCAGCACCAAACTCGGCGTGAATTCTAGCGTGCCTAAAAGCCTGCCGCGCGGCCAGGGCGTCGGCGTGGCCGAAGTGAATCTGAACTACTTGTTCGATGACTCGCCCAATCCCGTCCCACAACCCGCGTTCCGCCAACTCCTTTGCGGCACGACCGTGTCGGGCCGCTCGGTGCCGGGCCGCTACGGCGAAGTGTCCGCCGTGCCCAACGTGGGCCAGTCGGGCGCGGATCCGCTATTGCAGAATAAATTATTCGACTACCCCACCAACTACGATGTCGCCAGCACGACCTTAGTGTTCTCCTACGGTTCGCCGATGGACCTCCAAGGCTCGATCGCGGTGGGCCTCGACCTCCGCGGCCAGCCGCTCTACTCGCCGCTGGACAGCCAGGCGAACAGCCCTTATGAAATGGACCTTTCGACGTCGGCCCGAGGCACGGCCGGAACCAACGCCCCCGACGCCCCCTTCACGCCGGCCGAACTCGAAAGGATTCTTCGCCCCTACGACGTCGACGCGGCCGGCCTGCCCGGCCGCCTGACTACACTGGCCTCGTCGCTCGTGCAAACCGCCGGCCGCAACCGCCTGGCCACGACCGAAAGCTGGGACTTGCCCACGCCGGCCGTCGCCCTGCCGCCCGAGTTGCGGGCCGACGGTGCGGCCCAAACCGTGCTTGGCGTCAATCGGAAGGCCGGCAGCCTCGTCGATCTGCTCCGAGTCAAACTCACGCAAAACGGCGTGGCGAGCACGGAGTTGGACAACGCGGTCGCCCGGCTCTTCCCCCCGGAAATGATTGCCGGCCTGCGAATGGACCTGAACCGCCCGCTGGGCAACGGCCGCGACGACAACGACAACAACGTCGTCGATGAGCCGGGCGAGGCCGATGTTCTCTCTCAAGTTGACGCCGTTGGAACGGCGCTGGCCTCGCCGCCCACGTGCAATCTGACGTGCAACATCGACATCAACGGCGACGGCTCGATCGACGCCGCCGATCAACTTCTCGCACGCCAACTC
Organism: Thermoguttaceae bacterium; assembly: GCA_035286785.1. Taxonomy (GTDB): domain Bacteria; phylum Planctomycetota; class Planctomycetia; order Pirellulales; family Thermoguttaceae; genus UBA11386. The sequence goes on along the minus strand of DATECS010000133.1, from coordinate 18,328 downwards.
TACGCACGACATTTGTACGTGACGATGCTGTTGCTAATGAACTACGAGTATGATGGGACGTCGCAGTGCGTGGAAACGGCCCGCCAAATGGCTCAATGGGCCGTCAACGTCGTCGATTTCCGCGACCGCGACGCCATCATGACGCCGTTTGAGTATGACATGGATCCCTTCAGCGACGGCACCTGGGACGTCGACGGAACGATCGGCACCACGGCCGCGCCCAGTGCGGACGACACACTGTCGCACCGCGGCTTCGTCTGGGGCTGCGAGCGGCCTGAGTTGCTCATCACCGAAACCCTTGCGTTTCACGACCGAAGGACGGAAGACCTTTCATCCGAACAACCATACCCTTCAACGGATCCAGCCGCAACGATTGCGAATCCGAAGGAAGATGACTTTGATCAGAGACTTCGGCCCCAGGGTTCCTTGTTCATTGAGCTTCACAACCCCTGGACCGAGAACGAACCGAGTCCGGGCGAGTTTGGCTCCCCGGGCGGTGTGCGATTGAGTCAGGTTACGCCGGATTTATCCCATCCAGTGTGGCGACTGGTAATCACGACTCGCGCCGCCGCGCAAGCCAATCCGCCGCTCGACCCGGATAATCCAGTTGAATCGTTGCGACCTGAGATCGAGCGGAGTGTCTATTTTGTCGATCCTGCCGGCGCAACTAATTTCGTTGAGACTGACGACGGCCGTCGATACCATCCGAGTACAATATCCACCGCCGCCGTTCGACCCGGTCAGTACGCCGTGATTGGGCCCGCGCAAACCACCTACGTCGGCCAACGAGCCGACGGCAATTTAGACGAAACTCGGCGTATCGTGCTCGATTCGGGCCGCGAGCCGCCGATTGAAGTGCTGCACAATCGATATAACACAGAAGACACCAACGATTTCCCCGGCACTGATTCCGTCCAGCAAACCCCCGTGACGGTCGTCGTGGATTCGCCGCATCGTCTGAGCGTATCGGAGCCCGTGGACGGCTACAAGGAAGAACGTTACGATCAAACTCAGCAGCAGTATATGCCGCCGTGGGACGACCCGCTAGACGAATCCAGCGAGGACGCCATCGACCTAATGAGAACTAGAACGAAGGAAGCGTTCCGTGTCGTCCATCTACAACGATTGGCCAATCCACTTATGCCCTATGAAAAGGACACAAACCCTTATTTGACGATCGACTCGATGCCGATCAGCCTCACGGCATTCAACGGCGAGTCGTCCCATGACGATCCCAGAGCGGGTGGAAGGACTCCACAGTTTCATTCACGCCAAAGAGGTGATACTGGAACCACTAGCAGCAATAGCGATCCATGGACGATTGTCGATTACAACAGTGTGCCTGACAAATGGGACTACGCAGACGACTACGCCCCTAAGATTCATCCGCCAACGAAGATCAGCGGCCATTACTTCCGTTACTATTTGAGGCACACATTGGGCTATCTGAACGACCCGTTCCATTTCCAACCGGCTACCGAAAGCGATCCATGCTCCTTTGTCGTGGGATGGACCGCGGCTGAAGTGGGCGACACATCGCCTTACCGTGGATCGCCGAAAAAACAGCCGTTCCCCTGGCTCACGTGGCTCAATCGCCCGTTGGCCAGTCCGGCCGAGTTGGCCCTTGTGCCGAAAGCTCGATCGTCGCAATTGCTGGCGGGTGAGGACGGCGATCTTGACGATGAGAGCAAGAAGAAACCGAAGTTCACTCTCGCAACCAGAAAGGGCAATGAAAGCACAAGTGAAAGCTATGGCAACGACAATTCTGAAATGCCGTTTCGGCACTTGGCAAATCTATTTCAGAACGGTGATTGGGTCAAGAAGGATGCATTTGGAAATATTATAGATGTCTTTCAGCCTGACATGAAACTCGCTCGCCTGCTGGAGTTCGTCCGCGTCCCCTCGCGTTTCGTGGGCACGGAGTTGCAAGGCAATCCGACGTCGTTTTCCGGCGGCAATCACGCCTTCCACCCGCCGTTCAACCGGATCTCGAACTATCGCGAGCCGGGCCGAGTCAACATCAACACGATCATGAGTCATGAAGTGTGGCGGGGCATCATCAACGGCGGAGACGGACTACTCAATCCAACTCCTGAAAAAGACGTGCTTTGGAAAAGCTTTTTGGCTAGCCGCCAGGGATACGGGGGCGTTGACTTCGATGTAGATGTGACTGGCGGGGGCCCCACCTGTATCACCAATATGCTGAGACTTGACGCTCGTTATCCCACGCGGTTCATCAATCCGTTCCGCTCGTCGGCAGGTATGTATCAGGTGCCTTCGATGGACATCCAACAGACCATCGATCCTCATTATGATCCTACCGATACGAATCTTGAAAACGACGTTCCGCGAGAAGTAAACACGACGCTTCTTAGACCTGGATTGGTTTTGAAAGACAATCTCACCGATCCGTCCTATCAGGATCCAACGGGCGCCCAATCCAGTGTGCCGCTCTTTGCCTGCGTCTCGGATCAGCCCGTCAACGACACCGACCGCAATCCAGCGTTCCGCTATCAACTGCTCAACCGCCTGTCGAGCATCGCCACGACGCGGTCGAACGTCTACGCGGTTTGGGTCACGGTGGGCTACTTCGAGGTGAAGCCGGTCGCCTTCACGGATTCCGACGGCGACGACCTGGACGACAACCGAGGATGCACGATCGCCGAGTTCGCCCAAATTTACCCGGACGGCTACCAGTTGGGCGCGGAACTCGGCTCCGACTCGGGCGAGGTGAAGCGTCATCGGGCCTTTTCGATTTTCGACCGCTCGATCCCCGTCGGATTCCAGCGCGGCCAAGACCTGAACGTCAAAGAAGCCATCCTCCTGCGCCGCTTCATCGAGTAGCCTTTTTCTCACCACGAAGTCACGGAGAGAATGTTTTCTCCGTGTCCTCCGTGACTCCGTGGTGAAAAAACCGGCCTCAAGCCCGGCTGGCAATCCCCGGCCGGCCGTGGTAAGATAGTCCGGAACCCGCCTTGTCGGCTTCCCCCGCGAAACTCCATTCTCGAAGGAATCCCACCATGCTTTCATCCAGCCAGCCTCGTGGCGCGGCGTTTTTCACCCGACGGTTCGTCCTCCTGGCGGCCTTGACCCTGGCGGCTTTCTCTCTCGCCAATCACGCGCAAGCCGCGACGGACGACAAGCCCGCGGGCGACGCCCAAAAACAGTTCAACATCGTCCAATACGGCGCGGCGGCCACGGCCGACGACGTCACCAAGATCGCCCCCAACACCCAGGCCATCCAAAAGGCGATCGACGCCTGCGCCGCGGCGGGCGGCGGACGGGTCGTCGTCCCTGCGGGCACGTTCTTGACCGGCACGATTGTGCTGAAAAGCAACGTCAACCTCCACCTGGAAAAGGGCGCCGTGCTGTTGGGCAGCACAACGGTCAACGACTATCCCTTCCACAAGCCGGCCAACCGGCGGCGCTACGACCTTCACCTGGGCCGCAGCCTCGTGCTGGCCCAGGGCGCCGATCGCGTGAGCGTCACGGGCGAAGGCACGATCAACGGCAACAGCAAGGCGAAGAATGATTTTTACGACGCCCGGCTCCGCGCCAACGGCGACCGCCCGACCGCGCTGTGGTTCGACGAATGCACCAACGTCACGGTGAAGGGCATTACGATGACCTCGGCCGGGTTCTGGACCAACCCCTATTCGCTCTGCCGCAACGTCCATATCGACGGCATCCGCATCACCGAAAGCACCTTCATGAACAACGACGGGTGCGACATCTGCGACTGCGAAAACGTGCTGATCGAAAATTGCGACATCGACTGCCTGGACGACGCCGTCTGCCTGAAAGGCTTCATGCCCGGCGGGTGCAAAAACATCGTGGTGCGCAACAACCGCCTCCGCAGCCTGTGCAACGCCATCAAGACGGGCACCGACTCATCGGGCGGGTTCCAGAATCTGTTGATCGAGGACAACTACGTCCACCAGACGGGCATCGCCGGCATCGCCCTGGAAATCACCGACGGCGGCACGATGCAAAACGTCGTGATCCGCAACACCACGATGGACGTCGTCGGAACGCCCATCTTCATCAAGCTGGGCGACCGCAACCGCCCGTTGTACGACGGCGAGAAGAAGTTTCCCGTCGCCAACGGCGCGCTCCGCGGCGTGCGGATCAGCGGCGTGCGGGCGATCGTCGACAAGATCGAGCGCCGCAACGACGACGAACGCCGCATGCACAACTACGCCTGTTACGCCTCGTCGATCACGGGCTTTCCCGGCTGCCCGATCGAGGACGTCCAGATCGAGGACGTCGACATCACGATCCGCGGCGGCTTCGCGCCCGGCACGGCGGCCGACGTCGCGCGCAAGGTGCCCGAGAATTCGACGGGATACCCCGAAAATCGCATGTTCGGCGTTCTGCCGGCCTACGGCCTGTTCGTCCGCCACGCCAAGGACGTCACGATGAAAAACGTCCGCATCGCGATCCAGCAAGAGGACGCCCGGCCCGCCGTGGTGCTCGACGACGCGCGGGATTCCGTATTCGCCGACTTCCAGGCGAAAGACCTCTCCGGCGCCGACGTCTTCCTGATCCGTTCGAACTGTCGAAACGTCCAGCGCCCGCAAAATGAAACCGGCCGCGAATGAACCCGCGGATAAACCTATCGCGGCCCTCGGCCGCGCCAGGTTCTCCGTGGTGATTCATCACAGCGGCGCAGCGAGGCCATGATTCACTGTTTGTTGTGCGTCGCGATGGTTCTGGCACTGGCGCGGACGCCGCCGGAGGAGGCCGTTGCGCGCGGGCGCGAGGCGCTCGATCATCGCTGGTCGGGCTATCCGTGGTACGACGCGACGACCGACGGCGCGCGGCCGGTCGAACTCGACGAGCCGCCGGAGGAAGCAGAGGAAGCGGCGTCGAACGACTCGGGCGGCGAGGGCTGGGCGGCGCTTTGGGAACTTTTGAAGTGGGCCGTCTGGGCGCTCGTCGCGGTGATTTTGGCGACAGTCGTCTTTCTGCTCGTGCGCGCCTATTTCAAGGACGGCGATCTTCGCTGGGCCCGGCGGAAGAAAACGGAGAAGGTGGACGACGACGAGCGGCGGCGGATCGAGGCGCTGCCGTTTCCGGTGAAGGCGGCCAATCTCGATCTGTTGGATCTTGCGCGGCGATTTTACCGGCAGGGCGAGTACGGCGAGGCGGTCAAGTATTTGTTCAGTTACGAATTGGTCCAATTGGACAAGCACCGCGTCGTGCGGCTGGCCAAGGGGAAGACCAATCGGCAGTATCTCCGCGAGGTTGGCCGGCGCGGTCGCGGGCCATTGGGCGGCCTGCTGGAGCAGACCATGCTGGCGTTCGAGGATTTCTTCTTCGGCAACCACGCGATCGACCAGACGCGGTTCGAAGCGTGCTGGTCGCGGCTTCCCGAGTTCGAGGCCCAGTTGAAGGGGGAGCCGACGTGAGACAAGCGTCCCGCAAAACGATCCGGTGGAACGTCCGGGCGGTCGGGCTCGTCGCGGCGGCCGTCTGCTTATGTTGCGCAGGCTGCCGCAAGGGTCTCGAAAGCGCCTACGGCCACCGGTCTGGTTTCGGGGTTGAAAAGAGCGTCAACGGCACGCGGGTGCTCGGCGAGTTGTTCGAGCAGGCCGGGCATCGCGTGCTCAGTTGGAACCGGCTGTCGCCGCGACTTTGGCAACGGGCCGACTGCATCGTCTGGTTTCCCAACGATTTTGACGCGCCGAGCGAGCCGGCGCGAGACTGGCTGGAATCGTGGCTCGAAGAGAAGCCGGGACGGCGGTTGATCTATGTCGGCCGCGACTTCGACGCCGCGTCGTGGTACTGGAAAAAACTCGAACCGAGCGCGCCGGCCGCGCGCCGCGAGGCGTGGAAGGAATATCGCCGCAAGGCCGAAGAGCGGTTCGCCCGGCGTCGCGGGGGAACCTTGACGCGCGACGAGTCGCCGTGGTTCAAAATCGACCGCAAGCCGTCGAAAAGGACGGTCCGTACGCTGTCGGGCGACGACGAGTGGCTCGATGGAATCCATTCGAAAAAGTTAGAGATTGAACTCCGCGGGCGGCTCGTGCCGGCGGAAGGGGCCACCGTGCTTTTGGCGTCGGAAGGCGACTCGCTGGTCAGCCGCCAAGCCATTGGGCAGGGCGAGTTGATTCTGGTGGCCAACGGTTCGTTCCTGTTGAATCTGCCGCTGGTGAACCACGAGCACCGCAAGCTGGCCGGCAAGCTGGTTGACCGGCTGGGGACCGAGCGGCGGACGGTCGTTTTTCTCGAAAGCGGCGAACGGGGCCCCAGGATCGTCGAGAAAGAGCCCGTCTCGGGCACGCCGACCGGCGTGGAGATTTTCAACCTTTGGCCGACGAATTGGATTTTGTTGCATCTGGCCGCGGTGGGCATTTTGTTTTGTTTTTGGCGATTTCCGATTTTCGGGCCAGCCTCGCCGGGCGAACCGGAGCGGCTGAGCGATTTCGGCAAGCATCTGGACGCCGTGGCCGAGTTGTTGCGCCAGTCGGGCAACGAACAGTACGCTCGCGATCGCATTCAACAATACGTTCAACGAGTGAAACCGACGGATGGCAAGTAGGGTGCGTCTGGACGCACCGTTTTTGGAGTATACATCGTTTGTTCATGAAAGATGGTGCGTCCAGTCGCACCCTACCCTTGAAACGGAACCCCATCATGCAAGAACAACCTACTCCCGCCCAGCCCGAGCCGTTGCCGCCTTTGCCGCGGACCCGACTGCCGGCGCAGGCTTTGTTTGATCGGATTCGCTCGGAGGTGGCCAAAATTTTCATCGGCCAGGAAGAACTCGTGCTGGGCACGATGGTGGCGCTCTTCTCGGGCGGGCACGTGTTGATCGAGAGCGTGCCGGGCCTGGGCAAGACGCTTCTAGTTCGCGCGTTGGGCCGCGTGCTGGGGTGCCGGTTCGGGCGGATTCAGTTCACGGCCGACCTGATGCCGTCGGACATCACGGGCTCGCCCATCTTCGACATGAAGACGCAGGAATTCCGGTTCCGGCCCGGGCCAATTTTCACCCAACTGCTTTTGGCCGACGAAATCAACCGCTCGCCGGCCAAGACCCACGCGGCGCTCTTGGAAATCATGCAGGAGTATCGGGTGACGGTGGATCGGGTCAGCTACAAGATCGAGCGTCCGTTTTTGGTCATGGCGACGCAGAACCCGATCGAGTCGGAGGGAACGTACAATCTGCCCGAGGCCCAACTGGACCGCTTCATGTTCAAGCTGGTTCTCGAGTATCCGTCGGAGCATGAGGAGGCCGATATCCTTTCGATGCACAGCACGCGGGTCGATCTGGACGATCGGCTGGCGAAATTGGACACGGTCACGTCGCCGGCCGAGATTCTGGCGATGGGCCGGGAGTGCGGCGAGGTGCGGATCGACCCGAAGCTGGTCGATTTTGTGAATCGGATCGTCCGGCTCACGCGGCAATGGCCGCATTTTCATCTAGGCGCGTCGCCCCGGGCGGGACTCGCGCTGATGCAGGGCGCGCGGACGTTGGCCGCGTTTCGCGGGCGCGACTATGCGGTGCCGGACGACGTTGTGGAGCTGGTGCTGCCGGCGCTGCGTCATCGGGTGATCCTTTCGGCGGAGGCGGAAGTCGAAGGCCAGCGGGTGGACGATCTGCTCCGGTCGTTGTTGAATTCGGTGGAGGTTCCCCGGCTGTGAGCGACCTGGCCGTCACGCTGCTGAAACTGTGCGCGATCGTCGCGCCGCTCTTGGCGCTCGGTTGGGCGTGGAAAATTTTTCCGCGCCGGCCGATGGTGCTCTTGGCGCTTGTGCCCGCGACGGCGACCGCGGCGATCGTGATCTGGCCCGAGGCGGTCTGGGGCGTGGTCGCCATGGACCTGGCGTGCTTGGCGTGCGTCGCGGGTGACTTGCTCACGCTGCCTCGCCGGCGTCACTTCTCGGTCGAACGGCGGACGGCCCACGTGTCGTCGCTGCGCAAGCCGCACCACGTCGCGTTGTCGGTGAACAACCACGCGCGACGCGTTTTCTCGGTCTCGGTCCGCGACGCGGTGGACGCCGAGTTGCAGCCGACGCCGAGCCAGTTCGAGTTGACGCTGCCCGGCGGGGCGAAAACGACGGTGGACTACCGGCTCCGCGCGTCGCGCCGCGGGCCGTTCACGCTGCCGGCCGTGCATGTTTGCGCGCCGAGCCGGCTGGGCTTCTGGCAGCGGATGCTGGTCTATCCGCAAGAGACCAAGCTGTGTGTTTATCCCGACATGCAGCAGTTGAGTCAGTATGCCCTGTTGGCGCGGACTGATCGGCTCAACTTGATGGGCGTTCGCCGGGTGCGGCGCGTGGGACAGGACCATGATTTCGAGCGGCTCCGCGACTACACGCCCGACGACAATTATCGCCACATCGACTGGCGGAGCACGGCGCGGCGAAACAAGTTGACGGTCAAGGATTTTCAGACCAGTCAGTCGCAGCGGATCATCTTTCTGGTGGATTGCGGGCGGATGATGACCAACGAAGCGGCCGGGCTGAGCCTGCTGGACCACGGGCTCAACGCCATGTTGATGTTGAGCTACGTCGCGCTGCGTCAGGGCGATTCCGTGGGGCTCGTCGCATTTTCGGACGCGGTGCATCGTTTCGTCCCGCCGCGCGGCGGCATGAGCCAGATGAACCGCCTGTTGCACGCTTCGTATGATCGGTTTCCGCAACTGGTCGAGTCGCGCTACGATCTGGCGTTTCGCTATCTAGGGCTGCGGTGCCGAAAACGGGCCCTGGTCGTGCTGGTGACCAACGTGATCGACGAGGTGAACGCCAATCAAGTCGGGCAGTATCTCACGAACCTCGTCGGCCGGCACTTGCCGCTGGGCGTGTTGCTGCGCGACCGGCGGATGTTCGAGGCCATCGAGCCGGCGATGGCGGCCGGAGGGTTAAGCCAACGCGCGGCGGGCGAGGGCGTGCCTCCCGCCGACGATCCACTCTGGCGAGCGGCGGCCTCGGCCGAGATTCTCGGTTGGCGTCACCAGGTGCTCGCCGATCTTTCGACCAAGGGCGTGCTGGTGCTCGACGTGGCGCCGGAGAATCTCACCGCGCCGCTGGTGAACCGGTATCTTGAGATCAAGGCGCGACACCTGCTCTAAATCGTGCTTGGAAAGCCCGCAAAAAAAGGCGATATGGAGGACCATGAAAAAACCGAGCCGCGACCGTAAGGGAGCGATGGCAAGCCGATAAACATGCAACCGCTCCCTCACGGTCGCGGCTCGGTTTTAGACACAACTGGCGAACCGGAGGCAAGGAGTCGATAAACCCGAAATCCTTCTCCTTCGGCGACCAATGGCATCGAGGGCAGGCGGCCGGCGCGGTCGGGACTTGCGTCATGTTCCACGTCGACGATCGCCAAGAGCTTCGCCCCGGCGCGGGCGCACTCGGCGAGTCGGTCGGCGAGTCGTGGGTCGTTTGGTTCCAACGCCCAGCCGGGCCGGTCGCAATAGTAGAGCAGGTCGATCCCGCTGCCATGCATCGTGACGACCAGTTCGTCTTGGGCCGTTTGTTCGCGGACGACTCGCGAGGCGGGAAGCACGGCGCGGTCTTCGGCCGGGATGTTCAACAACGGGCCGCTCGTGTAACGCAGCGACGCGACGAGGGCCAAGGCTAGAAAGAGGCCCATCGCCATTCGGGAGGGACGCAGCTTTTCGACCAGCCGGGCCCAGCCGAGGCCCGCCAAAACGGCGACCGGCGGCAGGACGACGACCCAGTAGTAGTTCATCTCGAAGAACTTTCGCGGCATGGCGACGACCAGCAGTGCCATGGCCGCCAGCCAAGGGATCCAGCGGCGCCACGCGCGATTCATCAGGCCAATCAGCGGCAACATACAGGCCGCCGGCGTGAGCACCACGCCGGCCCAATCGTCGAACAACCGGCGATAGAAGTCGGGCCGAGCCAACAACGGGTCGGGCGGCCGATGGGCGCCCGCGCTGTCGCGGAGGGAGTAAAAGATCTGGTCCGACAGATTCCCGCCCGGCGACGCGGCGTGAAGGACGTAGGCGACCCAGGCGATTGCCGGAACGGCGGCCAATAGGAATAACAAGAAGGCCATGTAGGGTGCGTCTGGACGCACCAAGGCAAAGTCATGCGGTTGTTCTGGTGCGTTCAGACGCACCCTACGGAATAGCATGGCGACTATTGGGAGGAGAAGGACGAGCATGTAGATTTTGGTGAGCGCCAACAGGGCGAAGCAGGCGGCGGACGCGGCGAGCCAGATGGCGCGGCGGCCTGCGAGCCAGCGGTCCAAGGTGTCGATCGTCGCCACGGCGAAGAAGGCGATCGACGCTTCGAGCATGAAGTGCCGACCGTACATCACCGCGACAGGCGACAGCGCGAGGACGGCGGCCGCGCCGAGCCCCGCGACGTGACCGTGGCGGCGGCGGACCAGATGGTAGAGTACGAGGATCGAGGTCAGGCTGAACGCGATCGACACGATTCGGCCCCAGACGTCGAGCGACCCGCCGAAACATTTCCACAGTCCGCCGGCCAGATAGGCCGACAGGGGCACTTCGAGCAGGTGCAGGCCCCGTTGGCCGCCGCGGAGACAATCGATCCTGGGAAGCCAGAACGAGGCGCGATGCTCGACAAGATTACGAGCAATCATTGCGTAGACGACGTTCTTGGTGGCAAAATTGCCTAGCAACGGGCGGCTGATCGCCACGAGCCGCACGCCCAAGGCCAATGCGAGAATCAGGCCCAGGACGACGAGAAGATGGGGACTGTGCGTAGACCGCGATGGAATGGGGGTCGATTCGCTGGTTTCCATCCCCTAATACTCCTCTGGGCGGCTGGTTCCATACTAACCCGAAGCGCAAGCGAGGCTATTTGTTTTGAGGGCAATAGTTTGATGTCCTCGCTTGCGCTTCGGGTTGGTGTGGGTGAGTCTCTGGCGGCTCTTCACCTCAATTTGAAAAAAACAGGAAAAAGATGAAGGCCGCCGACATCCTTTGGCCGAATATACCGTTGAACCCGCACATTTTAACAGACGGGTTACGCGACATGCGCGTGAATCGCGGCATAGTAAGGCAGAAAACCAGGCCACAAGGCACACGACCTCGGGGGAAGTTTTCCATGCGACGCATATTTCTCATCTTAACGCTCGCCAGTCTCACGGCTGCCGCCGGATGTCGGATTCCTCCTGATCCGTTTGACGAATGCGGCCCGACCTACACGGGCGAGTGCGGCACGGCGGTGTGCGATCCGTACGCCCGGGCCGGGTCGGTGCTCTCGCCGCCGTTGAACCCGACGGAGGGGCCGATGATGCAAACGTCGGCCACGGTTGTCGAAGGCGACATGCCCGTCGAGAGTGGAACGGAACTGGATCCGGTTCCCACGGAAACGGAAATGGAACCCGTGCCCGACGTGACGACGCCGTATCCCGAGACCACCCGGGTCGTGCCGGTTCCGGCGCCGCCGCGTAGCGCTCGTCGAACCAATGGGCCGATGTTCTTGAGGTGAGGGGCCGTAGCATTGTAGGGTGGGCACCGCCCACCAAAACAACACGCGAATCGTTCATGGTGGGCGATGCCCACCCTACTTGCTCATTGCACGGAAGCCATGTCCTCACTGAACGGGGCTTTGTCGGCCGTCGAGGCGTGTTGGCAAACGGCAGTCGAGCACATTGGGTGGTCCAGCGGCCGTGCTTCAACCGACGCCGTTGCTGCAATGGCTCGGTCGGCGATTGAAGAGGCGGTCTTTCTTGCCGCGTGCCGCGCGCGGAATCTTTTGCCCGACGGATCGGCCGAAGAGTTGCGTCGATGGGCCGTGGAACGCTTGGGACCGGCTCTGTTCCGATCGCGGTCGGGCGATGACGCCGCGCTCGATGCGCCGAGTATTCCTGATGGGATTTGTCTCGGACCCGAGGCGCTCGCGCGGGTTCACCATCGGTTGCTTTGTCTTGACGTTGGGGCGGGGTTGAATGATTGCGCGCGGGCAAGGCGGAGCAAGGCGGCCGTCAAGTCGGGCGGGGTGTTTTATACGCCGGAATGCGTGGCGCGATACATGGCCGCGCGGACGATTGACGGCCTACGAGAGAATTCGTCGGCGGCGTGTCGCGATGAGGCCGAGCCGCCGAGGATCGTCGATTCGGCGAGCGGGTGCGGGGCGTTTTTGCTGGCGGCTTATCGGCGATTGCGCGAGCGGGCGATGGAACGCGCGTCAGACGCTGGAATTTGGCGCAAGCAGCGTCGGCGGATTTTGGAACGGCTTCATGGGGTCGATCTGGACGGAGAAGCCGTGCTGGCCGCACGACGGGCGTTGTGGCTCGAAGCGGCCGACGAGCCGGCGGGGCCGTTGTCGGACGAGGAAACGGCTGTGCTGGCCCACGCGATACGCCAGGGCGACGCGCTAACGGGCGCGGCGCTCGATCCGTGGGTCGGCACGTTCGACGTGGTGCTGGGCAATCCGCCGTATCGCCGGGAACGGGGCGCGAAGTCGCTTTTCAAGCAAATCGCGCAGACCGAATTCGGCCGGCGGTGGCGGACGGCGCGGATGGATCTTTGGTATTACTTCGCTCATCGGTCGCTGGATTTGTTACGCGACGGCGGGCTCGTGTCGCTGGTCGTGAGCGGTTATTGGACGGCCGGGCGCGGCGCGGCCAAGCTGGTCGAACAGCTCCGCCGCGAGACACACGTCGAGGAAATCGTGGATCTCGATCGGTTGAACGTCTTTGACGGCGTGGCGGGAAGACACATGATTTTTCGGGCGAGGAAGACTCGCGGCGACGGGGGAACGACGCGGATCGTGCGTCCCGCGCATGGGGCGGCGGGATCGGTCGAGTCGTTCTTAAGGGAATGGTTGCCGATGAATGGAGGGCCGCGCTCCGTCGTGGCTGGAATGGTCGTACACGTTGCGGACGCGATGGAGCGCGTCCCTCCATGCCGACGCGAGAACGATTTTCAACATGAACATGGCGTCACCGCTCCCTTACGGTCGCGGCTCGGTTTTTCTTATGAGAAGACGCGCGACGAGTTGTTTCGCGACGGGCGCGTTGATTTGGAGCCGGTGGACCGGGGGCTGCTTGAGTCGCTCGGGCGAGGCACGCCGCTGGGGCGGTTGGGCCGCGTGCGGCAGGGGATCGCGGAAAATCCGGCCGTGGTTACTCGCGCGACGGAACCATTGTTGGACAATGCGCGAGCAGGGCAAGGCGTATTTGTGCTCACGGCCGAAGAGGTCGCCGCGCTCGATCTGCCCGAGCGCGAGCGGTTATTGCTTCGGCCGTATCATGCGCTGCGCGACGTGGGGCGGTATTCTCTCGCGGAGTCGGCGTCACGCGCGTTGATCTATTCGACGCCCCAGACGTGTCCCGACGTGCGCGAGTATCCGACGATTGAACGACATCTGGCCCGATTCCGGCCGATCATGGAGGCTCGGCGCGAGACGCGGCTTGGCCGGCGGCCTTGGTGGCAGTTGCACTGGCCGCGCGAGGCGTCGCTATGGACGGCGGACAAGATTCTTTCGGTGCAGATGGCCGCGCGGCCGGCGTTCGCGGCGGCGCGGCGGCCGGTTTGGGTCAATTTCAGCGTGAACGTATTCGTGCCGGACGCCGGGACGCGGGAGGATCTTCTCTATTTGACGGCGCTGCTTAACAGTCGCGTGTTGTGGCAATGGTTTCGCCATCACGCGAAGCGACGCGGCGTGGGCCTGGAGATCAACGGCCGGGCGCTGGCCCAGGCGCCGATTCGGCGGATTGATTTTTTGGACACGGCCGAGCGGTGGATACACAATGAACTGGTGGAGCTGGCCGGCGCGTTGGGTAGGGTGCGTGTTTGCACGCACCAGGATGGTCCGCTGGAAAAGCCCGTAGGTCAGGCTGTGCCTGACATTGTTGGGAAGGTCAACGATTCTTCCGTCAGGCACAGCCTGACCTACGGTGCGTGCAAGCACACACCCTACGAGAGTGACGCGATCGAACGACGGATCGACGAGTTGGTCTGTCAGCTTTATGGGCTGGGCGACGTGCCGGACGAGGTCGCTCCACCCTACGGCTGTCAGGCACAGCCTGACCTACGGTGCAAGGCACTCGGCGAGGAGCGTCAGGCCGAGCAGCGCGGCGGCCAGGATTGCGGCGCGGCGATCGACGTTGCCTTTTGAGTCGCCGAGGCCGAAGTTCGGTCCCAGGCCGTTCCATGCGACGACGCCCAGCGCGATCGCCGCGAGCGAGAAGAGCGGCAACGGCCAGATCGCCCCGCCGTTGGCGAGGATGACCGGGCCGTCGAGTTCGCTTCCACCGACGAGGACGCTTGCGCCAAGATAGACGCCGTTGGCGACCAGGCACGAGCCGGCGAAAAATCGGGCCAGGAAAGCGTATCGACTGGCCGCCGCGCGGACGGCGGCCCAAAGAATCAGCGGGAAAAGGCAGCCCCAGATCGGGCCGCCCCAGGCGACGAAGGCCGGCCGCGGGTTCGGCGAGACGAGCGTGTAGGAGAGGGTCGTGGGACGCAGCACGACGCGGGTGACCGTTCCGCCACTCGCCCACGCGTGCAGCACGTGGCCCGACTCGTGCGCGGCTTGCAGACCGAGCCATGAGAAGGCAAACATGGCGAGGATCAACAGTAGTTGCCAGACGCGGTTGATAAGATTTTGAGACATTCTCTTTCGGTAACCCGGATTTTCACGGAGGACGCGGAAGCAGCGACTTTGGTGGGGCGATGCAAACCGTTTGTCGTGAATCAGGCGTTCATGCGAGGTCAACGTAAGGCGAGCGGCGAAGGTTGTTGAGAATTACGGTTTGCATCGCCCCACCCTACATCTGACTACGTGCTCACGCGGCGGGTGTAGAGGAGCCATTCGACGATAAGGACGACGAGGCCAAGCAGGAGCAGGGGACGCCAGATTTCGCGGCGGGCTGCTTCCCAACCGGATTCGCCCGCGATCTTTTCGCCTCCGGCGTCGAACGTTTTGCGCGGCGCGAGGTCGCTTTCGTTGCGGTCGAACAGGTTCACGGCGAAACGCGAGACGAGCGTCTTGCCGGATCGGACCGTGTACGTTCCCAACCGGTCGGTGGCCGAGAATTGATACTGGCCGGGCCGCACTGGCGAGGGCCGCGTCGCTTGGCCGTCGGGGCCCGTGACCGTGACCGATTCGCGGGGGCCCTCGACGTCGAGCACGACGGGCTGGCCCGGGCGGACGCTTTGATTGCCGACATCGGCGGCCGCGCCGCCCAGGTAGCTTACCGTGTTGAAGACGAACATGGGGAAGCTCGCGCGGATGGGCCAGTTGGTGCGGCTGACCGGTTCGCCGCCTTCGAGATCGACCAGGAGGAACCCGAGGGCCGCGTCCTGAAACGCCTCGCGCGGGGCGATGGCCAGCAGGGGGCCGCTATCGCCGTCGATCAGCGTGCTTGCGCCGGGCGGGGCGCCGATCGAGCGGCCTTCCCAAATCAACACGTCGTCCAGGGCGAGCCACTGCATTATCGGATGGGCCGCGTCGACGTCGATGATCTGCGGCGCGTCGGTCCGGGGACCGAGCGTCCAGCGGTCGCCGAGCGGCACGTTGCCGATGAAAAACGTGTTGGCCTGAGGCATCGCGTCGGGCCGGCAGCGGTCGTAGATCACCAGATCGTAAAATCCGTCTAGCGCGGCCGCGCCGTAGTCGCGCGTTTTGAGAAACAGGGGCGGTTTCACGGAGACGTGGGCCAATTTATCGACCGAACGGGTGCCGAGGGCCAGTTCCAGGGGCTGATTGCCGGGAGTGACCAGCAGGATCTCGGCCGGGCGGGGCGCATTGACGGCGACCCAGGCGCGATCGTCGGCCGCGAGGCAGTCGCGGTGACGGACGATGAGTTCGAGGACGCCCGAGTCCACCTCGCCGACGTCGAACGCGAGGTTCTGGGTTTCGCCGGGACCGATCGACGCGCGGTCGGCGTTGTTCAGCTCGCCGTCAAGCCGCAGGGTGACTTCGACGTGGACTTTTTTGTCGCCGAAATTCTTGATTTGCGCGAACGCCGCGAGCCGGTTTTCCTGCTTCTCCTGACGCCGCGTCTGAAACGCGACAATGGCCACGTTGGCGGGCGACTCGCCGCCGACGGGGAGGAACACGGGCTTGAGATTGCCGAGCGACGATTCGCCGACCGAGGCGAATTTGCCGTCGCTCAGGATATAGGCGGTCGCCGGCGGCGTGTCGGCGGGACGCGCGTCGGTTTCCTTTTCGTCAACGGAAGCTCCGGACGTCTCGCCGGGCCGCGCCTGGGCGGCGGCCACTTTCAACGCCTCGACCAGCGAGGTGGGTCGATCGGTGGGTTGGATGCCTTGGATCGCGCGGCGGAGCGCCGCGCGGTTGCCGGTGAGCATTTGTTCGACCCGGGCCGTGTCGGCGAAACTGACGATCATGGCCACGTCGCCCGACGCCATGTTGTCGACCAGGGCGGAGGCGCGGTGTTTGGCGTCGTCGAGCCGGCTGGGCTCGACGTCGGTGGCCTTCATGCTGGCCGAGTTGTCGATCAGGAAGACGAACCGGTGGCCAATCAGTTTGTGCCCTCGCCAGGCAGGCCGCAACAAGGCAAGAATCAACAAGAGAACGAGCAGCAACTGGAGCAGCAAGAGCAGATTGCGGCGCAGCCGCTGCCAGATGCTGTTGACGTGCAGATCCTCGACCGTGCGGCTCCACAGATAGGTGCTGGGCACTTCGACCGGCCGGCGGCGCAGCTTGAGAAAATAAAGCGAAATAATGGCCGGCGGCACGGCCAGGAGCACGGCCCATTGCCACCACGCGAGCATATTGACCCAGGTCGGCCACATCAGCGAACCAGCCCCCTGCGCGCCAAGTAGTCGGTGATCATATCATCCAACGGCACGGTGTTGTTGGCCAGCAGGTAGACCATGCCCCGGCGGGTGCAAAACTCGCGGGCCGACTCGACGAAGGCGTTGAGTGTTTTGCGGTATCGCTTTAAAAGCGGCGCGGTCACCGTCACTTCGGTTTCGTCGCCGTCCTCGCAATCGACCAGGCGCAGGTCGCCGTTCAGTTCGGGATCGAGTTCCTCGGCCGAGAGAATCTGGACAATGTAGACGTCCATCCGCTGGGCTAACAGGTAGCGGAGCGCCGGTTCATAGCCGGCTTTGTCCATCAGGTCGGTCAAGAGCACGACGATGCCCTTGCCGGAGTTGCGAAGGCAAAAGTTTTTGATGCCCGAGGCAAGCGACACCTGCTCGCCGGGCACGATGCTTTCGACGTGGTCGAACATTCGCCACATGCTCCGCCGTCCGCGGAAGACGGGCGAGGGGGCGGTGGGGCGCTGGCCGAGCGACTCGATTTTCACGCGGTCGCCACGGATGAGTCCGACGAAACCCAGCGCGGCGGCCAGTTGCTGGGCGTAGCGCAGTTTGGTCGGGTCGCCGAAACCCATCGACGCACTGGCGTCGATCAGGGCGTAGAAGTGAAGATCTTCTTCTTCGAGGAAGAGCTTCAAGAAAAGGCGTTCGAGGCGCGCATAGGTGTTCCAGTCGATGAATCGCAGGTCGTCGCCGGGCACGTAGTTGCGGAAATCGGCGAACTCGACGCTTTGGCCTTTACGGCGGCTGCGGCGTTCGCCCTTCATCCGGCCGCGGAAGATTTTGCGGCTGAGGAGTTCCATTTTTTCGAGCCGGGCGAGCAGTTCGGGGCTCAACAGGGTCGAGGTGGTGGACATCGCGCGGCGACTCGCTTGGTTGGGATAGAACGGGCCAACCCAATTCTCGCCGCAACGGGGCTGGAGTGCAACGTGGCGGGTAGGGTGGGCACCGCCCACCGAGACCTACGTTGTTTCCGGTGGGCGGTGCCCACCCTACGGTCACGGTTCTGGTGGGGCGGGCACGAGGTGGGCCATGCCAGTCGAGAATGGAAAGACCTATTGGCGATTCGCCGCCCACCCTACTGCGTTGTTCTCGGTGGGCGGTGCCCACCCTACGATGTGATGACCCGGTGGAAATGGGCGTTTTGGCCCTAAACCATTTCAAATAAACCGGTTACATGGCTTTGGCACCGGCCCTTGGGGGGGCGGCTGGCCGCCGGGGCCGAAAAAACCGCAACTGGTTGGGGAGGAACCGTTTGCGTTACCCAGTTTGCCTAATTAGAATTCATGATATGGACCCCTCCGGGCCGACGGATGCGTCGCCGGTGGCTGGGTCCGCCCACACCGTCAACTTAACACTCCCACTCGACTCCGTTTCTTTCCGTCGAGTGGGAGTGTCACCGGAACCTCTTTGGAGAAGTTGCTCATGCGTTGGCAGACTGTCGGTTATCGGGTTGTCTTGGCGTCGATCGTGGCGGCCTGCGTGCTCGGTGGAACTTCCCAGGCCAGGGCGCAAGACGACGACACCACCAACACCAACGGCCTGGCGGGCGTCTACGTGGACGCCGACGGCGTGGTGCG
>DATECS010000132.1:0-33213 GCA_035286785.1 Thermoguttaceae bacterium | reverse complement strand
TCATCGCCGTGGCCACCGCCGAGGAAGTGGTCGAGGGCCTCGAGATCGACGGTCTGGTCATTCCCGTCGTGACGCAGGAAGAGTATTGGATCGAAGTGTTCTTTAACGGCATTATCATCGAGCAGGAGATCGTCCAGCATGTGGCGGTCTACGACGTCGAACTTGAAAACTTTGCCGCCCCGCTGGTCGATAACGTCGATCTGCCCGAGAAATACACCGACCCGAGCAACCCTCTCTTCGAGCAACTGAACGACACGGGCCTCAGCCAGGTCGACAACGTCACGTCGCGGACCGCGCCCGAGATTATTCTCGAAGCCGACCTGAACGAGTTCTTCGAAGAGGGAATCTCAATCCTCACCGCCGCTCAAGCCGCGGCGGGGGTGACGCCAGGCGCCGCGGTCGAAGTGTTCGTCAACGGCAATTCGGTGGGCTTCGCCGACCTGATCGCCAACTCGGGCAACACGCTGTTCCGCTTCACGTTCACCGCGGGCATGCTGCCGTTCACCGATGCCGATCCCGAGGCGTCGTTCATCACCGACAGCGGCGGCTGGCTCCATTACGTGAAGGGCGCCGTGCGAATCTTCGACGGACAACAGGACGGCGAAGGCGATCCCGCGCCGGCCACCGGACGCACCCAATTGTCCGAGCCGCTGCAACTGGTCGTCGATACGTCCGGGCCGGGCGCCTCGACGCCGAACCTCCTGGCCTCGAGCGACAGCGGACGGTTCAACACTGACAATGTCACTCATATCCTCACGCCCGCCTTCGACGGCACGGCCGAGCACAACGCGATCATCCGCGTTTTCGCGATTGACGTGACCGATCCGGGCAATCCGGGCCCCGCCGAGCTGATCGGCCAGGGACGCGTCGGCACCGATCTGACCCAAAACGGATTCAACCAGGTCGGTTCGTGGGAAGTGACCGTCGAGCCGTTGGACGACCACAGCAACAACCCCTCGCCGCTTGCCCACTACGCGAGCTATCGCATCATCACCGAGGTCGAGGACCTGGCCGGCAACATCACGCGGCTCGAAGGCAACGGGCTGCAAATCTGGATCGACGCCGTCGCGCCGAACACGCCGTACCTCGACGTGCTGGGGCTCGAAGGACCGAATCTGCCGGGTGGAACCGTGAGCGATACGGGCCGCCACGACTCGGACAACGTGACGTTCGACAACACGCCCGCCGTCACGGTCACGGCCGACGACACGCCGCAAGGCGACGGCAACCCGTTCCCCAACACGATCATCTATCGGATCTACGACCGACCCGACCCGGACCAGTTCAACGGCGCGCCGAACAACGGCGAGGTGCTGCTGGTCGATTCCTTCGTCACCCAGGGCGGGTTCAGCGCCAACGGGTTCTTCCTCAACGTGCTACCGCTGTTGTTGGACGGGGTACACAATCTGAAGCTCGAAGTCGAGGATCTGGCCGGCAACATGAGCGAGGATTTTCTGCTGACCGTCACCATCGACACGCAGATTCCTCCCGTCTCGTTCGGACAGCCGGGTGATCCCGACGACGGCGTCGCGCCCGACAGCGACACGGGCGTGGCGCCGCCCAACCCGGACACGATCATCGATCGGGTGACCAACGACACCACGCCGAAGTTCTGGGGTCGGGCCGAGGCGAACACGATCGTCCGGGTCTATGCCGACGTGAACAACAACGGCACGCTCCAACCGGGCATCGACGTCTATCTCGGCCAGACCACGGCCATTCCGCTGGACGGCAATCAGGCCGAACCCGACGGCTATTGGGAAATCGAGTCAATTGTCGATCTGAACGATCCCGATTTCTTCCCGACGCCCGACGGCGTGCGGACGATCTTCATCACTGCCGAGGATCTGGCCGGCAACGTCAACGCGGCCGGCGGTCAGGCGGCGGACACCCTGGAGATCTTCGTCGATACGACCGGCCCGGTGATCACTGACGTCTACGTGACGGCCGTGCCCGGTTATGACTTGTTCGATCCCAAGCCGAGCACCGACGGCCCCTCGCCGCTAGTCTACAGCCTGTCGATCGACTTCCTCGACCTGCCCGTGCGGGTTGCACCCGACTTCCTGTACGACGCCCTGAAACAAGACGTCGCCGAACAACCGGGCCACTATCGCGTGGTCGGCGACGCCAACGGCGTGATTCCGATCCAGCAGGTGATTGTCACCCAATCGATCGGCCTGGACAACATCGCCCGGGCGACCGTGCAACTCGT
The DNA here is from genome assembly GCA_035286785.1 of Thermoguttaceae bacterium. Lineage (GTDB taxonomy): Bacteria > Planctomycetota > Planctomycetia > Pirellulales > Thermoguttaceae > UBA11386. The sequence goes on along the minus strand of DATECS010000132.1, from coordinate 31,001 downwards.
GTTCTTCGAGCCGCTGCCCGACGACCGTTTCACGTTGACGGTGTCCGACTCAATCATGGATCCGGTGGGCAACCGGCTGGACGGCGAAAACAACGCGATCGAGCCGCAGGAAAATCCATTGTTCCCGACGGGCGACCGCGTGCCCGGCGGCGAGTTCATCGCGCGGTTCACCATCGACAGCCGGCCGGAGATCGGCGTCTGGGCGGCCGGAAGCGTTTGGGTCGACACGAACGGCAACTTCAACTTCGATCCCGACAATCTCGACTTCACCAACCGCGACATCACCTACGTGCTGGCCTACACCAGCGACAACGTCTTCAACGGCAACTTTGTCTTTGCGGCGGGCGACACGGCCGACGGGTTCGACAAGCTGGCCGCCTACGGCCGCGTCGGCGGGCAGTATCGTTGGTTGATCGACACCGACAACGACGGCGTGCCCAACCTCGACGTAAACGACCCGGCCAGCGTGAATGGACTGCCCGTCGCCGGACGTTTTGACAATTCCGACGCGAACGGCGACGAAGTGGGCCTGTTCACCGGCAGTACGTGGTGGTTTGACACGAACCACGACTTCCGGGTCGATTATTCGTTGGCGAGCGACCTGATCGGCTACCCGATCGTCGGCGACTTCGACGGCGACGGGTTCGACGATCTGGCCACGTACGCGGACGACCACTTCGAGTTCGACCTGGCCAACGGCGTCCGCCGCGGCTGGGACGGCGACGTGGACGCCACGATCGACTTTGGGTTCATCGGCGTCCGCGAACGGCCCGTGGCCGCCGACATGAATCAGGACGGCATCGACGACATCGGCCTCTGGGTGCCCGGCCGCTCCGGCGCCACGCCCGAGGAACTCTCCGAGTGGTACTTCCTCATTTCACAGAGGCAGATCGACGGCGACGCGGCCGTGGCTCTGCCCGGCGGCGGGGCCGTGCCCGCCCTGAACCATCCGTTCACGCCGGTCCCGTTCGGCGACGACCTTTATGCTCGCTTCGGCGACGAGTACGCCATGCCGCTGGTCGGCAACTTCGACCCGCCGGCGACCGTTCCGTCCGGCATTCTCCCGACCGGCATCGCCGAATTGACCGCAACCCTCGTGGCCGAGCCGACGCCCATCAACACGAACGGCAAGGTCGACACGCTTCCCGAGAGCGACGAGACGATCGACGAATGGGAATCCTACTGGGTAGAAATTTGGGTTGACACTGCCCAGACCGGCGGCATCGGCGTCACCCTGGCGTTGGTCGATCTGACCTACAATACCGATTGTTTCACGCCGACGGCCATCGAATACGGGCCCGCGTTCACCGAGAATCGGATGGGCACGATCGACGACGTCGCGGGAGTAATCGACGATCTTGGCGCCGGTTCGACGCTGGCCCAACTGGGCGACGGCGAGTACGTCCTGGTGGCACGGGTCCGCTTCGAACCCACGGCCGACGATTCCGGCCTGGCCGTTTCAACCGACGCCTACACCGACGCCGCCACGTGCAATGTCGAGATCCTCGAAGCCCGCGTGGCGTTGGCCGACGACCGGTCGGCGACCGTGCGTCTGGCCAGTCCGCCGGCCACGGAGTTACAGCCGTTTATTTATGACCTGGACGACGATGGCGAGGTGGGCCTCGGCGACCTGAGCTACTTCGCCGCCGCCTATCGGGAAACGATCGGCGCTTCGGCCGTGCCTTTTGTCCATGCCTCGGACTTCGACCGCGACGGCGAGGTGGGACTGGGCGACTTGAGCTACTTTGCCGCCGCCTACGGTCGCGGCCGGATGGACTTCTTCTTCGCCGCCGGCGAAGAGGCCGAGGGAGTCGCCGCCGCTTTAGCCGAATCGTCGCCGCCGCCAGGCGAGAATACAGCGTCCTCCGAGTCCTCCACGGCAGTCGACGCGGCGTTGGCCGTCGAGTACGACGACCGACAACCCGAGGCGATAAATCTGGTGGATCCGCGCGTCGCCTGGGCCGAAACGGTTGCCCGGCGAAGCCTGCCCTCGAAGAATGACAACCTTGACGAAAACACCCTGGCGATCGACCTGTTCTACACCGAGGAACAATAGCGTCCCGAAACCATCGACCACGTTACGGGATCGCGTAGCTCGTCATCGGGAACACGTGCTGGTCCATGACGGGCGCGGCGGATCGTACTTCGCACTTTCCAGCGCAATACAAAACCCCGGGAACGTCGAATTCGACACTCCCGGGGCATTGATGCTCGCACATTCAAGTAGCGGCGCAGGGACTTGAACCCCGGACACGCGGATTATGATTCCGCTGCTCTAAACCAACTGAGCTACGCCGCCGTGGGGCTGGGGCTTGACGCATCAGCCCATGATCTTCTCATTCTAACTTGTAGGGTGGGCAATGCCCACCGGTAGACCGGAAGGATGGTAAGTTCTGGTGGGCAATGCCCATCCGACATCTACTGCATCCCGGCACGTTCCGGCAGCTCCCGATTTTTCGACCTTGGGAGTCGCGCCGGATGAGCAATCCTACCAAAAAACGAGTCATTGGCAAGACATGCGGGATGACCAGTCCCGGACTTGTGTCGTGCAGGACCGTTAAGGCGTTCTTGTTTTTGTCCTCACCTTGACCCTCTCCCAGAGGGAGAGGGTGCGCCGTGGGTGGCTACGTTAAGTGGACCAAGGCGGCCTTGCGGCCGGGGAATTCGTTGTAGGCCCGGAGGGCGTCGTCCGTGGGGAGAGATTGCCATTCGATGGCCCTTTGACGGAGGTAAAGACAGGCGTCGTCGCTCAGCGCGATGTCGCCCGACGGGCCGGTGGCGACGAACAGAACATGGGGGCCTCCACGGCAGGGACGTTCGAGGTGGTGGCGGGTGAGTTGCCGCCGGCCGGTAGCGTCCGAAGGCTCCGGCGACGATTTCTGGCGTTTGGCCTGGCCGCAGGCGGTTACGTGGAAATCGGTCTCGAGGACGTGGAATCCAACTTCGTAGACGCCGCTCTTTCGCCGTTCGATGACGGGATAGGACGGTGCGACCTGAAACCGTTTTTTCAGTGGATTTTCGCCGAGATGCAACCGGGCCGCCGCCGTGGCGCCCAGCAGCACGGCATCATCGCCCAACGAGGACACCAATAGGCTGCCGCCCGGGCTGGGCGCGGTGAGGCAGTCGCCGGCGACGACCTCCTGAATGATGGGAAGCATGAACTCGCTGCACGCCTCGATCACTCCGCCGCCGAAAACGATCGCCTCTGGATCCAGCAGGTGCTCCACCGTCAGGCAGGCGTGCCCAAGCACGTCGGCGGCATGACGCAAAACCTCGGTCACCAAGGTGTCGCCGGCGGCCAGTGCCCGGCGAAGGACGCTGCTGCGGATGACGTCGAGTCGGCCTTCGAGCAGTTCGGTCAGCACGCTGGTGCGTCCGGCGGCGATCGCCTCGCGGAGATCGCGTTCGATCGCGGTGCGGCTGGCCAGGGCTTCGAGGCAGCCCCGATTGCCGCAGCCGCACAGGGGGCCGTTGATCTCCATCACGATGTGGCCGATTTCGGAGGCCATGCCCCGAGCGCCCAGCCAGACCCGTGAACCTTGAATGAACCCGCCGCCGACGCCCGTGCCGACCAGAATGCCCATGGCGCTGGCGGCGCCGCGGGCCGAGCCGAGCCATTTCTCGCCGAGGATTCCCAGGTTGCAGTCGTTGCCGACAACCGTAGGCAATCCGAACGTTTTTTTGCAAAATTGGCCGAGACGTGTGTTTGACAGTCCCATGTTCGGCGTGACGATTACGAGCCCCTCGTCGGGATCGACGATGCCGGGCACGCCGATGCCCAGGGCGACAACGTGTTTCATCGCGACGCCGCTGGTTTTATGGACAACCTGCTCGACGGCTTCCTTGAGGGCCGCGCAGAGGACATCAGGCCCGCCTTCGCGGGGTGTTGCGTGCTTCTCGCGGCGGAGCACCATGCCGGAAGCGTCGACCAACGCGGCCAGGATCTTGGTGCCGCCGACGTCCACGGCCAAGTAGAGTTTTCTCCGGCGAGCCAAGCGATTCTCCCTTTTTCGAGTTCACGATGTGTCCGTTGCCACCGCCGCCTGGAGAAATGATACCCGGTTTTGGCCGAATCACCAGCCCGGAACCAGGAGTCTATCCGAAAACGGGGACAGGCACCTCACGGCAAGCGTTTTAGGAATCGCCGCGTACGTCGAGTTCGGAGCCAGTCCCCGCTTTCGGATAGGCTCCAAGAAAAGCGACCGTCCGACCACTCGTCCCACGACGGATGGCCGGACGGTTCGTCTCGACGGAGACGTTGTGTCTATTATCGAGTCGCATCAAGCGACGGGAAGCGCAGGGCCGTCGGCGATGGCGACGGTTGGACGGCCGGCTTTTCCGCGCCGCTTTCGGTCGAGTCGGGCGTCTCGTCGCGGCATGCATTATTACAGCACGCGCCGCAGACGACGCACTTGTAGATGGGCGACTTGCACTCAATTTCTTTCTTGATCAGCTTCTTGCGGCATCGCACGGGACCGCACTTGGGCAGAACCAGGCCTCGACCGCGGCAGCCGCCGTCGCACGCGCCGGACGAACAGCCTTCGGCACACTGATCCGTGCATCCTTGCGAGCACGCACGCGCGTCGTGGCACAACTTCGGGCAACGTGGGTTCGGTACGCAGAACTCTTCGCACTCGACGACCCACACGACTTTTTTCACGACCTTCACGTCGCACACGACCCGGCAAGCTTTATGACCGCAACTTCCGCAGCACGTGGGCGAGCAACTCTTGACACGGCACTCGGGCCCATTGCAGCCGTCGCCCGCGAGGGCCGGCAGGGCAAACGTCGCGCAAGCCGCGACGACACACAGGGTGACGAACACTCTCATACTCTGCTCTCCTTTACAATCGTGCCGAAGGGCACGTGGCTATCGTATCAGGCCAGGTTTCAGATTCCTTGGTTGACGTCGCTTGCCGCGATCAGAAGTCGATCTGCGAGCGCACCTCGAAGATGCTCATGTTGCCGACGCCGTCCGCGTTGTCCAGCGTGCTGTTGACGTAGTTGAACATCATTCGAGTATAGGGATTCAAGTACCAGTTCAAGCCGATCGTGTGATCGTGAACGATGCCCGGATGATTTGCCTCGGTCACGAACTCGGACAAGTCCAAGTAGGAATAGCGGTAAAGCACTTCCCAGGCGCCCTTGCCCGTGTAAATGTTGTCGTCCTGGCCGCGAACGCGGAAGAAGTTTTCATGGGGCGTAACGCGGTCAAAGCAACCGCCTTCACGCTTGTAGTTCCGGTGCTCGCCAGTCAGGAAGTAGCTGACGTAGGCGTATCCGCCGTTGTATTGGAGGTTGGGGTCCGCGTTGCTGCGATTGACGAACGAGGAGAACCACTCCGCCTGGAACGACAAGGGACCGTAAACGGTCGCCGTTTCGAGGCCGATGAGCTCCCAATTGGGCGCGAAGGGAATGTTGCCCGTGTCGACGATGTAGTCGGCCAAATGGCATTCGGGCCGTTGACGGAAGCGGACGGTGTCGTTGGCGGAATCACGGTAGCTATAGCTGACGCCCAAGTGCCACAGGCCGCGACCCTCGGTCGCTTCGTCATACCAAGGCAGATAGGTGCCTCTCATGCTCAACGCCAACCCGCCGTCGTCGTCCTGGAAGATGGGCGGTTCGGCCGTCATGTCGGCCACGAAGCAGCCGATGGCCCAGGTGCCGTTTTCGCCGGCCCAGTTGTCGTAGGCCATCACGCCCGTGTTACGACCGGGCACGAAGCCGTTTTCGTCGGGCAGCGAACGTTCCATGAAGCTGATGAAGTTCGAACTGGTGAGTTGGTCGAGACCGATGGGCTCCTTGAAGTGGCCCGCCCGGACGTGGCCCAGCAAGGGCAGTTCCTTGACGGCGATGTAGACGTCCTTGAACGCGGTCGATTGGAGCAAGACGCCGTCCGCCTCGTTCGTGTCGGCGAAGTCGTATTCCGCTTTATATTCGAGGATCTGGAAGGCGTCGCCCTTGAGGAAGAGTCGCGCGCGACGGAATTCAACCCCATTTTCCTGATCGCCGATTTGCTCGTAACTGGTCGTGTTTTGATTGAACCCGGCCGCGTCAAGGTGAATTCGCCCTCCAGCGGTGACGGACGGCGCGCCCTCCGCCTTCTTCTTGGCCTCAGCTTCCTTTTTCTGGATCTTGGCGAGCGCCGCCTCGAGTTCGGCGACGCGATTGTCCAGAGCGTCGTTTTCCGCGTAGCTCACCGTCGACGTGGACGGCACCGGATCGTACATCGTTCCGGGGTAGGCGTTGCCTTGGCCGGAAACAGAAGGGCTGCCCGACGTGGAAGCCCAATCACCCGCCAAGAGCGGAACCCCTAGCAGAAAACAGAAAAAGAAACTTGAAAAACCGACACCCAGGGCAACACGCTTCAAAGTGGATCCGTTCATGGGGATTTTCCTCCGTAAGAATCCCGTTAGTTGCCTCTCGTGGGCCATTCCTTTGTTGGAATGGTTCGCGGAAGGCCCTATGTCCTAACCGTTTCACCAATCAGGAATCTCAACCCGATCGGAGTTTTCGCGCCCGCGCACATCCGTGGCCAGGCGGTTCATACCCTCTGTAATCGGGGAACATCGAAGTCGGTTTGTGTTAGAAGTGCTGTCCGTGACGGCATTTAGTAAACTACCACCGACAAAATGCGTACCGGCGGTAAATTCAACACAAACACGCTATCTTCGCGCCAACGCCATCGGCCTCCGGATGAAAAAGCGAAACGAAGAAAAACGTAAACCGAAGCGTGGCAAGGCAATACCACACAATGCTCACAAGACGCTCATCGTGCTCTAACAAATGGATTGGTATATTGTTAGAGATCCTAGAACCAGTTTCAAAACCATCGCCGCTTCGCAAAAGGGGACAGGCACCGTTGCCGCAATCCTGTTTCGAAGGAATACCGACCTTGAGGCAACGGAGCCAGTCCCCTTTTGCAGGACCGGATATCTTGCCCCGCTTGAATCGACGAGACTGCCGATGAAAAACCCATTAGTGCTTGTTGTCGAAGACGAAGACGACATTCGTGAACTGGTCGGCTATAACCTGTTCAAGGAAGGGATGCGCGTGACGGGCGTCCGGACGGGCGAAGAAGGACTCAAAGCCGTCGCCGACGATCCGCCCGAGTTGATCCTGCTCGACCTGATGCTGCCAGGGCTGGATGGACTCTCGGTCTGCAAGCGGTTGAAGGAGAGCGTCAAGACCCGGCATATTCCGATCATCATGCTCACGGCCAAGGGCGAGGAGGCGGACATCGTCAAGGGGCTCGACATGGGCGCCGACGACTACGTCACGAAGCCTTTCAGCCCCAAGGTGCTCATGGCACGGATCGCGGCCGTTTTGCGGCGTGCGGCGGAGGAGCGGGAGCGACCGGAGGGCGAGGGATTTGAGGAGGAGCCGTTGACTTTCGGCAAGCTCTCGATCCATGCGGGCCGACATGAAGTGCTCGTGGACGGCGAGCGAGTGGATCTCACCTCGACCGAGTTTCGCGTCCTGATGTATTTAGCTCGCAAGCCGGGCTGGGTTTTCACTCGTCACCAAATTCTCGACGGCGTCCACGGCGACAAGTACGCCATTACCGATCGCGCGGTCGATGTGCAGATCGTGGGACTGCGCAAAAAGCTCGGCTCGGCCGGCGACACGATCGAAACCGTGCGCGGCGTGGGCTACCGGTTCAAGGAATAGCCGATGCGAGGACAGCGACTCTTCTGGCGACTCTTCTGGTCCTACTTTCTAGTGGCCTTGGCCGCGTTGGCTTTGACCACGTGGTTCGGCGCAAGCATCCTCCGGCGGCTCTATTTCGACGACATCGACGCCACGCTCCAAGCCCACGCGAAGCTGCTCATTCCGAGCGTACGACAATTGATCGAAAAGGGCGATTATGCCGCGGTCGATCGACTGGTGAAGGAGCAGGGCGGCGCGATTGACACGCGTTTCACGGTGATTCTTCCCTCGGGCAAAGTCGTGGGCGATTCCGAGAAAGACCCCCGAACGATGGCCAATCACGCCGGTCGGCCCGAGATACACAAGGCGTTTACGGGCCGTGTTGGACGCGAGACTCACCGAAGCGATACCGTGGGCACGGATTTCCGATACGTGGCGGTCCCTTTTTCGATTGGGGAATCCACTCATGGGGCCGTCCGGGCGTCGTTGCCGGTGACGTCCTTGGATCGGGCATGGAGGGCCGTTTCCTCCCAATTTGTTCTCAACGGCGCGTTGGCGGCCGTTCTTGTCGGGTTGGTAAGCCTCTGGACATCCCGTCGAATCAGTCGCCCGCTCGAAGAACTCGAAAGCGGCGCCCAACGACTTGCGGGCGGTCAACTCGATTATCGCCTTCAAGGCGCCGACATCGTCGAAATCGATTCCCTGGCCGACGCGATGAACCGGATGGCCGTGCAGTGGGCCGATCGCGTGCGGGTCATACTGCGTCAGCAAAACGAGCAGGAAGCCATGTTATCCAGTATGACCGAAGGGGTGCTCGCCGTGGATAAGGCGGGCACCGTCATCACGATGAACCCGAGCGGCGCGCGGTTGCTTGGCGCCGAGAATCAATCGCTTCGCGGGCGGACGCTTCACGAGGTGGTCCGCAAGCCCGCCTTGCTCCAATTCGTCGAACAGGCCCTCGCCGGCGATTCGCCGCTGGAAGGTGAGATTGAACTGGTCGATCGGGACACACAAATCCTTCACGCCCAAGCCACGACGCTTGTCGGACCGGAAGGCTCGCCGATCGGCGCGCTGGTGATTCTTCGAGACGTCACCCAACTCCATCGGCTGGAAAACGTCCGGCGTGATTTCGTCGCCAACGTGTCCCACGAACTCCGGACGCCCATTACTTCGATCAAGGGCTTCGTGGAAACGCTGCTCGACGGCGCCTTGGACGAAGGACAAAAGGCCCGACATTTTCTGGAAATCGTCGCCCGGCAGGTCAATCGCCTCGACGCGATCATTGAGGATCTTCTTGTTTTGTCCCGTCTTGAAAGGGGAACGCCCGACGGACCACCCCAGTTTCCCGTATGCGAAGTCCGGCCGATGCTCGCCGCGGCCATTGAAATGTGTCAGCGGCAGGCCGAGGAAAAACGCATTGCCATCGAATGCCATTGCGACCCGAGCCTCGCCGCCCCGATGAATACGCATCTGATCGAACAGGCGGTGACCAATCTGCTGGACAACGCCATTAAATTCAGCGAGCCGGGCGAGGCCGTCCATGTCCAGGGTCTCGCGGAAAACGGTAAAATCGTCATCCGAGTCAAGGACGAAGGTTGCGGCATCGAACGCCGTCACTTGCCCCGGTTGTTCGAGCGATTCTATCGGGTTGACAAAGCCCGAAGCCGGGAATTGGGGGGGACGGGCCTAGGTTTGGCCATCGTCAAACACATTGCTCTGGCCCACGGTGGCACGGTCGAGGTGGAAAGCATGGTAGGACAGGGAAGCCTCTTCACGATCCGTCTACCCGCCGCCCAATAGGTAGGCAGAGCGATCGGGAAGGAGGGTGGGCAATCGGAATAGGGAAGTAGGGTGGGGCGATCGCGGCAAAATAGGTCCGAACTTTCCCATAACCTCTCGCCGCGATCGCCCCACCAAACACGTCACCCTATAGCGAGCAATCTTCTCTGCATTGCGCAATCTTCCCGGAAGTCGCAAAAGCAAATTCTTTTCAGCGCGGTGCTAACGAGACACTCACCATTCCCTAACATACGATTCCTATGATTTTGCGCAGTCCTGGCATTGGATTATTGCATGTGGATTTTGACTGAGAGAAATAGTTTGGGGCCGAATCAAATAAAGTGAACATCCTGTAAGAAAGAGGAGACGAAGCAATGAAAGCGATCGTCGTGGTTTTGTGTTCATTGGCTATTTTGTGCGTCGGTTCGGGTTATGCCATGGCGGAAAAAACGACCATTACCGTCGATGGATCGACCACCGTCGGACCGATCGCCAAGGCATTCGCCGGGTACTTCATGGGAACCCACCCGGACGTCAACGTGAACGTCAGCGAGTCGGGCAGCGGCATCGGCGCGCAGAATTTCTGCAACGGCACCTGCGACGTGGCGGCTATGTCGCGATTCATGAAGTTGCAGGAATTCAAAACGGCGGTGGACAAAGGCTACATGCCGGTCGCCCACGTCGTCGCCGTCGACGGCGTGGCCGTGGTCGTCCACCCGAGCAATCGGGTCGAAAAACTCACGATGAATCAATTGAAGTCGATTTACGAAGGCAAGGTCAAGAACTGGTCGGAGTTGGGCGGGCCGTCGATGCCCATCGTCAAAATTAGCCGCGAAACGAGCAGCGGCACCTATGAAGTGTTTGACGAGAAAGTAATGAAGGGCACACGCGTGGCCGGCGACGCCGAAACGGTCGCCAGCAACGGCGCCATGCGGACTCGCGTTCAGAACACGCCGGCGGCCATTGGGTATATCGGCCTGGGGTTCGTCGATCGCACGGTGAAACCGCTCAAAATGAACGGCATTTTGCCCAACCGGCAGACGGTGGCCACGGGCACGTACCCGATCGCGCGGCCTTTGTTCCTGTTCACCAACGGCTATCCGGCGCCGGGCAGCGCCCTGCACGCCTTCGTTACGATCCACCTGTCGGAAAAAGGCCAGGAGATCGTTGAAGACCGAGGCTTTGTGCCGGTCACGGACTACTAAACCCAGTAGTTCCAAAATTGCCGAATTACCGTAGGCCGGGTCGTGACCCGGCGACAGATAGTCCCGAGCAAGAGCCTTGCCGGGTCGCGACCCGGCCTACGGGATTGTCCCAAACCCGTAACTTCTGAAACCACGACAGATCGTATGCGATTGAGTGGAAACATCACCGAGTCGGATAAAACGTCCATGAATCGCGGCGATCGCGGGCTTATACTGAGTAGACGCGCCGACCGTCTGCGGCGACTTGGAGGGCTGTTTGGCCACGGCCTCTTGCTCGCCGTGACCAGCAGTTCGATCATCGCCGTCTTGTTTATTTTCTTCTTCATCGCCAAAGACGCGCTGCCCTTCTTTCGCACGGAAGGGCTGCGTGAGTTTTTCACCCAGGTCGCGTGGTATCCCACGGAAGAGCCGCCGGCGTTCGGGGCGCTGGCCATTTTCTTTGGCACGGCGATGGTCACGGTCGGGTCGATCATCGTGGCCGTGCCGCTGGGCCTGGCGGCCTCGCTCTGTCTGAGCGACATCCTGCCGTTTGCGCTGCGACAGTTGGTCAAGCCTATCATTGAGTTGCTCGCGGCCATTCCTTCGGTGGCCTATGGCTTTGTGGCGATGGTCGTTCTCGCGCCGCTGCTGCAAGAACAAGGCGGTCGCGTCCTGGCCGTCGCCGCCTGGATCGTCGGCACGCCGTTGGCCGCGATTTCGGTTATCGTTTTGAGCGACGTCGCGGGCAACGCCGTACCGAAGCCGTTTCGTAAACTCGGGCGGATCGTCATTGGCTTGCTTCTCGGCCTTGTGGCAATCGAGGGTCTCGCCACGCTCTCGGGCGTCCTTTCCAAGGTCCAAATCGTCACCGGAGTGAACGCCCTGAACGCCTCCGTGATTCTAGGGATCATGGCGTTGCCCACGATCATCAGCGTCGCGGAAGACGCCCTGCAGGCCGTTGGCCGCGAACTGCGCGAGGGAAGCTACGCCCTGGGCGCGACCCGTGCCGAGACGCTCGTCAAGGTCGTCATTCCCGCGGCGGCCAGCGGCATTTGCGCGGCGGTGATCCTGGGCATCATGCGAGCGGTCGGCGAGACGATGGTCGTGCTGATGGCCGCCGGCGGCGCGTCGCATATTCCCGAGCCGTGGTACAACTTCTTCGCCTCGGTCCGCACCATGACCGCGACGATCGCCGCCGAGATGGGCGAGGCCGACCAATCGACCGGATCGGCCCATTACCACGCCCTGTTCGCCTTGGCGTTGTCGCTTTTGGTGATCTCGTTCGTGCTCAACATGCTCAGCGAATGGGCCGTCCACCGCGCCCAGAAGAAGCTCCGGGGAGAATGACATGAATCTGGGCACGAGAAAAGTCGTCGATCGGGCCTTTTCGGGGCTGGGCGTCACGTCGATCGTGTTGCTGGCCGCCGCGCTGGTCGTGATTCTCGCGCCGATGGTCCTTCGAGGCACGGGAGCGTTCGTCTTCCGCGGCACCGTCGAATTTCGGCGGCTGGAGTTTGAAAAGTTCGGCCGCGGCAATCCCGACCGACTCAAGGCCGAGCAGGCCGCGGCGATCCGTGCCAGGAAGACGGTTTACGACATGCTAAAAGTCTTCCCACGAGAAATTGAACAACGGGAAGACGCATTCCGGGCCGAGAAACGCGAGCTTCGCAAGAAACGCCGCGCCGCGCGCGACGCCGATGTCGCCGAACAACCCGAACGCAAGGCCGCGCTCGATCGCCGTGAAAAAGAGTTCGACGGGCGCCGCGAGCGGCTCGACCGTCAGAAGGCCGATTTCGAAGAGGTTCACAAGTTGGTCGGCGAACTTCTCGGACCGCCGCCCGGCGAGGAACTGCACGCCGTCTGGGATAAGCAGTACGGCCAGACCCGCTGGGACGGCGTCGAAAAGAAGGTCGTTTTGCTGACGAAGATCGACCAGTGGGTCCAGCCCGACGACCCCCAGCAACCAAATTATCTGGTGCGGACCCCGCGGGCGAAGCTCTACGAGGGAACGGCCCTGGCCGGCCTGTTCGACTATGTCGAGGACCACGCCGAGGAGATGTTCCTGCCGAAGTGGACTTTCTACTGGCGGTTTCTGACCGACACGAGCGACTCGGCCCATTATTTCGGCGGCATCTGGCCGGAAATTTTGGGCACCATCTACCTGACGCTCGGCTCGATGGTCTTCGCCGTGCCGATGGGCGTGATCGCGGCGGTCTATCTGGTGGAATACGCCAAGGAAGGCCCCACGATCCGTGTGCTCCGCACGTTCACGAACACGCTGGCGGGTGTGCCGAGCATCGTCTTTGGGTTATTCGGCGCGGTGTTTTTCATCCGCACGCTGCACCTGTCCGAAGGCAAAAGCGTCCTGGTCGGCTCGTTGACTTTGGCCCTGTTGGTGCTGCCGATGATTATTCGCGCGGCGGAGGAAGCCATTCGCGCCGTCCCGCGGACCTACAAGGAGGCCGCCCTGAGCGTCGGCGCCGGCAAGTGGCGAACGGTCGTCACCGTGATCCTGCCCGCCGCGTTGCCGGGTATCTTGACGGGAATCGTCATCAGCATGGGCCGCGCCGCCGGCGAAACCGCACCCATCATTTTCACCGCCGCCGTGAGCGTGGGCCAGCCCCTGAATCTTGGACAGGTGTTCAACCATCCGACGCCCGCCCTGCCCTGGAACATCTACAATCTTTGTACCGAACACCGGGCGGTCGACGAAATCCGGCACGTCCAATACGGCATGGTGTTGACCCTGGTTGCCATTGTCCTTTTGCTGAACCTGGCGGCCATCGTCATGCGGGCCCGAATCTCTCGAAAGATGCGATCATGAGCAACGACACCATTCAGTTCAACATCCAGGCCGCGGCCATTCCCCACCGAGAGTCCTCGGCGGTTGACTTCGAGCCGCACGTCACGGCCGAGGATTTTTCGATCTTTTACGGCAGCAACGAGGCCGTCAAATCGCTCCGTTTGGAAATTCCCGCCCGACAAGTCACGGCCATTATCGGCCCCAGCGGTTGCGGCAAGAGTACGTTTCTGCGCGCGATCAACCGGATGAACGACCTCATTCCGAACTGCTACGTCAAGGGCAAGCTGATTTTCGACGGTTACGACATCTTCGGCCCGCAGATCGACGTGACGGCGTTGCGCCGCCGCGTGGGAATGGTGTTTCAGAAGCCGAATCCTTTTCCAAAATCAGTTTTTGAAAATGTGGCCTACGGTCCTCGGATTCACGGCATCCGCCGGCGCGGGCGGCTCATGGAGATCGTCGAACGGAGCCTGCGCAAGGCGGCCCTTTGGGACGAGGTGAAAGACCGGCTGTCGCAGAACGCCCTGGGACTCTCCGGCGGCCAGCAGCAGCGGTTGTGCCTGGCCCGGGCCATCGCCGTCGATCCCGAGATTCTGCTGATGGACGAACCTACTTCGGCCCTCGATCCTCAGGCCACGTCGCGCATCGAGGACTTGATCGGCGAACTACGGGGCAACTACACCGTGATCATCGTGACCCACAATATGCAGCAGGCGGCCCGGGTGTCGGACTTTACGGCGTTTCTGTACGAAGGTATGCTGATCGAATTCGGCGCCACGCGGAAGCTATTTACCACGCCAAAACAAAAGCGGACCGAAGACTACATCACCGGCCGCTTTGGATAGAAAGGGGACATTCTACTTTTTCAAACCGTGGTGTTATTCCGGCGACAATAGTGATGGCGGAAAAAGTAGAATGTCCCCTTTTTTAGAGGAGTGAATTCATGTCGGTTCATTTGCAACGCGAGATTGATCGGATCAAGCAACGGTTGCTGTCGCTGTCGGCCCTGGTCGAGCAGCAGCTTCAGCTTGCCGTTCGGTCGATTCTCGACTCTGACGAGGAAATGGCGACGGCTGTTTGCGAGCGCGACCGGGAGATCGACCAGATGGAGGTCGAAATCGAGGAAGAATGCCTCAAGACGCTGGCCCTGCACCAGCCGGTGGCCATCGATCTACGGTTTCTCGTGGCCGTGCTGAAGATCAACAACGATCTGGAGCGGATCGGCGACCTGGCCGTGAACATCGCGCACAAGGCGAAGAAGCTGGTCACCGTTCCCTCGTTCGAAGTGCCCTTCGATCTGACCACGATGTGGGAGCGAACCCAGGCGATGCTCCGCGACGCCATCGACGCCCTGGTGAACATGGACCCGGCGCTGGCGGACGACGTCTGCACGCGCGACGACGCCATCGACCAGATGAAACGCGATGTCCGCCACCTGATCGAGGACATGATCCGCGACGACCCGCAACGAGTCACGCCCCTGTCGACGTTGATGGCCGTCTCGCGCAATCTCGAACGAGTGGCCGACCATGCCACGAACATCGCCGAGGACGTCATCTACATGATCCGCGGTCGAATCATCCGCCACGGCGAATTTGAGTGAGTGTCCTGTCCAGTCAACAGGAGGACAGACATTCTTGTCTGTCCATTCTTGTCTGTTCGCGGGAGAAACACTTCTTTTGTCCGAAAAAGCACGCCGTTCCATCCGTCCGGAAGAGACAGGCAGGAATGCCTGTCCTCCTGATGTGGTTACGCGCGGCGAACGAGCCGGCGGAATCGGTCGAGATAGCCTCCCAAGGCCTCGCCGATGAGTTGTTTTTCATCGGCGTTGAGTACCCAGCGGGTCGTCGGAGCGAGAATGACGAACGCGACGATCAGCGCCAACAACGCCCAGGCGCTCCACGCGCCGCCGAAACAGAGCAGGCCGGGCGCCAGCACCACGGCCAACGTCGGCGGATCGAGCGGCATGCCCAGCATCCGGTTGAACGCGAACATCAGGCCCAGCGCCAGCAGGTTGGCGATGGTCGTGGACCAAACCGCGCCGGGCAACCCATATCGCGGCAGTAGAAACACGTTCAGGCCGATGTTCAGCACCAGGGCGGCCAACAAAGCCAAGCTCCCCCAGCGACCCTTTTCGGCGCAGAGCAGATAGTTCTGCGATGCGAGCGTGATGCCGAACCAGAGCGAATAGGCCAGCGTGCAAGGCAGGACTTCCCGGCCGACGTCGAACTTGCCTTTATAAACCCAATCGAACAGAATCGGTTCGCCCAGCACCACCAACACGGCGCAAAACGCCAATCCCAAGGCTAGCAGTTTCATGAACAGGTTCAGCCTCAATCCGACGCGGTCGCGCCGCCCGGTTTCCCAATCGTGGCTCAGGTGGGGCGTGATCATCGTGCCCAACAGCGTTGCGATCGAAACCAACAGCAGCGGGATGACGCGGCTGCTGTGATATTGGCCGACCAGCTTCAGGCCTTCCTCGGGCCCGCCGTGGGCGAAGTGGATGATCATGTATCGGTCGGCGATCACGAACAGATTGGCCATCAGACTGGTGAGCCAGATCCAGCGGACGTAGGGAAGGATCTTGCCCCAAAACTCGCGCCGCGCAATCGGCTCGACGGCGCGCGGCATTGCCCGCCATGTTGATCGCAGATACCATACCGCGCCAAGGCTCGACAGGACGCACGCGCCCGTATAGGCAAGCACCACGTTCGTGGCGGTTTTCGCGTATCCGAGAACCAGCACGGTTCCCAGAACGGCGAACACCAGGCTGTTGACCAGATGAACGACGGACAATACTCGTACGTAACGCAGTGCGTTGAGCAACTCGACTAGAAAATGGGTCGCCACGGTGATCACCAGCACCACGGCCAGCAAGGCCACGAGCCCCGTTTCCTCGACCGTGCCGAAGATGAGCAGCGAAAACGGCTCGCGTCCGACGAATAAAATAACACCTGAGACGATCGCCAACACGACAGTGGCTAGAGTGACCCGCGCGATGAGCGTCCGAGCCTGGCCGCGTTGGCGATAGTACTCGAGGTAGCGGCTCAGGCAACTCGGCAGCGACAGCATCGACAGCGGCGCGGCCAGCATCAGGAACCCGAACGCGATGTCCCATTGGCCCAACTGCTCCTCGGGCAGCCACCGGCAGAAGAGCACCGAGCGGACGAACCCGATCCCTCGCTGCAATACCGTCAGACTCAGCAGGATGACCACGCTATCGGCCAGGGTGTCGGCGCGGAACTCGGGCGACGGACCCAGTTCGATGCTGTCGTCGGCCGGCGGCGGCAGGGTCGATTCTCCGGTTTCGAGGGGTTCGCGAGTTTCCATCCAAGACGCCGAATAGGGAACATTGGCAGACTATCACCTGTAACTCTTCCACACCGCCCGGCGGAAGCAAGGAATTCGGCCGGAAGGGTTGGTAAAGGCGTCGGCAACGAAAGGATACGGACAGGCGAAACTACCCCAATAGAGGGGCTTCGGGGCGGCGTCTTTTCACACGATACTCGAACAAGTAGGATGTAGGCCGGGTCGTGACCCGGCGATCGACATGCCAGGAATTATTGCCGGGGCACGACCCGGCCTACATACTCGCACCGCAAAACAGAGGAGTCCGCAGATCATGGCCAAGGCCTCGGAAAAACAATTCTCGCTCGGAGTGGATTACGGCACCAACAGCGTACGAGCGTTGATCGTCGACGTGGCGGACGGGTCCGAGGTGGGCACGGCCGTGTACAACTATCCTTCCGGCGAGAACGGAATTCTCCTCGACCCCCGCGACCCCAACCTCGCCCGGCAAAATCCGGCCGACTACATCGAGGGCTTCTTCCGCTCCGTGGCCGGCGCGATCAAGGACGCCTCGAAGGTCCGCGGATTTTCGGTCGATCGGATCGTCGGGATCGGCGTGGACACGACCGCCTCGACCCCCTTGCCGGTCGATTGCCACGGTACGCCGCTGGCCATGTTGCCCGAGTTCAAGAAGGATCTGGCCGCCTACGCCTGGCTCTGGAAGGACCACACGTCGCACGCCGAGGCCCTGGAAATCACCGCCAAGGCCGCGAAAGCCAAAGAAGGCTACCTGGACAAGTGCGGCGGTGCGTATAGCTCCGAATGGTTCTGGTCCAAAATCCTCCACTGCATCCGCACAAGCCCCAAAGTGGCCCGGGCCGCTTACTCCTGGGTCGAACAGTGCGATTTCATCTCGGGTTGCATCACGGGCAACACCGATCCCGACACCATGCCGCGCGGCATCTGCGCGGCGGGCCACAAGGGACTGTATCACGAGGACTGGGGCGGATTGCCGAGCAAGCGATTGCTGTCGAGCCTGTCGCCCGAGCTGGCTAAGCTGCGCGATCACTACGCCGCGCTCGCCGTGACCTGCGATCAGCCGGCCGGCGTGATCGACCCAATGGTCGCCAAGAAGGTCGGTCTTCCGCAGGGCATTCCCGTGGCCGTCGGCGGAATCGACGCCCATCTCGGCGCGGTCGGCGCGGGCATCAAGCCGGGCACGCTCGTCAAAATCATCGGCACCAGCACGTGCGACATGCTCGTCGTGCCGGGCCGCGAAAAAGCGCCCGAGGTGCCGGGACTCTGCGGCATCGTGCCGGGTTCGATCGTGCCGGGGATGTACGGCATCGAAGCGGGCCAATCGGCCGTCGGCGACATTTTCAATTGGTTCGTGAGCTACCTGACGCCCGCCGCGTTTACCGCCCAGGGCGACGCGCATGTCAATCTGACCCAAGCGGCGGCCAAACTCAAAGCCGGCCAAAGCGGCCTGTTGGCGCTCGACTGGAACAACGGCAATCGCTCGGTGCTGACCGATCCGCTGTTGACGGGCCTGCTGGTGGGTCAGACGCTACACACGACCGCGCCGGAGGTCTACCGCGCGCTGGTCGAGGCCACCGCGTTCGGGGCGCTCGCGATCATCAACCGATACCGCGACTGCGGCGCGTCGGTCAAGGAAGTCGTCAACTGCGGCGGCATCGCCGAAAAGAACGCCTTCGTGATGCAGATCTACGCCGATGTGTGCAACGTGCCGATGAAAATCAGCCGCTCGGCCCAAACGTGCGCCCTGGGCGCGGCCATTTTCGGCGCGGTGGTGGGCGGGGCCTACCGCTCGACCGAAGCGGCCCAGAAGAAAATGACCGGCGTGAAGGCGACCGTCTATCGCCCCGACAAGCAAGCGGCCAAGGTCTACGCCGAACTCTTCAAGCTCTACACCCAGTTGCACGACGCCTTCGGCATGCCCAGCTGCTCGGCCAAGTTGGGCAACGTGATGAAGGATCTGATCGCCATTCGCAACCGGCAGAGAAAATAGTAGGGTGCGTGCTTGCACGCACCATGACGTAACGAACTGATGAGCGAATATCGACCGTCGGCAGGGTTGCACTGGCGGAGCCAGTGGCACACGTTTGCGGTGCTGTATGGCTGGTGGTAGAGTGTGGCACTGGCTCTGCCAGTGCTTTTTGAACATTGAGGGTCTATCTCGTCGAAAACAAGGATGGGGCATGATACATCGAAAGACGGTGCGGCATTTCCACGAGGCGGGCCATCTGCACGAGTTGACCTTCTCGTGCTATCAGCGAATGCCGTTGTTGACCAACGATGCATGGCGGGAGAGACTGGCGCGGTGCCTCGACCTGGCGGGCGAGGAGGCGGCGATCAATCTGGTCGGGTTTGTTTTCATGCCCGAGCACGTCCACTTGTTGGTGTTCCCGACGACGGCGGACCCTTCGATCGGTCGTTATCTGGCTCGGATCAAGCAACCGTTCTCGAAACAGATCAAAGCGGCACTGACCGGCCAGCGTTCTGGGCTATTGTCGAAGCTCACCGTCCGGGAATGGCCCGGCAAGGAGTGTTTTCGGTTTTGGCAGGAGGGACCGGGCTTCGACCGGAATCTGTTTTCGGCCGAGGCCATTTCGTTGTCTTTGGAGTATATCCACAATAACCCGGTCAGCCGGGGACTTTGTGGACGGGCCGTGGACTGGAAATGGTCGTCGGCCCGTTACTACCTGGAGGTTCCGCCGGCACGGCAACATTCGGGCCTGCCGACAATTCATGGTTTGCCGGAGGGAGCCACAGTTTGAGAATGGCTTGAAAAACACTGGCGGAGCCAGTGGCACACGTGCGCGGTTTGGCTCCGAACATCTAAACGGAAGTTGAATCCTGGGGAAGAAGAAAGGTGGGGACACTCCGTTTCTGTCGGCAGGGTGGCACTGGCAGAGCCAGTGGCACACGTGCGATCAGGTCGTTCGGTTCGATTCAGGTTGGGGATTCGGCGTTTTTTCGGACGAGTTGGGCTTGTTGTCCTTCGTCGTCTTATTGGCCTGAACGCCCTCATTGATGAAGGTGGCGATGGTCTCGGCGCTTTGGCCGCCGATCAGTCGGCGAAGTCGCCAGCCGGCGGGCGTTTTGCGATACATGATGACTTGCGGAATCGGCCCGCCGCCCGTCAGCTCGCGGCCGAGCCGTTTTTGGCGGTCGAGATCCACAATGGCAAACGCGACTTTTCGTAGCAGCCCGCGGCGCTGCACCTTGGGCATCACCTGGTTTTTCATTTCGACGCAAGCGGGACACCATTCGGCGCCGACCAGCACGATCATGGGCCGGCCGTTCTCGCTGCAATCCTGGCGGGCGTCGCGGTAAGAGTTCGTGGTGGTGGTCAATAAAACCGAGGCTTGAATAACGACGGCAAATGTCAAACCCGTCATGGGGACTCCTTCGCGTGGAACGAAACTAGGGGAACGTTGGGGGGATCGTATGCGGCAGCCGTGCCGAGGTGGGCGAATCCGTTGCGTCGGACGACGTCGGAATCGAGTCCCCAGTATACCGGGATAAACTCGGTATGCAAGAAGTGTCGTACCGCTTTTTAGGATTTGGGGATTTGGAGGGCTCGTAAATGTGACTGTATGGCAATGCCCAGGGAAAATGGGGTCTATGGAGAGAAATGGCGAGGTTGTATTCATCTCGTTCCGCGAGATGTCGCGCGATTTCATTTGGATCCTCTCGCGGAGCGAGAGGAATACGGAAGAAGATAATTGAGTGCCCCCACCGGTCTAGGGTATACTTGATCGGCGGTCGCCTGACGGATTTTTTGGTCCATCGAAAGCGGTTTCTCAAGATCCCCATGAAGATTCGCGTCGGCTTGATCGGTTTGGGCGAGGCGTGGGAGCATCGCTATGCGCCGGCCTTGCGGGCCTTGGCCGACAGCTTCGAGGTCCGCGCCGTGTGCGATCCGGTGGGGCATCGCGCGGCGCAGGTCGCGCGGCAGTTTGGCGCGGTCGTGGTCGACGGCTATCACGCGCTCGCCGCGCACGAAGACGTCGACGCGATCATGCTGCTCGCGCCCGGCTGGTTCGGCTCGCTTCCGCTTCTGGCGGCATGCGCGGCGGGCAAGGCGGTTTACTGCGGGGCCGAGTTGGATCTCCCGTTGGCCGAGGCCCAAAGAATCCGACGTTGCGCGGAAGAGCGCGGCGTGGCGTTCATGGCCGAGTTCGTCCGCCGCCATGCGCCGGCCACCTTGCGTCTGAAGGAACTTATTGCCACCCACCTTGGTCCGCCCCAACTTCTTTTTTCGCACCATCGACTAAGCGTCGTCAAGAAGGCGAACGGCTGCGGCGCGCCGCCTCAGGATCCTATCCGCCGAGAACTCGTCGAGTTGGTCGATTGGTGCTGTTACGTCGTCGGACGTTGGCCGCGCCGCGTCTCGGGAATCGTTCACCACCAAACGCCCACCCGCACCGAAGACGACTACCGCATGCTCAGCATGGACTTCTCCGAGGAGGGCGAGCCGGGCAGCGGGCCCATCGCGCAGATCAGTTGCGGTCGCTACATTCCGGCGCGGTGGCACGAGGCGGTCGGCTATCGTCCGCTGGCCGAGCTTCAGGTTTCGTGCGAACGGGGCATCGCCTTCATCGACCTTCCGTCGACGCTCGTCTGGTTCGACGAAGCCGGGCGGCATCAGGAGATCCTCGACAGCGAGCGGCCCGTCGGCGAACAGCTTCTCACCCAATTTCATCGGGCCGTGACGAGCCGGGCCTGCGAGAAGCCCGATCTGAACGACGTGTGCGGCGCTCTGATGATCGTCCAGGAAGCTTCGCGGAGCTTCCGCGAGGGGCATCGCGTCGATCTGCCGTGACGCCATACCAAACCGAAGCGCAAGCGAGGGCTTTCGGACAACTTGCCTCGCTTGCGCTTCGGGTTAGTGTTTCATGCCGAGCGTCGGATGCATGCTTGCCAACCGGGGGGCCCCGAATTACAATCGAAGATGGTGCTATTTTTGCCAATTTGTAATACCCACCTTGAGAAGGACGCATCATGAGATCTCGCGCGACCTGGGCCGTTGTCGGATGGGCTTTGTTTGCTTGTGTCATGGTTTCCGCGGCGACGGCGGCCGACGACGGCGGATTGACGCCCGAGTTCACCCAGCGGTTGCGCGGCACGGTGAAAATGGACGCGACGACCCGCTCGCTGCAAAACGCGATGAGCGGCAACAATCTCCAGGCGATCGCCCTGAACCGGCGGATCGTCCAGCAGCACAACAACGTCTTCAGCCACAAGATCAAGGCCAAGGACATCACCAATCAGCAGATGAGCGGCCGGTGCTGGATGTTCGCGTCGTTGAACATCCTGCGGCCCGCGGCCATCGAAAAGAACAATCTCAAGGACTTCGAGTTTTCGGAAAGCTATCTGGCCTTCTGGGACAAGATGGAAAAGGCCAACACGTTTCTCGAGGACATGATCGCCCTGAGCGATCGCAAGCCATTCGACCGCGAGATGGATTTCCTGCTCAAGGAGCCGATGACCGACGGGGGGTATTGGGATTATTTCGTCGCGCTGGTGCGCAAGTACGGGGTGGTTCCCAAGGAAGTCATGCCCGAGACCGTCCCGTCGTCGGACACGAAGATCATGAACGCCGTGTTGGAACGCCGGTTGCGGATCGACACGATAACGCTTCGCGAGATGGCCGCCAAGAAGAAGTCGATCGACGAGCTCCGCGCAGCGAAGAAGCGGATGCTGGCCGAGATTTATCGGATTCTCGTTCTCCAATACGGCGAGCCGCCCGTCGAGTTCGAGTTTCGCTTCGTCAACAAGAAGGACAAAGTCGGGCCGCTTAATAAATACACGCCGCGGAGTTTTTATGAGAAGTGCGTCGGCGTGGATCTCGATCAGTACGTCACGCTGTGCAACGATCCGACGTATCCCTATCAAAAGCACTATCGGCTGCGGCGGATTCGCAACGTCCTCGACACGCCGGAGTTCCACTATGTGAACGTGCCGATCGACACGCTCAAGCAACTTGCGTTGAAGGGCGTTCTGGCGGACGATCCCGTCTGGTTCGGCGCCGACGCCACCCACGACATGGATCGGGCCCAAGGCATCATGCAGGTCGACCTGTTCGACTACGGGGCGATCTACGGCGTCGATCTGAATCAGAGCAAGGCCGACCGGCTGTTCACCCGCGGCGGCGTGTCGAACCACGCGATGGTGCTCACCGGCGTCGACGTGCGCGACGACAAGCCGGTCAAGTGGCTCGTCGAAAACAGTTGGGGAACGGACCGCGGCCACAAGGGCTACTGGACGATGTACGACGCTTGGTTCGACCAGCACGTCTACTCGATCGTCATTCGCAAGGCGTACGTGCCCAACGAGATCCTGAAGGCCTTCAAGGAGCCCTCGAAGGAGATGCCGCCCTGGGCGCCGATGTTCCTGCCGTCGAACTGAATCAGAGGCTTCGTAGCATCGGGCTGTCCGTCGCCGGAGCGTCGATCGGGGCGAGTAACGGCTGCTCGATGAAATTCGACAACCGGCGAGACCGGATCGGGTGCTGGAGCTTGCGCACCGCCTTGGCCTCGATCTGGCGGACTCGCTCCCGCGTGACCGAGAAAATCTTGCCGACTTCCTCGAGCGTGTAGGCGTAGCCGTCGACCAGCCCGTAGCGAAGGCGGATGATTTCGCGTTCGCGGTAGTTCAACGCCTTGAGTACGCTGGCGATGCGCGAACGGAGCAACTCGCGATTCATGTCGTGCAGCGGGTCTTCCTCGCGGTGGTCCTGGAGGAATTCGCCGAAGAAACTGTCGTCGTGGTCGCTGATCGGCTGGTCGAGCGACAGCGGCTGATGGTGCATCTGCAGGGCGCAGGCCGCTTCCTCGGGCGTCACGCCGGCCGCCTGGGCCGTCTGCTCGACCGTCGGCTCGCAGCCGTATTCCTGCACGAGCCGATGGGCGGCCATGCGGACCTTGCTCATCGTCTCGATCATGTGGACCGGCACGCGGATCGTGCGGCTCTGGTCGGCGATGGCCCGGGTAATGGCCTGGCGAATCCACCAGGTGGCGTAGGTCGAGAACTTATAGCCCCGTTGGTATTCGAACTTTTCGACGGCCCGCATCAGCCCCGTGTTGCCTTCCTGAATCAGGTCGAGGAAGCTCAGCCCGCGGTTGCGATAACGCTTGGCGATCGAGACGACCAGCCGGAGGTTGCCCGCCGAAAGGACGCGGCGAGCGGCCTGGTGGCGATGTTGAAGATCGACACCTCTGACGATTCGCCGCCGCAAGGTGGCGGGCGTTTCGTGCGTGGCCGCCATCAGTTGGATGAGTTCTCGACGCAGGGGCGTTATGTCAATCGGATCGTCGGACGCCAGACTCGCCTCGGCGATCCGTCCGACCAGATAGTCCATTCGTTCGGAAATCTGCCGGAGTTTGACGAGACCCGGTTTGAGCCGTCCAAACCGCAGCCCGAATTCCTCGATCAGCCGAACGGCCTTCGCCCGACGCCGCAAAAGGCGATGCCAGGCTTCGTGTCGCACTTCGTCGCTGGCCCGGCGACTGACGACCTGAGCGAAGTCCTTACGATTGGCGCGGAGCAGATGGTGGAGCGTCTCTAGATTGGGGCCTAAAAGCTGCACGATGCGCTGCTTCTGCTTGATATTGGTCACCGAGACTTCAATGGTTCGGTCGAGGCGGAGCTTGCCGTCGCGGACCTGTTCCAGCAGCATGACGGCGGCCCGCAGCATATAGTCCGTCGAGAGCATCGAACGGCGAAAACGAATCCGGGTTCGCTCGATTTCGCGCGAGGCCGCGATTTCCTCGCGCCGGTCGAGCATCGGAATCTCGCCCATCTGCATCAGGTAGATCCGCACCGGATCGTCAATATGCTCGCCGCCCTCCGTTTCGAGACTCGGCTCCTCGACTGCTTCCTCGATAACTTCCTCGACGGCTTCCTCGGGCAAGAAATCGTCCTGCCATTCGGAAGTCCCCGGGCTGTCCGATGCTTCGTCGAAGTGGGCGGCGTCCGCCGGCGTCGTTTGCTTGTCGCCAAACGGACAGTTGGGCGTCGAGTTTGAGGTCTCGGGAGAAGACTTTCGGGTGGCGCGCGGGCGGTTGACTCGGGTCACGGTGAAATCCTCGACTACGGATGCGACAGCGGGACGTGCTCTAGGGGGCCGGCTAGCTGTGATTGCAGCTTGGGTGCCAAACCACAGGGCTCGTCTCGGGGGAACTGACGCAAGTTCTTTCTAGAAAAGAATTTAGGGACGCAGGCCGGTTGCGACTCTCCCCCTCGCGGAAGAAACGACGTTGACGCCACGCAACGACGGACACCCCCAGGTGTCGCGTTGGAACATCATGCCGCTCGCGCGGGCATCCGTACCACCGAAGAGCCGCCAATAGTGACACTCGACGACTCGCCAGCAGACGTCAACGACCGCCACAATATGAATAGTTAGCAATCGCGCCAGATCCGTCAATAGGCTGAAAACGGAAATTCTGGATAAGCCACGCAAACCTACCCCCTCAGGCGGGTTGCAGAGCTGGGAGACTCGTCGTTTCTTCCGAGCCACGACCGTGAGGGAGCGATTGCAGAGAGGTAGGGTGGGCACCGCCCACCAAAACACCTTCGCTACCACGACTTCGGCCAGTCTTTGGTCTTCCGCCACTGGTTCAGGTCCGCATTGTTTACATCGTGAGAACCCGACGCCACGAGCCCTCCTTCGTTAAACACGAAACGGAGGCGGAGCCATGGATCGTTACCTTTCGGCCTCAAGACGAATTCGACTTGGTTTGGCTGGGAAAGCAGAAGATGGATCCCGTTGAACAGGTGCGGTGGTTGGCCGACGAAGAGGGACTCCGAGGTAGTTTCCGGAATTACTGCTTCGACCGCCTTGTCGATTGCGGGATTGCCCGTCGAGACCTTGGGACCACATGGCCCGACATAAACTATGTGTATCTGCCCGTTGATCTCGTCGCAGAGAAGAGCGATCTTGTGAAGCGAGTCGAAATCGCACCGCTGGTGCTCACGGGCATATCGGACGAGCACATCCGTCGCTCGCGGACTGTTGGTTTTTAGAATCACTCTGGTGACGCGGGCCGCCGTCTTTGCATCAGTTGCGGCAAACAGCGAATGTTCGAGACGCCGGAGATGAAGTTGGGGCACGACGATGTACGCACCGGTGGCAATGGTGACCGCTACGACCGCAATAGCGAGAATAGCCTTCTTCATGTCAATAGTTTCCCCGTTTCGTTTCCCACGCGTTGGTCTGGATCGTTCCAAGCGTATCACATAAGTTTTACTGCCATAGCGGGGCCGTTCGCAATACCCGTACCGCTCCCTCACGGTCGCGGCTCGGTTTTATTTGTGGTCAGTCTATTCCGCCGAGAAGCCCGACTGGGTGCTTTGCTTGGCGTAGATGGGCATGTGGCGGTAGTAGACCTCGAGGATCATCGTGGCCAGGGCCGTGCAATAGAGACGCCCGGCCAATTCGTTGTTGCGGCTCATGCGGTTGCCCTCGTCGGTGATGAACCAACTGCCGGCCTCGTGACCGTGGCGCGACTGGGAATCGACCAGCGAGTCTCGCATCACGGCGTTCCATTTCTTCCACGGCTCGCCTTCCCAGTGACGCATGACCTGGGTGGCGTAGTAGTCATAATAAAGGTTCCGGTTGGGGCCGCGCCGGCTCAGCCACTTCACGCCGTGCTCCAGGTCGGGCTCGGTCTTTTTCCAGCCCAGATACATTCGACAGAGCAGCCCTATGGCTGTGGTGGCTTCGGTCGAGGGGCCTTCGCCGGGCCCAAGATAGCCGTAGTTGGCCCCGCTGGAACTCTGGACACTGTCGAGAAAGTTGGAAGCCTTCTTCACCGTGGCCGGCGGAACGACCAGATAGGCCAGGTGGCCGCTTTTCAGGGCCATGATCTGCCAGCCGACCACCGACGTGTCGCCCGGCTCGCGGACGTTGTACCGCCACCCGCCGCCGACGGGATCCTGGGCAAAAGAGATAAAGTTGATGACCCCCTGCGCTGGACCGGCCAGGGCCCGATCGTGCGTCATCGCGTAGGCCTCGCACAGCGCGATCGACGCGATGCCGTGGGAATACATCTGGCCGCCCGACTCCCAAAGGCTGCCGGTTTGTGGATCCTGGCGGCTGGTGAGAAAATAGAGGCCCGCCCGAACCACCTTTTTGTATTTGCCTTTTTGATGGGTTTGACCGGCGCCGAGGAATGGGAGCAAAGCCATGCCGGTCGCCGCGTTTCGGGCCGAGGTAAATCGGGAATTGCACGGGTTGCCGCACCGGCCGCGACATTGCGGGGCCAAGGGATGGGCAAAGCTCCACCCGCCGTCGGCGAATTGATGGTCGGCCAACCACTCCAGCGCGGCCGACACGGCCGCTTCGCTTTGAGGAGTACCGCCGGCCTTGGCGACGAGATCTCCGCGCCGGCGGTCGCCGCGTCCCGCGAGCGCGTCGCCGCCGAGTCCCCCGACGACCGCCATCGGATCGCTTCGCGGCGCGGCGGTGGTGAAGCCGAATTCACTCAAGTCAACCGACGGGGCCGCGGCGGCGGGAGCACTCTCGGCCGGCGTCACGGACGTTGCATCGGCCGTGACGGAATTTTCAACATTCAGAACTTCTTCCGGCACGATCTGAAGGTCGGTTTTTTCGAGCGGCTGGTCTTCCAGGCCTTCGAGATCGTCCATGCCCTTGTCGTCGGTCGAGACCACCAGATGGTTGATCATGCGGTCGACCGTCGCCGGCGGGAGCGTGAGCCACGCCAGCAATATCAAAATGCCCATGTGAACAATCACACTGGCCAGCCAACTGGGCATCTGATAGGTCGCGTCGCCGAGCCACGTCCAGAAGACACTTCCGCGCGGCATCGGATCCCCCCCGGCGGCATGGCCCGGCGAGTCCGTGTCTTGATCGTGGGAATTGGCTTGCGCCATGGCCTCTACTCCGACGCGGTAACGCACCCACCCGGACGGATGGGTGCCGTGTTTCCGCGCATGGACGGGGCGATGCACCGCCCCCCTACACCCAAAGTAGTCTAGCCCTTGGATTAAGGCAAGTCAGTGGTTCCGCTGGCGGCAGGGATTGCTATAATGGACCCCTTAAGAAGCTGTTTCCAAGGAAACACGTCTACTGGCTAGGAGAGAGTCGTCGATGGCGAAAGGCAAGAAAAAGGCGGAAACCGTCTTCCTGGTGTGCGAAGAAACGGGCGATTACAACTACACGCTTCGTCGCAAGCCGGGCGGGGAAAAGCTTCAATTGAAGAAGTACTGCCCGCGGCTTCGCAAGCACACCATGCACGTCGAGAAGAAAAAATAGCCGCGGCCGGCGCGGACCAGAAAGGGGTCAAGGATGCCCAAGCGGTGGCGCATACAACCCCACGATCCCCAGCGGATCGCCGATTTGGCCCGCGCGGCGTCTATTTCGCCGGTGGTGGCCAGCTTATTGCTTTGTCGCGGAATCTCCGATCCGCGCGTCGCCCAGCAATTTCTCGCGCCGAAACTCTCGGATCTCCACGACCCGGCCGATTTGCCCGGTTGCACGGCGGCGGCTGAGCGAATCCATGCCGCCATTGCGGCCGGCCGGCGGATCGTGATCTACGGCGACTACGACGTCGATGGGATCACCGGCACGGCGCTTTTGCTGCGGTGCATTCAGATGCTCGGCGGCAACGTCGGCTACTATGTGCCCCATCGTATTGACGAAGGCTACGGCCTGAACCACGAGGCGATCGAGACGCTTGCCGACCGTAAGACCGAACTGCTCGTCACCGTGGATTGCGGAATCGCCAGCGTCGAGGAGGCGGCCACGGCCACCCGACGCGGCGTCGAACTGATCGTTACCGATCACCATGAGCCGGGCGCCGAATTGCCCGGGGCTGCCGTGATCGTGCATCCGCGGTTGCCGGGCACTGCTTATCCGTTCGGCCAGTTGAGCGGCTCGGGCGTGGCGTTCAAGTTGGCCTGGGCCGTCTGTCAGCAGGCGAGTCAGGCGAAACGGGTCGGGCCGCGAATGAAAACCTTCTTGCTCGAAGCAACCGGACTGGCCGCGCTGGGCACCGTGGCCGACATGGTCCCGCTGGTTGACGAAAATCGTGCTCTGGTGACGCACGGGCTTCGGGCATTGGCGGCACGCTCGACGCCGGGACTCGCGGCGCTGGCTCGCGTGGCCAAGCTCGACGACAAGCCTGAGTTGTCGAGCGAAGACGTCGCGTTCTCGATCGGCCCTCGGTTGAACGCCGCCGGACGGCTCGGCCAGGCCCAACTCGCGGTTGAACTTTTGGTCACGGACAAACCCGACCGCGCGGGCGAGTTGGCCGACTACCTCGAAAAGCTCAACGCCGACCGCCAAACGCTCGAACGGCGCATCCTCCTGGCCGCCAACAAAATGGCGAAGAGCGATTTCGATCCGGTGGGCGACGCGGCGCTCGTGCTGGCCGGAAACGATTGGAACGCCGGCGTGATCGGCATTGTCGCGGGCCGCTTGGTCGAAAAACACCACCGGCCGGTCGTTCTAGTGGCCTGGGACAAGTTCGACGCCAAGCCGGGCATCGGTTCGGCGCGAAGCGTGCCGGGGTTCAATCTCTACGAGGCGCTTGTAGCCTGTCGAGAATACCTCGTCGGATTCGGCGGCCACGCGGCGGCGGCCGGGCTGCGGATCGAGCGGCGCAACCTTGACGCCTTCCGTCAGGCTTTTTGCGAATACGTCGCGGCCGAAATCACCCCCCAGCAACGCGAGGCCGAACTCTGGATCGACGCCGAAGCGCCGCTCGGCATGCTGTCGCCGCAATCCGTCAGACAAATCGAGCAACTCGCACCGTTCGGCCAGGGCAACCCGC
The DNA here is from genome assembly GCA_035286785.1 of Thermoguttaceae bacterium. GTDB lineage: Bacteria > Planctomycetota > Planctomycetia > Pirellulales > Thermoguttaceae > UBA11386. Next base: position 1,473 of record DATECS010000132.1, on the reverse strand, counting down.
GACCGCTTCTATGCACCTCGGGCGTTCGGCTGGCCGAACCACCGCGGCCGATCGGCACGGGCGGGCATCACCTCTCGCTGCAACTCGTGCAACACGACGTCCGGCTCCGCGCGGTCGCCTTCGGCGGCGGCGACTGGAGCGACGAACTCGCGGCGCTCGACGGACCGATCGAAATCGCCTTCCGACCCGTGATCAACACCTTCCGGGGGCGACAGAACGTCGAGGTCCATCTGGTCGATTGGAGGAAGTGTGAAGGGTGAAGTATGAAGGGTGAAAAGTAGGGTGCGTCTGGACGCACCATTTCATCTTACACGCATCTCTGTATTCCTCACGCTCCGCGTGAGGTCCACTTGGAGGCTCTCTGGGGAACCTCACGCGGAGCGTGAGGAATACAACAAGGTGCGCCCAGACGCACCCTACAAGCTACCGCGAGAGCATCAATGTTCGCAGGCCGTCGAGCACGCGGACGAAGTGGCGGCTGGCGCGTTCGATGAGATTGGTTTGAACGATGTCACGGTGCTTTTTCTTTTGCCACTCCTTGACCGACATTTTCAGCACGCCGCTTTTGTAATCGACCTCCTCGCGGCGCAGGCGTTGCACCCGGGCGTCGGCCGCCTGCTTGAATCCGACGTACAGCCGTTCGATACCCTCGAAGGCGATCTGGTAGCTGCCCGCGCGGTACTCGCAGTCGCGCACGTGGCCGATCTGGTCGGCGCCCGGCACGATCCCGCAGTTCTGAGCCGCCGTCAATAGCTGGGTGAACGAGCCCATTTCGATCGTGCTCGCCACGGCGGGCTTCGCGGACGGATCCTCGGGCACGTCCGTTTCGCGGGAGGCAACGTCCTCCGGTTCCAGGTCCGATTCGGTCGAGGCCGGAGCGACCGGCCGAGGCGCCGCGGCCCGGGGTGTCAGCTTGAAAGCCTGCGATTTCTTGCCCAGCTCGAAAAGCATCTTGCGAGGCAGTGGCGTCAAAAGCTGCCCGGTCAGCGCGTTGGTCATCGGCACGGGGTCGTCATTGGGCCGATCGCCGCCGCTGCGCAGGACGTCGCTATCTTCCGCGCAAACAAAGTAGAGCATCCCGGGCCGGATGTCGTGATTCGACGCGACGGGCTTGACCTGAAAGTAGCGACTCACCACTTTCCATCGTGCATCATTGGTCCACGCGACGCCGAACTCTTCGTAAAAGCCCTCCGGCAGAAAGTTTGTCCTCGGATCTTCAGTCATGAGCAATGCGATCAGAAGTCGTCCGCAGGGAATAGTAAGCGGAGAAGACAGGACTGAAACATACCCGATAAACGCGGCGAATTCAAGTCTTTCCATCGAAGATGCTGGTGTCCTTCCCGCAGGCGTGAAAAACTCGTTACGACGCGGCGGCCGCGATTGTTGGGGCGGGGTTGGTCTGTTATACTGACGGACGTATCGTCCTCCATCTCTTGGCGGCACTCGCATGAAGACGCTCCGCCAATCACGAGG
>DATECS010000131.1:0-5568 GCA_035286785.1 Thermoguttaceae bacterium | reverse complement strand
CCCAACCTCGTCCGCCGCTTCAAGCGGCGGACGAGGTTGGGCACGCAATCATGGTTGTTTTTCTTGTAGCTCCCAAACCGTTTTCCACCGGGACAAGCCCGGCGGGGAAACATCCTCGTCACGTTGCTCTGTTGGCGCCGGGGGCGTTATCGGAGTTCGTGATTCGGCGCGTCGGTGGCGATGCGCCCCGCCTGGCCGCCCTCGAACACGCTCAACTCGATCCAGACCGGCATGTGTTCGGCGATCATCGTGGCTTCCTCGATGTTGAGGTTCAGCCGCCGCACCAGATCGACCACGCCGCCGCGGCCCGTGAATTCGGTCGTCGCGCGGCGGTTGAACAAAATATTGTCGACCAGCGACGTGCCCCGCGTCGTGCTCACCGTGTCCGAGACGGCGCACGCCATGTTGGGCACGCGGCCCAATTGGCTGAAACGCCGGTCGTCGCTCTCGAAATCGCCCAGCAAAATCACGTCGTCCTCGGCGGGCACGCTTCCGGCGACGGCGAAATAAACGTCGTCCAACAGGTCGAGTTCCATGTCCACCTGCTTCGGATCGAGTTCGACGTTGACCAGCAGAAACGTGAACGCCTCTTCGGCCGCCACGCCCCGCGCGCGGAACAGCGCCATCAGCGGCGCGTGGCGCAGACGCCCGGCCGGATCCTCGACCGACCGGACGCTCGAGCGATCCACTTCCACTCGGCCCGCGTCGAACAGGAAGGCGTTGTACGCCTCGACCGGCTCGGCGCCGACCTCGGGCGCGACGGCGAAATCGTAGTTGCCGCCGGCCGTGTTCACATGGCGAACCAGGTCGCGGATGAGCCCCTGGTTCGGCGCGTGAAGACCCTGGACGGCCACCACGTCGAAATCACGCAAAAGCGTGGCCAGATGGGCGGCGACCAACGGGCTGGCCAGCTTGTTGCGGTCCAGCGGGCCCACCTGGAAGGTGGCCAGCCGGAGCGTCGTGCGGCCCGGATCGGTCACCGGCGGGACGGGCATGGACGTGCTGACGCCGACCAGCGTGGCCTCCGTGCCCGTTCGCGGACGAATCACTAGGTTGCCGTTCTGCCGGCTGACGTCATAGTGCGTCAGAAAGTAGTACATGCCGCCGGCCGCGGCAAACACGAGCAACACGGAGAAACGTTTCCACATGGCGGCCTCCTTCGTGAATCGATCCCCGTACTCATCTCGCTCCGCGAGATGTCTCCCGGAACTTGGACATCCCAGCAGGACAACCCTTGTTTGGGACATCTCGCTCCAGCGAGATGAGTACAGGGAGCCCCGTCACTTCTTTCGTCCGCCGGAGGCCCGTTTCATCAGCGGACTCCGCCCGACCGATTCATTGGTTAGAGGCGTTACAATTGAACCGATCGTTCATTCGGGGGGAATGGATTTGGCTGGAAAGCCGTTCGGCCGGTATACTGAAAGGGAGTGGTGCCGCGGTTGTTCCCATGTTCGCCGCCGTGCCTGCACGGCGCCGTGGGCCGCTCCCAAGGAAGCGTCGAGCAGGCTCGACGGCTAACCCGGTTTGGATGACTCCCATGTTGCGATTTGTCGAACACGTCCGCGCGGCCGCGCTGATCGTGCTGACGCTTGCATGCGTCTCGCCGGCGCGAGGCGAATCGTTCGAGCTGCGCGACGGCGGCCGGGTCGTGGGGCGCCTGCTCAATCCGGACGAGTCGCCTCGAAAAACCTACCGGATCGAAACGCTCTCCGGCGGCCGGATCACGCTGGCCGCCGATCAGGTCGCGCGCCGCGAGGTCTTGAGCCCCAAGGAATCCGAATACGAGAAGCGCCGCGCCGAATCGCCCGACACGATCGAGGGCCACTGGAAGCTGGCCGAATGGTGCCGCGAGAATTTTCTTTCGGCCCAGCGCAAGGTCCACCTGGATCGAATCCTGCAAATGGATCCCGACCACCCCGCGGCCCGCGCCGCGCTGGGTTACACCAAGGTGGAGGGCGAGTGGAAAACCCGGCGCGAGACGATGAAGGACCGCGGCTACCAGTGGTTCCGCGGCCGATGGCGCACCGCGCAGGAAATCGAAATCCTCAAACGTCAGGACGAAACCGCCAAGGGACGGCAGAAGTGGTTCGGCCTCGTGAAACGCTACGACACCTGGCTCGACGGCGACCGTTTCGAGCAAGGCCGCCAGGCCATTCTGGCCATCGACGACCCGGCGGCCGTCGGGGCCCTGGACCACTTTCTGGCCAACGGGGAACGCCGCGAGGTCAAAGCGATCTACCTCGAAGCGCTCGGGCGGCTCAACACGCCCGACGCGGTGAAGGCGCTCGCCATCTGCGCCGTCGAGGACAACGACCAGGAGACGCGGTTGCTCTGTCTCGATCACCTTCGCAAGGAAAAACGGCCCGACGTGGTCGCCTATTTCATCCGCATGCTCAAGCACAAGGACAACGAAATCATCAACCGCGCGGCGGTCGGCCTGAGCTACATGGGCGACAAGTCGGCCGTTCCCCCGCTGATCGACGCCCTGGTCACGCGGCACACCTACAAGATCAACTCCGGCAACCCGGGCAACATCGGCGCCAGCTTTGGCTCCGGCGGCACGGGCCTGGGAGTCGGCCCTCGCGTGCAACGCGTCCGCGTGACCAAGGAAAACCAGGCCGTGCTCGACGCGATCGTCTCGTTGGTCGGCGGCAACGTCAACTTCGGGTTCGACGTCGAGGCCTGGAAATACTGGTACGCCCAGCACAACAAGCGGCCGACGGTGGACGCGCGGAGGGATTGAGGGGCGGGCGGCGGGGGACGAAAGACTCGTAGGCCGGGTTGCAACCCGGCAACGACGGTGGCCGTGATGTCACACGCGCCGGGTCACGACCCGGCCTACATCAGGCACCCGGCGCCGCGCGGCGGAACCACCGCACTTCCGTGACGGCCACCGACGCCACGCGGTCTTCCAGATTCGGCCGGAAGATGGTCAATAGCAACAGAGGCAGGAACCACGCCATGTGGTAAACGCCCGAGGTGGGATCGTACCAGAACGTCACGGCCAGCATCACCGCCGCGGAGCAGCTCAACAGCGTGCCCAGGTTCTTCTGCGGCGGCCAAAGTACGAAGGCCAAACAGCCGGCCACGAACGCGACGACCACCGGAATGCGATAGACCGCTTCGTGGAATTTCCAGAGCCCGGCCGTGGTCTCGATTCGCCACGCGTTGACGCCGAACATCGTGCCCAGGTGATAGAAAAACGACGCGGAGTCGGGCGAGACGCGAGCCAGCGTCGCCACGAGCAGCGCCAACGCGGCGACGACCCCGAGGAGAAATCGCACCAAGCCTCGCTGGGCGTAAAAACTGCACCACAGCGGCAGAAGGAAAAGCGGATAGCCGATCAGCCCGCCGGCCAGACCGAGGAACAGACCCGCCATCACGGGCCGCCGATAGGCCTCGACAGCCCAAACCAACAGCGCGGCGGGCACGACGTGATCCACCCGCGAGGTCATCTGCGACGTGTAGGGCAACAGCAGGTAGAGCGCCGCGACCGCCATGCCCGTGTGAAGATTGTCGAAATGACGATAGCCGATCAGCACGATGCCGATCACAATCGCCAGGTGGCCCAGGATCACGCTGCCGCGAGTCGCCACGGCGCGGACCAGCTCGCGGCGAGGCAGGGGAACCGCCTCGGCCGCCGTGTCGGGCGCGAGAGTCGTGTTTGAAAACGTGGCGAAGACGTGAAACAGCGGATAGCCGGGCTCGATCTGCTTCGTGTTTTGCAGCTCGTCGAACGTCATTTTTCCGGCCAGGATCATGTCCATCCGCCGGGCGCCCTCGCGGTCGCTTTCGAGCAGTTGGGTCATCACGACGTTGGCCACCAGAAAAACCAACAACGCCACGCCCGTGAACATGAGTCCGTCGACCGACAAATTGGGCTCCAAAAGCGGGCGGCGCACCATCAGGGGATCGATCAGAAGCCGAATCAAATAGGCCACGCCCACGACGGTGAGCCAGATGTAGCCCAGGCGTTGCAGCCGTTCGTCGGATCGGGCGATGAGCAGGAGGCCCGGCGCGAAGGTGATCAGGCCCAGAAGGTCCAGATTGCGCACGCTCCAGAATCGGCGAAACTTGAAATAGATGCCGATCGTCATCAACGACGAGAGGTAGACCCAGGTCGTCGGATCGAGATAGTACTCGAAAAGTACACGTTCCATCGAATCCAGCGCTCTGAAGGTTTATGATCCGCCGTCACGGTCCGACCGGATCGCGCGATTCGCACTAGAGCCCCATTATGATATCCCACCCGCGTCGCTTTGCAAGCCCCCCGGACTCCGGAGCCGGGCCCGCGCCTCGTCGGCCCAGGGACTGTCCGAGGCCAAGCGGAGAAAAGCCTGCCAATGCTCCCGAGCCTCATCCGCGCGGCCCAGGCGATCGAGTGTTCGGGCTAGGTGATATTGGGCGTCGGGATAATCTGGATAATGGGTCAACGCGCCGGACAGCGCCGCCGCGGCCAACTCCAATTCGCCCGACTCGGCCAGCACGCAGCCCAAGTTGGCCCGGGCCTCGACAAAATCCTCGTCGAGTTCAATGGCCATGTAGTAACGTTCCCGCGCGGCGTCGGTCTGGCCGAGGCGATAGAGCAGTTCGGCCAGATGAAAGCACCATTCGGCGGTGGGCCCGCCCGCGGCCATCGCCGCGCGATACATCTCGGCCGCTTCGCCCAGGCGACCGGCCTCCTCCAACTCGGCGGCCAGCACGGCCATATCTTGCGGCGAATGGACCGGCGGCGCCTCGTTCATGGGCAAAACGTCTTCCACATCGGGCGTCGCGGGCGGGGGTTCCGGGAGATCGCTTGCGTCGAAGTCGAATCGCAATTGCCCGCCCGGCTCGACCAGGCCGTCGCCTTGGCGCAGCAAAATCTGCTTGCCTTCGATAATGATGGACAACTGGGCCAGCGGCCGATCCACGCCCGGCAAAACGTCGCGCAGCACCTTGAGCTTGCGTTCGATCGCGCGGGGCGAGACGCCGGCGGCCAGCAGTTCGGCTAGACGCCGCGCGGCCGCCACCTCGCAAAAATCAAAATAGGCCAGCCGATGGACTTCCTTCGCGGGCACGATCAGCCCGCGCCGCTGCCACCGGCGGACCACCGCCACGGGAACGCCGAGCAACTCGGCCAGCATGGCGGGCGTGTAGAGCCGATGGACCTGCTGGTCGGCCTCGACTAGGCCGAGTCGCTGCCAAAGGAGCGTCTCGGGCACGAGCTCGATCCGGCCCCGTCGGATTTGCTCGAAGGTTTCCGCGTCGAGCGAGTCCTCCAGCTCCGTCTCGTCCAGCAGGGGAAGCCCTTCTTCGCCGACGACCACGAGATCGACGCCCGGATGGGCCTGTTCGCTCACCGTCGCGCCGTGTCCGCGCAGCACCCGGGCCAGATCGCGCTTGGCCATGCTGGCGAACCGCCCGACCAGGGCGACCCGCTTGCCTTCAAGCGGCGAAGGAGCGTCGGAATGGGAAGGAGAAACATCAGGGCTCATCGTCCCAGTGTGGCGCGGCGGGGAGGCCCTGTCAATCCACATCCAACAAACCGAGCCGCGACCGTTAGGGAGCGGTTGGACATCTTCCAAG
>DATECS010000130.1:0-8642 GCA_035286785.1 Thermoguttaceae bacterium | reverse complement strand
CAAGGTCGCCTTGGCCGTCGATCTGCTCATGGCCGACGACTAACGGAACGTGCGACGACAAGCCTTCAGGATGCTTTGCGCCGTCTTTTCTAGGCTGGAATTCAGCCTTTCTTCGGCCCTTTCCAGCCGATTTTTTGCCCGTTACAATAACCCGCATGGTCCCGCCAGATAAAAAGGACGCTTCCGCCCCGATTTTGACCACGCCGGTGCAATTCCTGCCGGGCGTCGGGCCGCGGCGCGCGCCGTTGTTGGAGCGGCTTGGGCTCCGCACGGCGGCCGACGTTTTATTTCTCTTTCCGCGCGACTATCAGGATCTCACCCGGCTCCGCGCGATCGACGAACTCGAAGAGGGCGAGCTGCAAACGGTGCGCGGGACGGTGGTCGAGTATGAACTCCGCGGCACCGGGCCGGGCCGCAGCGTGCTCGGCGTGTTGATCCGCGGGCGGTGCGGCGGCCACCTTCGCGCCATCTGGTTCAACCAGCCGTTCATGCGCGATAAATTCGCCCGGGGCCAACCGGTCATGCTCTCGGGCAAGCCGAAGCGCAACGGCCTGTTCTGGGAAATGTCGCATCCGATGGTCACCACGCTGGCCGACGACGAAGCCGAGCCCGAGGGACAAATCCTGCCCGTCTATCCACTGACCGAGGGTCTTCAGCAGTGGCAAATGCGCCGGATCGTTCGCGGCGTACTCGAAACACACGTCGGACTGTTGGACGAGGTGTTCCCGGCCGACTATCTCGCCGCGCACCGCCTATGGCCGCTTGCCAAAGCGTTGCCGGCGATCCATTTTCCCGGCAATTGGGAAGATTTGGAAGCGGCCCGGCGTCGGTTTGTCTATCAGGAATTGCTCATTCTGCAACTCGGCCTGGCCGTGCGTCGCCGTCAGCAGCAAGCGGCCAGCCGCGCGCCGCGGATGGAAGTCTCGGCCAAGATCGACGCGCGGATCCGCCGGCGGTTTCCGTTCGACTTGACCGAGGGCCAACAAACGGCCATCGCCGAAATCTCGGCCGACATGGCCCGGGACGTGCCGATGAACCGTCTGCTGCAAGGTGACGTGGGCAGCGGCAAGACGATCGTCGCGGTCTATGCGATGTTGGCCGCCGTGGCTCACGGCTATCAAGCCGCGCTGATGGCGCCGACCGAGGTGCTCGCCCGGCAGCACGTCCTGACGCTTCGCCGCCTGTTGGCAGGAAGCCACGTGCGGCTCTGCCCGTTGATCGGCGGGCTCTCCGCGCCGGATCGACGCGAGGCACTCGCGTCGATCGCCGCCGGCACGGTCGATCTGGTCGTCGGCACGCACGCGATCCTGCAGGAAGACGTCGCGTTCGCCAAGCTGGGCCTCGTCGTGATCGACGAGCAGCACAAATTCGGCGTGCGGCAACGGGCCGCGTTGAAAGAGGCGGGCCTCGACCCGCACTACCTCGTGATGACCGCCACGCCGATCCCGCGCACGATGACGATGACGCTGTTCGGCGATTTGGACGTCTCGACGCTCCGCGACAGCCCGCCAGGCCGCCAGAAGGTCCACACCTATCTTGCCAAGGAAGACCAGCGCGAGCGTTGGTGGGATTTCTTCCGCCGCAAGCTCGGCGAAGGCCGCCAGGGCTACGTCATTGTCCCGCTGGTCGAGGAATCGGAAACGATCGCCGCCGTGAGCCTCGACGAGACCTACGAGGAACTGGTCAACGGGCCGCTCGAAGCGTTCCGCGTCGGGCTGATCCACGGCCGGATGACGAGCGAGGAGAAAGACGCCGTGATGGTCGACTTTCGCAGCGGCGAGATCCAGACGCTCGTCTCGACGTCGGTCGTCGAGGTGGGCGTGGACGTTCCCAACGCCACGCTCATGACGATCGAAAACGCCGAGCGGTTCGGCCTGGCCCAATTGCACCAGCTTCGCGGCCGGATCAGCCGCGGGCGCACGCCGGGCTACTGCGCCGTGTTCGCCGAGACGGAGTCGGACGAGGCCATCGCACGGCTCGAGGCGTTCGTCTCGACAACCGACGGATTCGAGCTGGCCGAGATGGATTTTAACCTGCGTGGCCCCGGCGAGTTGTTCGGCACGCGGCAGCACGGCCTGCCGCCGTTCCGCGTGGCCGACCTGCTGCGCGACACGGCCTTTTTAGAAGAAGCCCGGCACGACGCGGCCGAGTTGGTCGCGTCCGACCCCGGACTTGCCCACGAAGAGCACGCTGGCCTCCGCCGCCAGATGCTGGCCCGCTACGGCAAGGTGCTCGAGCTGGGCGACGTGGGCTAACGCGTATTCATCTCGCTGGAGCGAGACGCATGGTAGATTATGAACGCCCGTAGATCCCCGTAGGTCAGGCTGTGCCTGACAGAAGATCCGCATGGTTAGCGGTTTTGTCAGGCACAGCCTGACCTACGGACTGCGGTTGGCTTGGCAATGTCTACGACGGTTGATCGATCTGCCACTCCGTCCCTTCGCGTCGCACGCGGCGATAGAGGGTGTCGCGTTCGACCGGTTCGTGGCCCGTCTCTTCGATCAGCCCGCGCAGCTCGTCGATCGACAAGCACTCGGGCGACTCGGCCCCGGCCGTGTGGTGGATTTTCTCCTTGCGCACCGTGCCGTCCAGGTCGTCGGCCCCGTAGGACTGCGCGATCTGCGCCGTGCCCAGGCCGAGCGAGATCCAATAGGCCTTCACATGGTCGAAGTTGTCCAACATCAACCGGCTAACCGCCACGGTGCGCAGGTCGTCGAGCCCGCTGGTCCGTTGCAGATGGGCCATGTGGGTGCGATCGGGATGAAAGCACAACGGAATGAACGCCAAGAATCCGCTCGTCTCGTCCTGCAACCGGCGGAGCCGCAGTAGGTGGTCGATCCGTTGGTCGATCGATTCGATGTGGCCGTAGAGCATCGTGGCGTTGCTCCGCAGGCCGAGGCCGTGGGCCGTGCGGTGGACTTCGAGCCACGTCTCGGCGTCCACCTTCCGCGGGCAGATTTCCGCGCGGACGTGCGGATCGAAAATTTCAGCTCCGCCACCGGGCAAGCTGCCGAGGCCGGCCTCGATCATTTGTTCGAGCACCTCGCGGATCGACAGGCCGCTTAGTTCCGCGAACCGGGCGATTTCCACCGCGGTCCACGCCTTCAGGTGCAGTCGCGGAAACGTCGTGTGCAGCCGCCGGATGATGCCCAGGTACCAGTCGAATTGTTTCTCGGGATGCAGCCCTCCGACGATGTGCAACTCGGTGCAGCCGTCACGTTCGGCCTCGGCGGCCGCGGCCAGAATTTCGTCGTCGCTGAGCATAAACGCCCGAGGATCGTCGGGATCGCAGCTATACGCGCACAGTTTGCACCGATAGATGCACACGTTCGTCGGATTGACGTGGGCGTTGACGTTGTAATAGGTCGCCAGACCGTTCTTCCGCCGCCGCGCGAGATCCGCCAATTGCCCCACCACGTGCAAATCAACGTCCTCGCCAAATAAGAACTCTCCCTCGGCCGAATTCAACCGTTCGCCGGACTCGACCTTCCGTCGAATGGCATCAAGCGTGCCGGGAAGGAAAGTATCGCTCATGATGAACGTCCCCTATACGGTCGCAAAGGCGTTATAAATGACGGCGATACGCTCCGCGGTGTACTACACCGTCGTGATTCGTCCATTGAACCCAAGCATGATCGGCGTGTTTTTCTGATCTCGGAGACTTCGTAGAGTGCGTTTGGATGCGCCAATATTCTTCTACTTCACCTCGTCCACCTTGACCGGGCGGCGCTCGGCGGCCGAGATCAGGGCCGCTTCCAGGACGCACTGGGTCTCGTAGGCGTTTTGGAAGTCGGGAATCGGCACGACCGGCTCCTGGCCCCCGAGCACTCGACAAATGTCGTACGCCTGGTTGACGAATCCGTGCTCGTAGCCGATCAAATGGGCGTCGGGCCACCAGTTGCCGACGTAAGGATGGTCGGCCCCGTGGGTACACATGATGGTCGTCCAGCCTTGCACGGCCCGGCGAACGGTGGCGTCGTAGAACTCGAGTTGGTTCATCCGCTCGAAGTTGAACTTCACCGACCCGCGGGTGCCGTTGAGCTCGAATCCGTTCGCGTTTTGGTTTCCCGTGGCCTGGCGGGCCGCCTCGAAGCTGGCCACCGCGCCGCCGGAGAATCGGGCGAGAAACAGGACCGTGTCGTCGACCGTGACGTCGCCTTCTTCCGTCGAGCTTTGGAGCCCTTCGGTGATTCCTCCGGCCACGACGCCGGTCATCCGCTTGCGCCGGCGGATGAACGTCTCGGCCACCGCGCCGGCCACTTCGGTGATGTCCTGGCCGGTGACGAATCGGGTCATGTCGACCAGGTGGGCGTTCAGATCGCCGTGGGCGCCGGAGCCGGCCCATTGCTTCTCGAACCGCCACGCCAGCGGCACCGATTCATCGGCCCAATCCTGCAGGTAGGTGGCGCGCACGTGGCGAATGTCGCCCAGCTCGCCTTCCTTAACCAGTCGATGGGCCATTGCCACGGCGGGGCATCGACGGTAGTTGAACCAGACGAACGTTTTCACGCCGGCCTTTCGCGCCGCGTCGGCCATCGCCCGGGCCTCGGCCAGCGTACCGGCCAGCGGTTTCTCGCACGCGCAGGGTTTGCCCGCCGCCAGCGCGGCCAGTGCCGGCGGGGAGTGCATGAAATTGGGCGTGGCGACGTCGACCAGATCGATCTCGGGCGAGCGGACGACGCTCTGCCAGTCGGTCGAGGCGTTTTGCCAGCCCCAATTGGCCGCGAACGCCCGGGGATTTTGCGCCTCCTGGCCGAAGAGCGTGTGCATGACGGGCCGGACGGGCACGTTGAAGAATTTGGCGACCTGGCCCCACGCATTCGAGTGGGTGCGGCCCATGAAACCTTGTCCGATCAACGCCACATGAAGTCTTTGCACCATTAACCTCCCCGGCAAGTCTCTTGAGATCATGAAGTTCCACAAGACCAAGAACCGAAAGCGGCTCACCGTCGCGGCGGCCGATCATGGGCCGGCATGGTCCGTTTATAGACCGATCGAGTTGCCTTCGCAAGTGCCCGGCGACGGGCTGCTCGCGGATCGCCACTGTCGCCTTTCGCTCCGCGAAAGTAGTGATCTTTTTGCGAAACGAAGCTTTGTAGGGTGGGCATCGCCCACCAAAAGAGCCGTATTTTGGTGGGCGGTGCCCACCCTACGTCTTGCGGGAAGCCGGCTAGCGGACGGATCGAGAATTCGCTAGGATAAATGGTCGTTCGACACGTTAGTCGGGCGAATGGTATGTCGGATGGTGATGATTCTCAGAGGAGGATTGTGTATGTTTATGCACTGGAAGCATCGTCCGATGGTCTGGGGGGTGACAGGGCTGTTGCTGGGGGCGGTCCTGGCGGGGTTTTGCCCCCATGCCCCGCTGCACGCCACGGCGACCGATCGCTATGACACGTTCGCCATCTCCACAGGATTCGTCGATGACAGCGTGGAGGCTATTTATTTTCTGGACTTCCTCACGGGCGACCTCAAGGCGGCCGTTTTGTCGCGCCAGCTTCCGCCTCGGTTCAGTGCGTTTTTTGAACGCAATATTCTGAATGATCTGGGAATCGGCCCGTCGAACAACCCACGCTACCTGATCGTCACCGGCCTGAACGATCTTCGGCGGGGCGGCTCGCGGCTTCGGCCCAGCCTCGGCGTCTGCTACGTTGCCGAGATCACCACCGGCCGGGTCGCCGCCTATGCCATTCCTTGGGATCTCAACCGCCACGCCTCGGGCCAGGGCCAGACGGGTGAAATCATTCTGCTGGACGTCAGACAGTTTCGCACCGCCGCCGTTCGACCGTAGATGCCTTGTACTCATCTCGCTGGAGCGAGATGTCACATATTATCCACTCAATTTTGACATCTCGCGGAGCGAGATGAATACGAGTCCGTGAAAATTATCGTCAACGATCAACCGCGCGAAATTCCGCCCGACGCGACGATCGCCGAGTTGCTCGACGCCTTGAATCTGGCCGGGCGACCGGTCGCCGTGGAGGTCAATCTTGAGTTGGTCCCGCGCGGCCGGCACGCTGCCCGACGGCTCGCCGAGGGCGATCGGGTCGAGGTGGTCACGCTGGTTGGAGGAGGATAAACCGTCGATGAACGCCGAACCGCCTGAAGTCGCTCCCTTGAAACTCGGCTCCCACGTTTTCACCAGCCGCCTGATCGTCGGGACGGGCAAATACGCCGATTACGACGTCATGCGACGGGCCTTGGACGTTTCCGGCGCCGAGTGCATCACCGTGGCCGTGCGGCGCGAGCGGTTGATCGACGCGTCGGGCAAGAATTTGCTCGATTTCATCGACACGCGGCGCTACACGATCCTGCCCAACACGGCCGGGTGCTTCAACGCGGATGACGCGGTGCGCGTGGCCCGGCTGGGACGCGAGATTTTGTCGCAAATGGGCAATCCCGGCGCCGATTGGGTTAAACTCGAAGTGTTGGGCGACACCCGCACGTTGCTGCCCGACCCGGTGGATTCGCTCTGCGCCACGGAGAAACTGGTGGCCGAAGGTTTTCAGGTGCTCGTCTACACGAGCGACGATCCGGTGGTGGCCAAGCGGTTGAAGGAGGCGGGCGCGACGGCCGTCATGCCGGCTGGCAGTCCGATCGGCTCCGGCCAGGGCGTGTTGAACCCCAACGCCTTGCGAATCTGTCTGGAATATCTCAAGGAAAACGATCCCGACTATCCGGTGATCGTCGACGCGGGCGTGGGCACGGCCAGCGATGTCACGGTGGCCATGGAGTTGGGGGCCGACGGGGTGCTGTTGAACACGGGCATCGCCCACGCGGCCGACCCAGTGCGGATGGCCCGGGCCATGCGTCTGGCGGCCGAGTCGGGGTATCATGCCTACGTGTCGGGCCGGATTCCGAAGAAACTTTACGCCACGGCGAGCAGTCCGACCGAAGGCGTGATTGCTAGCGCGAGGAAGTGTGAAGGGGCGAGGGACGGGGGGTAGCCATCGAGCCTGCTCGACGAGACTGATGTTTCTCACAATACGCCGCGCTGGCGTGGCGGCTAATGAAACTCGCTTTTCTTCCCATGTCTCCCACGGCTCCCTGTTTGCTCAGTCGCGATATTCTCTCCAAGAAACTGCTCTTGGCGAAAACGGTCCTTTGACGTTATCCTCCCGGTGGGTCTAGGTTTCGGGCGACGGAGTCCCCTCTTCGGACGGGCCTTCCGGAGGCTGTGTCGTCAGACGCGGTCGGCCGTGTTCGCGCCTAGATAATATGGTTCGCTGTCCAAAAACTGCCATGGAGGGCGGTCTCATGGAATCGACGTGCTTGTTCGGCGGCCGGCTCGGCCCGGTTCGACGCGGTCGGAAAACACTTTCTCATTTGTCGTTGCCGCTTGTCCGATGGTTGCCGGCTGCGGCGCTGGGCCTGTTGTTGCTCGCGCCCGGTTGCGCCAATCAGCGGTTGCCGGCCTTCCAGCGTGGAACGGCTTGCTCGGCGGAGAACGTCCAGCGATACGCCAACACGCACGGCATGACCTACGAACAGGCGTTGACCGAACTCCGCCGTCAGGAGCAGCAGCTTTGGGCCGAGGAGGAAGCTCGCCAGCAGCAAGCGGCACAGCGTCGAGGGCAGGCTATTCCAGTAGGCAGCGGGCAGCAGGCGGCAGGCAGTACGCAGCAGGCGGCGGGCAGTGGGCAGGGAACAGGGGTCGGGGAGCAGTGATGGTAGGTCAGGCTGTGTCTGACAACCACACGGGCAAAGAGCAAAGAAACCTCGTGGTGTCAGACACAGCCTGACCTACGGAGATGGAAACGTTAGCCAGAGGGCGCGAAATATGAAAATCGCCATTTTTCTTCCCAACTGGCTTGGCGACGTTACGATGGCCACGCCCGTGCTTCGCGCGATGCGCAAGCATTTCGGAGCAGAGGCCCGGATCGTCGGCATCATGCGGCCCTACCTGCGCGACGTGCTCGGCGGCACCGATTGGGTCAATGAACAATGGTATTACGACCCGAGCGACAAGCAGACCGAATTTCGCCGCCCGGCGGTCATCCGCCGGATGCGCGACGAGTCGTTTGACTTGGCGCTGTTGTTGCCCAATTCGTTCAGTTCGGCCTGGACGGCCTGGCGGGGCGGGTCGGGGCGCCGGGTCGGCTACGTCCGCTACGGTCGTGGGCTGTTGCTGACCGACCGGCTCTATCCGCCGCGCTGCAACGGTCGCCACGTCGAAGAGCCGATGGTCGATTACTACCTTCGCCTGGCCGAGACGGTGGGCTGTCCCGCCGAATCGCGTCGTCTCGAACTGCACACGACGCCGGCCGACGAGGCCGCGGCGGACCGCATCTGGCGCGACCTGGGATTGCGAACCGACGGCCGGGTCGTCGCCCTGAATTCGAGCGGCGCTTACGGCGCGGCCAAGCTCTGGCCGGTCGAACATTTTGGACTCCTGGCCCGACGGATCGTCGTCGAGTGGAAACACGACGTGCTCGTGATTTGCGGGCCCGGGGAGCGAGTGATCGCCCGGGACATCGTTCGTCACAGCGGGAGCAATCGGGTGTTTTCGATCGCGGACCAGCCGATTGGGATCGGCACGTCGAAGGCGTGTCTGGCGCGGTCGCGGTTGTTGGTTTCGACCGACAGCGGCCCGCGGCACATGGCGGCCGCGCTGGGGCTGCCGGTCGTGACGCTTTTCGGAC
>DATECS010000129.1:0-3283 GCA_035286785.1 Thermoguttaceae bacterium | reverse complement strand
CACCTGTGTGGGTGGGGCTCAAGGAATGCTCGTTTTCCCGAGAGTTTTTGATATTTGGTTTGTGAAGATGTGGGTATTTGTGGGTAAAGACAAGGTCGTGACCCGGCCTACGGTGCCTACTACTTCTCTTCCGGTCCCGGGGTTTCAGCGGGTTCCTGGGTTTCGCGCGGGGGTTGGTCGTGGCGCAGGGTTTCGATCGCTTCCTGCATCCGGCGGAGCCGCTCGTTCATCTGATTCATCCGCTCCTCGATCCGGTTTTCGATCCGCTCGCGGAGCACCTGGACGTCTTCCGGAGTGCCCGGCGGCACGGCCTTCGGCGTCATCCAGTCGGGCATAAAGTCGACTCGCGGCGACGTCACGTCGGGCGCGATCACCAGGCCGCGCAACATCCGCTCGACCATCGGCCGAAGATCCTCGGGCAGTCGGTCCAGGCTGTTTTCATCCACCTTCCAGACGTCTTTGTCCCGAGTGACGGTGATCTGCGTCGGCTCGTTGCCACGCTTCATGATCGTGACGCTCGTCCCGCCGGGAAGCGCCGGGTGCATCGGCGCGTCGGGCGGCAGAATCACGCCGGGCCGCATGAAACGCAGTCGCATCTGGGGACGGACCGTTTGGCCCGGATGGTTGCGTTCGAACCACTGATAGATCTGTTCCAGTTCGTCGTAGGGCGGGGCCGCCTGAGGGGACGCGGTTCCGGCGGGCGGCTGGCCTTGGGGCTGGTCGGTCTTGGGTTTCCAGTGAGGATTTTCCTCGGGCGCGACTTCGATCGTCTTGCGCTGACCTTTGCGGAGTAACTCGAAAGAAATGGATTTCGTTTGGGCTTTGTGGGTCGCGCGAATCACGTCGAGCTGATCGCCAAGCGGCTTGCCGTCGGCCGAAAGCAGAATGTCGTTGGGCGCGATGCCTGCTTTCTCCGCCGGGCCGCCGGGCACGACCTCGACGACCACGAGGCCTTGGCCCTTGGGAATCTCGATGTGGTCATAAAGCACGGGCGGCAGCCGCCGGCAGCCCACGCCGATCCAGTAACGGCCCAACATGAGGGTACTGGGATGTCCCATATCGGCGATTACACCGGTTGGCTTAACCTCCATTGGGTTTCCGGGGGAATTAACGATCCCGTCGCGCTCCACGGTGTGGCCGCTTGGGAGAGCAGTGCCATCCTCTAATTCGAGCGTGCCCTCGCGCAATTCGATGACGCGATCCCCACTGGGCAGAACGCGGACCGTGGGCTGTTCGGGGTTGTTCTTTCCCACAGGCTGTTCCGGGGGCGCGGCCAGCGCGGCCGAGGCGACCAACAGGCCGACCGCCGCCGCGAGTTTGAGAGAACGAATGTAACTGTTCATGGCTTTCTTCTCCGTGCGTTTCCAGACGCTTGGATCGTTGCGGCGTTCACTAGTATTTGCCGACCGTGGGCTTCCGCCGACAGCTAAAACACGGATCTCAAATTTGAAATTATTCTAATCCAATCCCCAATCCCTTCCTATTGATACCGCGAATAGCTGACCGGGCGCACGTCGAGTTGATCGACCGGCACGACCAGCCGGCGGCCGTCGGGCAGGCGGTAGGGGATCAACTGACGCGACGGATGGACCTCGTGGCCGGATTGTTCGAGCGACTGCGCGAGCCCCTCGGGAATTCCCGACGGAAGATCGCGGAGCCACTGTTCGTCGAGCCGCTCGCGTTGGACGGCCGGCAGCCGGACCGTGCGGAGTTGTCCGTCGGGCCCACGATCGGTCAAGCCGACCAATTTGACGTCCGAGCCGAGGCCGGGCACTTTTTTCATCGGGATGATTTGTGGCGAGAAGTCGCCTATCCGCGACGGAGTGTATTCCGAGCCGCCTAGGGTAGTTGCCATGTCGATTCCGCCGCCGCTCGGACCGCCGCCGCGCTGCATGTCGTGCATCCAGGAGGTGACGCCGATGCCCAACAGCACGCTGGCGGCCATGCCCAACAGGGCCGTGACGTAGTCGCGCCGCGGACGTTTTCTCGGGGGAACTTGCGACGCGGCGGGCACGGCCGGCGCTTCAACGGCCGCTCGCGTCGAGGCGCGAACGGAAGTGAAGGCGTCCATCGCCTCGCGCCACGATTGGGCTTCGAGGAAGGCCAGGGCACAGCGTCGCCATCCGCCGGGTGAGTCGTCCAGTCCGGCGAGCAGCTCGCGTCGGCTGGCTTCGTCAAGCTGGCCGTCGACCAGCAGGTCGAAAACCTGATCGTCTTCGTGCGATTGGGGATGGGTGTCTTGCCGTTTCATGGATGCGTTTCCACTACCTGTAATAGCGTGAGTTCTTTTCTGAGTCGTTGTCGCGCTCGATGCAGCCGCGCCTCGACGGCGCTTTCCGTGATGCCCAACTTGTCGGCCAGTTCGTGATAGCTTGAGTCTTCAGTGTACTTCAGAAGCAACAATTCGGCGTCGCGCGGAGGGAGTTTGGCAATGGCCCGGCGAATCAACTGCCGCCGCTCGTCGGCCAACAGCCAGCCCAACGGGTCGGGCTCGCGGTTGTCTTGCTCGCGGGGCTGATTGCGCTCGGCGTAGCGATCGGTCAGCTTGCGTCGGCGACCTTGTTTTCTCCGGTACAAAAGGGATTGGGTCACGGCCAGCCGATACAGCCACGGGGCTACTTTGGTCGGGTCGGCCAGAGGCGCCTGCTGGCGAACGGCCGCCATCGACACCTCCTGCATCACCTCGTCGACCGCCTCGGGCTGACCGACCCGGGCCAGAACGATCGTCCGCAGCCACCGATTGTGCTCGGCCAACACGGCCGGCCAGTCGATCGGCGCGGCCGGGTCCGCTACCGAGCGTCGATCGGCGGAGGGGGATCGTTTCATGGCCATGAGAATGTTTCCGCGGACGGGCGAATCTTGCGGACAAGCCAGGTTTCTTCGCTTGGAACGGTCGTTCGTTTAGAATGGCTTCCGGGATATTCCGCGGAGTTTCGCGTTCATCTGGTGGGCGGTGCCCACCCTACGGGATGGTTTTGTCTTCGTCGAGAGTATATTGTCGTCAGGCATCCATGTCAAAACATAGTACGCACGACCGACTGTCCTGGGTCAATCGGGAGCTAGATCTACTCCGCGAGGGGGGTGTCTGTCGGCAGCTTTGCACTCGGCAGGGGCCGCAAGCGGCCGGGTTGCGGCTGGACGACTGGCAAGGCACCAGTTTTGGGTCAAACGACTACCTGGGCCTGGCCGGCGACCGGCGGGTGGCCGAGGCGGTGGCGGTGGCGCTGGGCGACCAGGGCTGGGGCAGCGGGGCGAGTCCCCTGTTGTCGGGCCACGCCGAGAT
>DATECS010000128.1:0-3089 GCA_035286785.1 Thermoguttaceae bacterium | reverse complement strand
GGTGGGCGATGCCCACCCTACCATGACTCAAGAACCACAAAAACACGCGCCCGACTTCGAGACGTTCGCCCGGCTTGCGAAGGACGCGGACCTGGTGCCCGTGTATCGCCGCCTGTTGAGCGATTCGCTCACGCCCGTTTCGGCGTTTCACAAGATCGACGGGGGACGTTGTGCCTGTCTGTTCGAGAGCGTGATCGGCGGCGAGAAAGTGGGCCGCTATAGTTTTTTAGCCACGCACCCTTATCTCGAGATCGAGGCGTCGGGCAATCGGGTGACGATCAACTCGCACTCGGGCGTGTCGGCGTCGGGATCGCCGCTGTTGACCACGCGCCAGTTCGAGACGGACAACCCGCTGACCGAGCTGCGCAAGCGGGTCGAGTCGGTCCGCGAGGCGCGGCTGCCGGGACTGCCGCCGTTCGTGAGCGGGGCGGTGGGTTACGCGGGCTACGATCTGGTGCGGTGTTTCGAGCGACTGCCCGCCGCGCCGGCCGATGATCGCCACGTGCCTGATTTGGCTTTTGCGTTCTACGATCGGATGGTGGTGTTCGACCACGTGACCAAGTCGCTGATCGTGGTGGCGATGGCGCGGATGGACGGCTCGTCGCGCGATCCTCGCGCGGCCTATGAAGACGCCTGCCGCCGGGTCGATGAATTGGTGGATCAGTTGACGGCCGTTCCGTGTACACTGCATCCGATCGACGTGCGGACGTCGGGCGAGGCAAACCTACCCTACGAGTCGAATTTCACGAAGCAGGAGTTCGAGGCGGCCGTCCGCCGGTGCGTCGAATACATTCGCGCCGGGGATGTTTTCCAAGTGGTGCCCAGCCAGCGGCTGACCGTGCCGATTCGCGTGCATCCGTTCGAGATTTATCGCACGCTGCGGGTGGTGAACCCGAGCCCCTTCATGTTCTACGTTCGCACGCCGAGCGTCACCCTGGTAGGCAGCTCGCCCGAGGTGATGGTCCGTGTGGTGGACGGCGTGGTCACGGTGCGACCGCTGGCCGGCACGCGACGGCGGAGCGACGATCCGGTCGAGGACGAGCGGCTTGCCCATGAATTGTTGGACGACCCCAAGGAGCGGGCGGAACACGTCATGCTGGTCGATCTGGGGCGCAACGACGTGGGCCGCGTGGCGGAGTACGGCAGCGTGCAACTGGACGACGTGATGACCATCGAGCGCTATTCGCACGTCATGCACATCACGTCGAACGTCTCGGGACGGCTGCGGCCGGGGATGACGGCGCTGGACGCGCTGCAAGCCTGCCTGCCCGCCGGGACCGTGTCGGGCGCGCCGAAGGTCCGCGCGATGGAGATTATCGACGAGGTCGAGCCGTGCCGGCGCGGGCCGTACGCGGGCGCGGTCGGCTACGTCGATTTCAACGGCAACATGGACACGTGCATCGCGCTGCGCACCATCGTGGTGCAGGACGACAAGGCCTACGTTCAGGCCGGGGCCGGCATTGTGGCCGACAGCGTGCCGGAGCAGGAGTGGCACGAGACGTTGAACAAGGCGCGGGGGCTGTTGAAGGCGATTGAGCTGGCACAACGGGGTAGTCGGTAGTCGGTAGTCAGTGGGTGGGGATTGGGGATCGGAAGGTGTTGATAGCCGTCGGCGGAAGCCTACGGAAACCAAACACGGGCCGCGGCGGAGTGTGTAGCGAATGATTCACGTTATTGCCACGATCGAGCTGGTCCAGGGGCGGCGCGAGGAGTTTCTTCGGGCGCTGAAGGAGGTCGTGCCGAAGGTGCGCGGGGAGGCGGGCTGCCTCGACTACGGGCCGGCGATCGACTTCGAGACGAACATCCCTGCCCAGGGGCCCGTGCGGGAGAACGTGGTGATCCTCATCGAGCGTTGGGCCGGCATCGAGGCGCTCGAATCTCATCTGATGGCGCCGCACATGCTGGAATACCGCAAGGCGGTCAAGGAGATGGTCGCGAGGACCACGCTCCAGGTGCTCGAACCGGCGTAGGAGTAGGCCGGGGTAAATAAAAACCGAGCCGCGACCGTGAGGGAGCGATGGCGCTGGGATAGACGATGCGGATAGAAGGCGTTTTTAACACTTCCACCGCTCCCTCACGGTCGCGGCTCGGTTTAAGAGAGTCGGCGCGGCTCGGTTTTCTTGTGTAACCCGAATTCCCGGACAGCCCCAACAATGCAAAGGAGCAGACCGATGGTCAAATTTCTTGACGATGCCAAGGATCGCTCCGACGTCTTGGCCTACCTCATCACGTACCACACCTACGGCACGTGGCTCCACGGCGACGAGCGAGGATCGGTCGACGAGGAACACAACCGCCCGGGCACGACGTTGTTGCCGGCTGATGTGAAACGAAACCTAACCGCGGCCGAAAACATGGCGCAACGGCCGGTCGCGCTGAATGAAACGTGTCGAACCATCGTGGAGCGAACGATATGTGAAGTCGCCAGCCATCGTGGTTGGACGCTACATGCCCTAAATGTTCGCACGAATCACGTCCATCTTGTGATTAGCGCCAATGCAACGCCCGAGAAGGTAATGAACGATCTGAAATCGTGGTCTACTCGCCGCATGGTTGAGGCGGGATTGTTTGAGAAGGGCGCAAAGGCCTGGGTCCGCCACGGTAGCACGAAATATCTCTGGGACGAAAAAGCCCTGGACAACGCTTGTCGGTACGTTCTGGAAGGCCAAGGGATTGACCTGTGACCGTCCCAAACCGAGCCGCGACCGTGAGGGAGCGATGGAAGCGTCGAAACGCTTTTTACTTGCTTCGTCTATCCCAGCGCCACCGCTCCCTCACGGTCGCGGCTCGGTTTGTTAATGCGGCTCGGTTTGGGGTGTGGTCCGCCTCTTTTCAACGGCCCTCCGGGCGGGTAGACTGGGTTCCGTGGAGGGATAGGATGAGGTTGGTCTCGTCGGAGCATCGTTCTCGTCTGTGGGGGTCGCCGGCCGGGTGGCTGGCGGGGCTCGTCGTTCTCTTTTTCCTCTCGACGACGTTCAGCCTGACCGGGTGCGGCGGGTGCCGCAACGATCCGAAGACCGAGGCCGAGAAGGAAGCCGAGCGGCTGGCCAAGGAACGCGAGGAGCGGCGGCCTGATTTCGAGATCGTTT
>DATECS010000127.1:0-3949 GCA_035286785.1 Thermoguttaceae bacterium | reverse complement strand
TTCACACATCCGAGCGTAACGCAAAAAGCACCAAAATAGGCACCAATCGCAAGGAAAAATTTTAGGGGCTGCATAAACCCCGATAGTATCAACCTTGACTCGTTTTTCAACCCCGTGTATGCCCGACCTGTGAACGGTTACCTGTTCAGCCCTGCTTGGCTTTTAATTATGGCAAATTCGCCATAATTAAATCTGGGGTTATGCACGGTTTCCCAGATCCCCAGAAATTCAACGGTATTTCGGTTTCTCAGCCAGTCCGAGATGAAAAAATCTCCATCCTTGGCTTTCAGCATGTCCGTTAGCGAAATGTAGTCGCTGTCATCGATAGCGAGAACCCGAATTTCAGTACCTTGTACTTTGATTTTCTGTGCCATGTGAAAGTTCCCCTTGAACGCTATCGAAGTTCTTCCTAGAGCATCGCAACCCGGGTCACCGTGTCCAAAACGGCATCAGTTTTCGTCTCCCGCCTCACCTCCTCGCCTCTCCCCGTCCCCTACGCCCCCGGCAATCTGATCTCCTCTCGCGCCGGCTCAAGCCACCGAGCGCGGAGCAAAAGGCCCGGCGTGTCGGGCGAGGACGGGGCCGTGCGGTAAATCGCGGCGGCTTCCCGCGGGCGGCCCAGCGTTTCGGCCACTCGGCCCAGGTTGTAATGGGCCCCTTGCCGCCATGCCTTGATGAGCGCGACGGGTTGGAAATATTCGACGGCCAACTCGGGCCGGTTTTCGGCCACTTCGACCAGGCCGATCCAGTACGTGGCGTCGCCCTTGCCGCGGACTTGGGCTTCGAGATTGGCCCGCAACCGCGCGGCCTCCGTCGGATCGGTCGTTTCGGCGATAATCCGCTTCATCGTGGCCAGCGCGCGGCGCGACGGCCTGGCCGCCTGATAATAGGCCATGGCGCCGCGTTGCTCAGCAAACTTGCCTTTCAGGTGCAGTACGCGGCCTTTCCACAACGGCGTGTTCCGGTGGACCAGCAGCGGCGCCATCCTCCAAGCAAGTTGTTTCTTTTGCGCCTCGCTCGGACGCTCGCGCAACGCGAGCAATTCATAGGGCCAAAGCCACAATCGCCGCCCGGCCAGATGGGACGCGTCTTTCAATCGCTCGACCATCTCGCTGGGGCGCGTGGTGAGCACGGCCTGCCGCGGACCCACCAGCCGCGACTCGACCAGCCGCATCCGCGCCTCCAGATAGCTCGGCGACGCCTCGACCAACGCCACGACTCCGGCCAGCCGCTTGGCGTCGACCGGGTAGGGATGCTCGGGCACGTCGAGCGCTCGCAACAACGCCGGCTTTTCAGCGACCTCCGACAACGTGGCCGGCCGAATGACCAGCCGGCCGTCTTCGTATTTAGCGCCGCCGGGACCGGGAATCGGCAGGCCCAGCGAGGGATCAAATAGATAGAGCTGCTTGTCGATCCACGCGCCCACCGCCCAGGGATCGAGCCGTTCGCCGTCGGCCTCTTTCGCATCGGGTAGGGAAAGTATTGCCGCGTCGATTCCCTGCTGGCGAAGCATCAACAAAAACACCCAGGCGCGGTCGGTCGCCGTACCTCGGCCCCACAGGAGCGTTTCCCAGGGAAACTGGGGTACGCGATCGGCCTCGCGGCCCGTCCCCGACTCAAGCTGGACGTTGCACACGACCCAATCGAACATGTTTTGGGCCTGGGCCAGCGGGTCGGCGTCCTTGCCCCGCGTCCAGTTCGACACGTCGCGCAGCCACACGGCCTCTTGCAACGCGAAACCGTCGTAGGGCGAGAAGACCATTTCGTCAAGCGCGCGCAGCTCGGGCCGTTCGGCCAGCGGCTTGGGCAGTTTGACCACGAGCGGATCGACCTTCCACTCGGCCGGCGGTTTCTCGCGTTGGACCCATTGATTGAGCCGGTCGATCATCTGCTGACGCATTTCGCCGCCGGAGAATTGTTCGAGCCGCTGAAGATTGTCGACGGCGAAAGCGAATTCATTGGCCCGCCACTCGGCACCGCTTTCGGCCGTGTCCAGATCTTCGTCAGCCGCTTGCTCCCGACGACATCCGGCGAGCATGACCAAAAAACAAACCAGCAGTACGGACCATAGGGTCATGGAACGTGTGCCACTGCTTGCCATGAAAAAGGTTGCCGCGTCGTCCGACATTACACTGCTTGCGGCTTTCCGGCACGGCAACGGTTTCCGGCAAGCAGTGCCGTCTTCCAGGTTCAATCGCGCTTGAGATTTTCGCAAGCAGTGGCACACGCTCGTATCCCGGGAGGTTTTTATTCCCGAACCATTCTTCATGAACAATCTCACCATAATCTCTCCACGGTCTGACGAAGCTCGATCAACCGTTCGAGCATCGGCCCGAACGCCGCCAGCGGGACCATGTTGGGCCCGTCGCTCTTGGCCTTGTCGGGATCGGGATGGGTTTCAAAAAACAGGCCGTCCACGCCCACGGCCACCGCGGCCCGGGCCAACGGTTCGATCATTTCGCGATTGCCCCCGGTCGAGGAGCCCAGGCCGCCGGGTTCCTGGACGCTATGGGTCGCGTCGAAAACAACCGGCACGCCGAGCGAGCGCATCTGGGGCAGCGCCCGCATGTCGTTCACCAACCGGCCGTAGCCGAAAAACGTGCCCCGTTCGCACAGCAGCACGCGGCGGCAACCGGCCGCTTCGAGCTTGCCGACGACGTGCCGCATGTCCCAGGGGGCCATGAACTGGCCCTTCTTCACATGGACCGGCCGGCCGGTTTGGGCCGCCGCTACGAGCAGATCGGTTTGCCGGGCGAGAAACGCGGGAATTTGCAACAGATCGCAGACCTCGGCCACCGGCGCGGCCTGCGCGGCCTCGTGAACGTCGGTCACCACGGGCAGGCCGGTCGCCTTTTTCACGCGAGCCAGCGCGGCGAGTCCTTCGTCCAGCCCGGGCCCTCGGTACGATTCGACGCTCGTCCGGTTGGCCTTGTCGAACGACGCCTTGAAAAGGATTTGGACCGGCAGCGACTCGGCGAGCGATTTCAGGTGCTCAGCCACTTGGAGAGCCAGCTCGTCGCTTTCCAAAACGCAGGGGCCGGCGATGACCATTAAAGGCTCGCCGCGCCCGCATCGAATCGGACCGATGGTCACGGGATTTTCAAGCACGGGGGGACTCCGTTCAGGTTTGTTGGTGCGTCCAGACGCACCCTACGATGGGTTGGGTGGAACCAGCAGTGTTAATCGGCCGGGCACCGTCTCGACCTCGACCGGCAGAAAGCCGGCGAAATCGCCGTCCAATTGGTACGGCACGCGGCCTTCGGCTTCGATCCGCAGCCGAGTCGCGCGAAACGTCCGGCAATCGTTCAATCGCATGTGTCGCCGCCGCGCCAACGCGAAAAAATAACGCAGCCCATGCCACATCGAGCCGCGCCGAAACGTGCAAACGTCCAGTTGTCCGTCGGTTCCGTCGGCGTCCGGCGCGAAGGGAAGTCCTCCGGCATAACAGGGCAGATTGAACGCGAACAACCAGCGTGCCTCGGAAAAAGGGGGACCGGCTCGGTTTGCCGGAACGGCCCGGAGGGTGCTTTGCACAAACCGTGCCCGTCCCCCTTTTTCCTCCTCGGGTAATGGCTCATTTATCTCGTCGCAGTATATCAGGATCTTTCCATATTCGTAATGGACAAGCGATTCGAGGATCGGGCGGATATACGAGTGGTGGCCGATGTGGCCGGTTCGTCGTTGCTGGAACCGTCGAACCACCTCGGCGTCAAATCCACAGCCGATCATCAAAAGAAACAGCCGCCCGGCGGCCCGGCCCGCGTCGAGCCGAACCATACGGCCCGCGGCGATCGTCTCGCACAGCGCGTCGGCCGATCGGCGAAGTCCCAGATGTCGGGCCAGCAGGTTCTCGTTGCCGTTGGGCAGGATGGTCAGGGGCACCCCGGCTTGAGTCCGATTGGCCAGTTCGGCGATGGTCCCGTCGCCCCCCACCCCGACCAAGGCCCGC
>DATECS010000126.1:0-11685 GCA_035286785.1 Thermoguttaceae bacterium | reverse complement strand
TCGGGGTGGGTCCGCAATGAGACGGATCGCGTATGGATCGAACTCCAGGGCGAGCCGGCGGCGATCGACGCTTTTTTGACCGCCCTCAAGCAAAATCTGCCGCCGCGGGCGAGAATCGATTCGATCGTGGTCAATCAAATCGACGTTGTCCCGGCGACCGACGGCCGCGCGGCGTTCGAGATTCTGCCGAGCCGCGAGATGGCGACCCGGCGGCCCGCCCTGCCCGCCGATCTGGCCACGTGCGAGGCGTGCCTGGCCGAGATTCGCTCGCCGCGCGAGCGTCGCTACGGCTACCCGTTCACCAACTGCACGAACTGCGGGCCGCGGTGGTCGATCATCGAGGCCGTGCCCTACGACCGGCCGCGCACGTCGATGCGCGATTTTACGATGTGCGAGGCGTGCCGGGCCGAGTACGCGAATCCGGCCGACCGACGATTTCACGCCCAGCCGATCGGCTGTCCCGAGTGCGGACCCGAGCTGCGGCTGCTCGACCCGAGCGGCGATTTTCTGGCGCGGGGCGACGAGGCCCTGCGCGCGGCCGCCGGAGCGATCCTGCAAGGCAAAATCGTCGCCATGAAAGGACTCGGCGGATTTCAACTGCTGGTCGATGCGACGAACGGCGAGGCCGTCCAACAACTCCGTCGTCGCAAACGGCGGCCAGCCAAGCCGTTTGCGGTCATGATTGGGTCGTTGGACGAGTCGCGGGAATACTGCGAAATCGACGGACGCGAGGCGGCGATCTTGACGTCGCCGGCCGCGCCGATTGTTTTGCTTCGACGACGGGGTGCCATGCCCACGCTTGACCAAAAACCGAGCCGCGACCGTGAGGGAGCGGTTGAAGCTCTCCACGCACAACCACCGCTCCCTCACGGTCGCGGCTCGGAAAAATTTGCGGAAAAATTAACGGACAGCCTGATTGCCGAGGAAGTAGCTCCCGGCAATCCGTATCTCGGCGTGATGCTCCCCTACACGCCGTTGCACCATCTGCTGATGGATCGGCTGCGGCGGCCGATTGTTTGTACCAGCGGCAACCTGGCCGAGGAGCCGATGGCCACCACCACGGCCGAAGCGATCGAGCGGCTCGGCCGGATCGCCGACGTGGTGTTGACCCACAATCGGCCCATCGTTCGGCCGGTCGATGACTCGGTCGTGCGGTCTGATTCGACCGGACCGGTCGTGCTGCGACGGGCACGCGGCTACTCGCCGTTGCCGATCGAGTTGAACGAGGATGGTCCCATCACGCTGGCCGTCGGCGGGCACCTGAAAAACGCCGTCGCTCTGCGTCTTGGTCGCCAGGTGGTCGTGGGCTCCCACGTGGGCGATCTTGATTCGCCGCAAAGCTGGGACGTTCATCGCCGGGCCGTCGATGATCTGCTTTCGTTTTTCGACGTCCGGCCCGAGGTGATCGCGTGCGACATGCATCCCGACTATCTCTCGACGCAACACGCCGAGCGGCTGGCCGGCGAGTGGCGCGTGCCGCTGGTCCGCGTGCAACACCATCACGCGCACGTCGCGGCTTGCATGGCTGAACACGGATTGACTGGGCCCGTGCTGGGGCTGGCATGGGACGGCACGGGCTACGGGCCCGACGGCACCGTCTGGGGCGGCGAGGCGCTCGGGTGCGAAGGCCCGGCGATGCGGCGAGTGGCCCACCTGCGTCAGTTCGCGCTACCCGGCGGCGATCAGGCGGTGCGTCGTCCGCGACGTTCGGCGTTGGGTGCATTGTTCGAGTTGGATCCCGAGTTGGCTGAGCGTTGGTCGGCCGAGTGGTATGCGCCGTCACGTGGCCGGACGTTGCTTGCTATGTTGCGGCGCGGGGCCCACTGCCCACGCACCAGCAGCCTGGGTCGCTTGTTCGATGCGGTGGCCGCATTGTGCGGCCTGGCCGACAATATTCTTGAAGAGTCGCAAGACGATCTCGGGCTTCAACGTGTGCCACTGCTTGCGGAAATTCCGGAAAAGTCTCCGCCGGAGCGACGGCACTGCTTGCCGGAAAGCGTTGACGTGCCGAAAAGCCGCAAGCAGTGCGACCCTCGGCGAGATGGAACGGCTCCCGCGGCAAGCAGTGGCACACGCGACGGCGAGCCGGTCGTGAGTTTCGAAGGCCAGGCGGCCATGGCGCTGGAATTCAACGCGGATTGGGACTGCGATGAAGCGTATTCGTTCCCTCTGTCCGACGGCGAGCCGATGGCGGCCGACTGGGGACCGGCGATTCAGGCCGTGCTGGCCGATCGCGCGGCGGGCGTGCCCGTGGGCCGAATCAGCGCGCGGTGGCACAACGGTCTGGCCCAAATGGCGGTGGACATTGTCCAGCGAGCCGGGTGCAGCCAGGTGGCGCTGTCCGGCGGATGTTTTCAAAACCGGCTTCTGACCGAACGGGTCCGCGCCGCCCTGGCCGCGGCCGGGTTCAACGTGTACACTCACCAGATGGTCCCGGCGGGCGACGGCGGAATCGCCCTGGGCCAGGCCTATCTGGCGGGAGAATCAGCATACCGAGGAGCCATAAGAGACTAAACAATCCAGGAGGCCAGACATTCCTGTCTGGCTTGTCAGAGGTACTCGGGACAGGCAGGAATGTCTGTCCTCCTGGATCCAATTGGATGATTAATGAGGGCCGGAGTAACAACCATGTGTCTAGGCGTGCCCGGCAGGGTGATTGAGCTTTACGAAAAGGACGGCCTGCCGATGGGCAAGGTCGATTTCGGCGGCGTGGCCAAGGAAGTTTGTCTGGCCTACACGCCCGAGGTGCGAGTGGACGACTACGTGTTGGTCCACGTCGGGTTTGCGATCAACGCGATCGACCCGGCCGAGGCCGAAGAAGTGTTTTCGCTGCTGCGACAATATGCCGAAGCGGAAGAAGCGGCCGAGCGAGATCAGAGGCCGAACCCATGAAATACATCGACGAATATCGCGACGCGGCCCGAGTCCGGCAACTGGCCGAGGTAATTCGCCGCCGAACCACGCGGCCGTGGAACCTGATGGAAGTCTGCGGCGGACAGACCAATTCGATTATCCGCTTCGGACTCGACCAGATCTTGCCAAAGGAAATCCGCCTGATCCACGGGCCGGGCTGCCCGGTGTGCGTCACGCCGATCGAGGTGATCGATCGGGCGGTGGCCATCGCGCGGCGGCCCGAGGTGATTTTCTGCTCATTCGGCGACATGCTCCGCGTGCCGGGCAGCCGCGAGGATCTCTTCGCGGCGAAGTCCGAGGGAGCCGACGTGCGCGTGGTTTATTCGCCGATGGACGCGGTGGCGCTAGCTGGGGCGGAGCCCGAGCGCGAGGTGGTTTTCTTCGCCATTGGGTTCGAGACGACCGCGCCCGCCGTGGCCATGTCCATCGCGACGGCCTCGCGACTGGGGTTGTCCAACTTCTCGGCCCTGGTCTCGCACGTGCTCGTCCCGCCGGCGATCCGCGCGGTACTCGATTCGCCGCAAAACGTCGTGCAAGCCTTCCTGGCGGCGGGCCACGTTTGCGCGGTGATGGGCACGCGACAGTACGAGCCGATCGCGGCCGAGTATTGTGTGCCGATTGTGGTGACCGGGTTCGAGCCGCTCGACATTCTGCAGGGCGTGGCCATGTGCGTCGACCAGTTGGAGCACGGTCGCGCGGCGGTCGAAATCCAGTACACGCGATGCGTTCAGCCCGAGGGCAATACGGCGGCCCAGAGGCAGATCGATAAAGTGTTTTGCACGGTCGATCGCAAGTGGCGAGGCATCGGCCAGATTCCCGAGAGCGGTTGGGCATTGCGGCTGGAGTATGCGAAGTTCGACGCAGCCGCGCGGTTCGGCGTCGAGGATCTTCGGGCCGAGGAATCGACCGTGTGTCTGGCCGGGGCCATTTTGCAGGGCCACAAGCTGCCGCACGAGTGCCCGGCGTTCGGCACGGAGTGTACGCCCGAGCGTCCGCTGGGCGCGCCGATGGTCTCGACCGAAGGGGCCTGCGCGGCGTATCATCGCTATCGGCGGCGGACGGGCGGGAAATAGGATAATCGCCACCCAAGGGCACTGAGCTTGAAGTCTATTCTCCGCAAGTGCGGACAATGAGACCGTTGACTTACCATTGAGCTTTCTCTAGCCCAGGCGTTTACGCCTGGGACGGAAGGCATTCCTCCATTTGTTGTTTCGCCCCTTTAGGGGCGCGCGAGGTTCGCCACCGCCCCTGAAGGGGCTTGGAGAGAAAAGACAAACATTTTTTCACGTCTTGCGTCCCAGGCGTAAACGCCTGGGCTAGAGAAAGCGACTGGGCTCGATAGGGTTGCAAGGCAGACGCCGGCGGGCGGCGCCTACCTTACCAAGAAGCGTCGAAAGGAAGACCATGAACGTTGACCAGCCTGACGGATATGCTTTCCATTGTCCCGTCCCGCGCGAGAACCACGCAACCGTCCAGATGGCCCACGGGGGTGGCGGGCGGGTCATGCGGCGACTGATCGAGGGCTTTTTTTTGCCGGCATTTGGGTCCGATCCAGCCGTCAATCCACCGCACGACGCCGCGCTGGTCGAGGTGCCCGGCGGGCGGCTGGCCATGACGACCGATACGTTCGTCGTGAGTCCGCTTTTCTTTCCCGGCGGGGATATCGGAAAATTGGCCGTCGTCGGAACGGTCAACGATCTGGCGATGGCCGGGGCGCGGCCATTGGCCTTGAGCGCGGGCTTTATTTTGGAGGAAGGGCTGCCGCTGGCCACGTTGGAGCGAGTGGTCGTCTCCATGCGCCGCGCGGCCGACGAGGCGGGCGTGCGGATCGTCACGGGCGACACGAAGGTGGTCGATCGGGGCAAGGGCGACGGGGTGTTCATCAACACGGCCGGCATCGGCGTCGTCGCGCCGAGCGTGGACATTTCGCCGCGCCGCGTCGCGCCGGGCGACGCCGTGCTGGTGAGCGGCGACCTGGGCCGCCACGGGATCGCCGTGATGTCGGTCCGCGAGGGGCTTGAGTTCGAGACCCAATTGGAAAGCGACTGCGCGTCGCTCGCCGGGCTGGTCGCGGCGCTGCTCGACGCGGGCGTCGAGGTGCATTGCCTGCGCGACTTGACGCGCGGGGGACTGGCCGCCGCGTTGTGCGAAATCGCCGACGCGGCCGGGGTGGGCATCACGTTGGACGAAGCGTCGATTCCCGTGTCCGAGCCCGTGGCCGGGGCATGCGAGTTGTTGGGCCTCGACCCGTTGTACGTGGCCAACGAAGGTCGTCTCGTGGCGTTCGTTCCGGCCACGGCGGCCCAGGCGGCGCTCGACGTCCTGCGGGCCCATCCGGCGGCCGTCGGACCGGCCATCGTCGGCACGGTCACGCGGGAACACGCCGGCACGGTCCAGTTGCACAACCCGCTGGGCGTGGACCGGATTGTGGATCTGCTCTCCGGCGAGCAAATGCCGAGAATTTGCTGAATCTAGCGCCGTTTCCAATTCACCGGTTACTTTCACAACCGAGCCGCGCTCTGTATGGGAGCGGTTGTAGCTCGAAAGAGGTTCAACCGCTCCCTTACGGTCGCGGCTCGGTGGCGCAAAAATAGGGACTGTCCCCTTCCGGGGCATGGTACAATGGAATAAGGCCTTCGAGTCCCCCAAGGAACAGACCCCTCTTGCCTGCAATCGTGAACGACTGTTGGAACACCGCGCGGCGGCTTCGTGTGTTGAGCACGGTCGTGCTGCTTTGCGCGCTGGGGTTGCTTTCGTCACCCGTCGGAGCGGCCGATCTGCGGCAGGTCGTCGTTCAGACGAGCGAACAATACACGGCCGAACTCGAAGCGTTGGCCGCGTGGTGCGACGCGCAGGGTCTTTCGGACGAGGCGGCCGAGACGCGCCATCGCGCCAAGCCGGTCGATCCGAGCGTGATTCGCGTGCTGGCGCTGCCGCAGCGAGTCGGCCAGGCGTTCGAGGCGTCGAAAAACGCCTCGGAAAAAATCGAGAACGCGGAAAAAACGGCCGAATGGCGCCGCCGTTACGCCGAGCTGCGCCGCGCGCAAGGGCAACGCTGGTTCCAATTGGCCCGAAAAGCAATCAACGCGGGCCACGCTTCGCTCGCCTTCGATCTGGTCCACGCCGCCGTGGCCGAAGATCCCGACCACGAGACGGCCCGGCGTTTGTTGGGTTATCAGGAGTATCACGGCGAATGGCACACGCCCTACGAAGTCCGCAAACTGCGAAGCGGTTACGTCCGAGACGACCGTTTCGGCTGGATTCGCCGGGTCGATTTACCGCGCTACGAAAAGGGCGATCGGCCCTACGGCGGGCGATGGATTCCGGCCGCCGAGGACGCCCAACTCCGCCGCGACATCCACGACGGCTGGGACATCGAGACGGAGCACTATCTGATCCGCACGAACCACAGCATCGAGGCGGGTGTGCAATTGGGTCGGCGACTCGAAGAGCTTTACGCGGTTTGGAAGCAGTTGTTCGTCTGCTATTACGCCACGCCGGCGCAGGTCGAGGCCATGTTCGGCCGCCGGCCCGGCCGAATCACGCTGCCGCGGCACAAGATCGTCTATTTCCGCGACCGCCGGGAATACAACGAAGGCATGCGCGGCATGAAGGGGCGTATTGAAAGCTCGGAAGGCATGTACATCGGCCTGATGCAGCGGGCCTATTTCTTCGGCGGCGACGACGCCGACCAGGAAACCCAACTGCACGAAGCGACCCATCAACTGTTTTACGAGTCGCGGCCGGTGGCCCAGAACGTGGGCGCGACGGCCAACTGCTGGGTTGTCGAGGGCATCGCCATGTACATGGAATCGCTCCGCCGCGAGGGCGATTACTTCGTCGTGGGCGGATTCGACACCCAGCGCATGAGGGCCGCGCGATACCGGCTGCTGAAGGACAAGTTCTACGTCCCGTTCAACGTGCTGACCCGCTATGGGCTGCCGCAGCTTCAGTCGGATCCCCGAATGGCCACGCTCTACAGCCAGATGGCCGGCTGGACGCAGTTCTTAATCTACTACGACCAGGGCCGCTACCGCGATGCGCTGGTGAAATACCTGACGGCCGTTTTCAACGGCAGCCAGGATCCCGCGCTCTTGTCGCGTCTGACCGGCGCGTCCTACGACGATCTTGACCGGCAATACCGCGAGTTCATGGAACGCGGAAAGCCGTAGGTCAGGCTGTGCCTGACAGTAGTAGTGGTAGTAGTAGTCCAGGCACAGCCTGACAGCCAAGAACTATGTGTTCGACAACATTCCGTATTGCGTCAGGCACAGCCTGACCTACGGCTTTCCATCACGCGGAGCGTGAGGTGTACGAGAATCAATCGAGCGAGCCGGGTTTTTCCTGTCCCCGGGCCCCGGCGTCGAGAAACGCGGCCAGCATGATCGACGCGGCCACCATATCGAGCCGCTTCTTGCGGCGTTTGCTCGTCATGTCGGCCGCCAGCAGATGCTGCTCGGCCTCGACGCTCGTGAAACGCTCGTCGAAGTAAACCACCTCGACGCCCGTCTCCCGCGCGAGCCACTCGCCGAACTGCTGGGCCTCGTGCGATTTTTGGCTCTCGCTCCCGTCGGAGTGGACCGGCAGGCCCACGACGAACAACGCGACGGCCTCTTCTTCGACCAGACGCCGGAAACGCCGGGCGTCGTGCTCCAGGCCGCGGCGCGTGTAGTTTTCGCGGGGACTGGCGATCGTGCGGCCCGGGTCGCTCAGCGCAATGCCGATCCGCACGGTGCCGAAGTCAATGCCCGCCACGCGGCCGGGGCGTTTCGAGGAGGATTGGTTTTGCATGGCCATGAAACGTGGTTCTTGTGTTCCATGTAGGGTGGGGCGAGCGTTGCGCCTTGAAAAACTCGGAGCGGATAATACGGATTCCTAACCGATGGACTCCGTGCGTCGCTCTCGCCCCACCGGGACTGCACGTGACGCTGTTTGGTGGGGCGACGATCGGCCTCGACGTTTTGTGAAGGTCATGCCGTTATGGGGCCGATCGTCGCCCCACCCTACATTGCTTCCATCATAGCCGATCACGGCTCCGTTGTCGCGTCGGGCTCGTCAAAACGGCCTGTCTGGATAAATCGAAGCGTGGATTCCATGACCCGCGGATCGTTCATAATGAATGAATGGAGCACGGGCACGAGCAGAAAATCGGCCTCGCCCGGCAGATGGGTCGTGGCCACGCTGATGGTGCCGTCGTCGTCGCCGGGCAGCAAGGGATTGAAGCCCTTGTCGTCGCCGCGGCCTCCGGCGATCACGCCGAACGCGAACGGCGGCACGGCCAGGCGGTCCTTGATCTTGTCCCAATCGGCCCCCAATTCCTGGCCCGCTCGGCCGTCGATCAACACAAACGCCCCGTTGTCAGCCAGCGCCGCGGCCAGCCGCGAGCCGTGGTTGGGCGGCGCGAGCATGACCATTCGCCGGAACCGGCCGTCGCGCGGGCGGCCCGTGGCTGGGTCGATCCGGTCGCCCAGATAGTGCCGCACGACGATGTTGCCCATGCTGTGGCCGACGAAGTTGATTTCCTCGATGCCTTCGAGGCTGTCGATCAACCGCGCGAGGGATTTGGCGTGCTCGCCGATGCTTCGCCGCGTGGTGGGATAGCTGACGTTCACCACCGTGAAGCCGCCCTTCTCTTCGAGATACGCGCACAATCGGGCCATCGACTTGCGGCTTCGCATCAGGCCGTGGAGCACCACGACGGCGCGACCCTTCATCGGCGCAAGGTTGTCGCGGCGGCGGATCTCGTCGAGTTTCGCCCGGCATTCGTCGAATGTGCCCCAGGTGTGCCGTTGATTACTCGGGTCGAGCAACCGATAGTGGCCGGTCACGACGTTGCACTGGATGCGCCAACCGCGAAAGTAATATTCGTCGGCCCAAAACTGTTTTCCGCCCATCGTGGGCATGGCGATCAACTCGTTGTGACCGGTCGAGGGTTCGCCGGACGGCGACTCTTCGCCGCGCGCGGCCGACGAGCCCGTGAAAATCGACCATGCAAGCAACCAGGCCGTCACCGCGCGAGAGGCCATCGTTTATCTCCAAGAGACGTGAAACCGTAGGTCAGGCTGTGCCTGACACCATCGCGTTCAACGGGAACGTCAGGCACAGCCTGACCTACAATCTGTCAGACACCGCCTGGACCTAACGTTGCAGCAAAAATATCTTAACGCAAAACGCCGGTTCGGCCCAGGGTTGCGTAACGCGTCACAAGCGGAGCAACCGCCTCTGGAAACGGGCCTTTCTTCCAGGGCGTGGGCCGCGGGAGAAATATAACGCGACCCTCAAAGCCCCTCGTGAATCGCGTAGACGCCCAGGTGGTGTTTCGGCGCGGACCGGTTCAGGCGAAGCCAATAATGGAGCGTTTCGGCCACGGTCTCGGCAAAGGCGGGATAGTCGAGCGGCTTGCAGAGGTAGCTCTGCGCCCCCAGGCGATAGGCCTCGACAATGTCATGGTCGTTTTCCGAACAGGTCAAGATCACGACCGGCGCAAAACGCGTGTTGTCGTTGCCCCGCACGCGCCGCAGCACTTGGAGGACTTGATGGCCGTCCATCTTGGGCATCTTCAGATCGAGCAGGATCAAGCTGGGCGGATCTTGTGACTTGCGATCGGCGAAACGACCCGTGCAGAAGAGATACTCAATCACCTCAGTCCCGTCGTGAACCACGTCCAAGCGGCAAGGGATGCCGCTTTGCGACACGGCGCGTCGCAGCAGGGCTTCGTGATCCGGATCGTCTTCGGCCAGCAAGACAATCTTGTCGATCATCAAAGGCCTCAACAAAAAAAGAGTGCCGGGGGTGTCTTCACGCACTCGTATTGGGGCATACGTGTCCATGGCAGCTTTCCCACGGCACGTCCCATCGTCTTTGCGTGGGCCCCACGCGCGCGAGGCAAGGCTCGCCACTGTTTTGCATGAGGCACTCCCGGCATCTAAATCCTACCGTGGAATTTCACCCGGAGAACCCCCCAGGCCTCCGAATTTCAAAACCTCCGTGGGTTCCCCCGCATGAACGCTCGGGAATACGCCGCGCGGAGCGGGACCGTCCCCCCGGCGGCTCTGTCGGCGGCCACGGTTTTGGGTTATAGTAGGCCCGTGGCCTGCTTGTGGCGATTGGTGCGACAAAAGCGGATTTCCCTCGAAAAACGGCGCTCGGTTATGACTGCTCGCATCCTCGCCGTCGGCGACGTTCATGGTTGCACGCCCGCCCTGGTCGCCGCCCTGGAAGCCGCCGGCGTCCAACCGGACGACACCCTCGTCACGCTGGGCGATTACGTCGACCGGGGGCCGGACAGCCGCGGGACGATCGACTATCTGATCGGCTTGGCCCGGCGATGCTCGCTCGTTCCGTTGCTCGGCAATCACGACTGGCTGGTACTCGAACTGGCGGCTGGCCGCCACGCGGCGTTTCGCGACTGGCTCGGCTTTGGCGGCGAGGCCACCCTGGCGTCCTACGACTGTGCCTCGCCCGAGGAGTTTCCGGACTCGCACCTCGATTTCCTCCGCGGCTGCCGCCTCTATTACGAAACCGATCGACATTTTTTCGTCCACGGCAACTACGTCAAGGAATTGCCCCTGGACCAGCAGCCGGAGGAGGTTCTGCTCTGGGACGCGCTGCGGCGCCGGCTGCCCGGCCCCCACTGCTCGGGCAAGACGGCCATTTTGGGCCACACGGCGCAAAAAACGGGCGAGGTGCTCGATTTGGGCTACGCCAAGTGCATCGACACCTGGGTCTACGGCGAAGGCTGGCTGACCGTCATGGACGTACACACCGGACAAATCTGGCAGGCGGATAAAGAGGGTAATCTACGCAGGCCGGCAAACTCGTAGGGTGCGTCTGGACGCACCATGCCGCAAAAGCTGCTTTTCCTTGAACCGCTCCCCTATGCTCCCGCGTAATAGACGTACGCGGCGCAGCCAACGAACAACCCGGCTTTGCGTCTTCGTCCGACGGACATACGTGTGTCAAAGGAGGACACCCCTTGGGCAGATTGCTTCGCGTTGGACAGTTCGTTGCGACGATTCGCTTCGCCGCGATTCCCTTGATAAGAATCCCTAACAAAACGGGGACTGGCTCCGAACTTGCCACGTCCCATACCCCCAAAAACGATTGCTGTGAGGTGCCTGTCCCCGTTTGGTTAGGGATCTTAAGTCTCGTGCTGCTGGGAACCGCCTTGTCGTGTCCCGGCCGGGCAGGCCAATTGCAGCAACTCCGCGACGACGTGCGCGGCGACTCGTCGAACGACCGCCCCCAGCGCGAGGACGACGACCATTATTGCGACGACGGTTGCGACAGTTGCGGCGGCGGACCCTGCCGGCACGGGCACAACGAACCGTTCGCCGGTTTCCTGTTCAGCGGGTTCTTGGGCTCCTTGTTCTTCGACGACTATTACAACCACTGCCGTTATCGCCGGCAAAACATGACTCCTCCCGACGGCGAACCGCGTCCCGACACGCTCGGCGCCGACGACCCCCTGCGGACGCAAAGCCTGCCCGGGCGCGTCGTGGGCACGGCGGGCCGGATCGTCACGTCGCCGTTTTGGGTTCCGCGGCTCGCCGTGGACGATCACGGCGCGACCGACGTCGCTTTCGCACGATACCCTTACGAAGACGGCCGAGGCTACATGCTCCTCGACCGTTGGACCGACGGGCTGCGATTCCTTTCCGTGCGGCTGCGCGGCGACTACGCCGAGGACTTCGAGGATCTCAGCCGCATCAGCGGGCATCTGCTGGTGAGCACCACGTCGCGCTGGGAATTCGACACCGAAACGACCTGCTT
>DATECS010000125.1:0-6285 GCA_035286785.1 Thermoguttaceae bacterium | reverse complement strand
CCCCGGCTACAATTCGCTGATGTCGAAGAACTGCGGGACGTTCGCCGAGGTTCTGAAGCAGAACGGCTACAACACGTCCTGGTATGGGAAGAACCACAACGTCCCCGACTGGCAGACCAGCCAGGCCGGGCCGTTCGATCTGTGGCCCACCGGGCTGGGCTTTGAATACTTCTACGGCTTCATCGGCGGCGACACGAGCCAGTGGAATCCGGCCCTGTTCGAGAACACCAAGCCCATCGAGCCGCCGCACGATGCGAAGGATTATTTCTTCGACAAGGACATGGCCGACCACACCATCGCATGGATTCGGATGCAGCACGCGATGGCGCCGACCAAACCCTTCCTCGCCTACTACGCGCCGGGCACCGCGCACGCGCCACACCACGCGCCGAAGGAATGGATCGCCAGGTTCAAGGGGAAATTCGATCAGGGCTGGGACAAGATGCGCGAGGAAACCTTTGCGCGGCAGAAGCAGATGGGCATCGTTCCGGCGAATGCGAAACTGACGGAGCGTTCCAAAGGCATTCCTGCGTGGGAGAGCCTGAACGCGGACCAGAAGAAGGTCTATGCCCGCATGATGGAGGTTTACGCCGCTGCGCTCTCGCACGCGGACTACCAGATGGGGCGCATCCTCGACGCCATTGCCGAGCATGGCGAGCTGGACAACACGCTCGTCATCTACATCCAGGGCGACAATGGTGCCAGCGGCGAGGGCGGCATGAACGGGCTGCTGAACGAGATGACCGTGTTCAACGCCATCCCGGAGGACTTCAAGGAAGTCATGCGGCGCATGAATGAACTGGGGGGGCCCAATACCTTCAACCACTATCCAGTCGGCTGGGCGCATGCGATGGACACGCCGTTCCAATGGACCAAGCAGATCGCGTCTCACTTCGGGGGCACGCGCAACGGCCTGGTCATTTCATGGCCCGCGCGCATCAAGGACAAGGGCGGCATCCGGCCGCAGTTCTTCCACGTCATCGACATCATGCCGACGCTGCTCGAAGCCACCGGTGTGCCCGCGCCCACAAGCATCAACGGCGTCGTACAGAAACCCATCGAAGGCACGAGCCTCGTCTACACGTTCGATAACGCGAAAGCGCCCTCGAAACATACGACGCAATACTTCGAGCTGTTCGGCAATCGCGCCATCTACCATGACGGCTGGGTGGCCGCCA
The DNA here is from genome assembly GCA_035286785.1 of Thermoguttaceae bacterium. Taxonomy (GTDB): domain Bacteria; phylum Planctomycetota; class Planctomycetia; order Pirellulales; family Thermoguttaceae; genus UBA11386. The sequence goes on along the minus strand of DATECS010000125.1, from coordinate 5,107 downwards.
CAACACCGGGGGTCGCTCCGTGGGACACGGCGGCCGAAATCCAGGGCCGATTGCCCGCTGTCCTCGACTACCAGTGGGAACTCTACAACGTCAGCAAGGACTTCAGCCAGGCCGACAACCTCGCCGCAAAGGAACCAACCAAGCTCAAGGAATTGCAGGAACTCTTCTGGACGGAAGCGGCGAAATACAACGTGCTGCCGATCGAGAACGGCAGGATCGACCGCTTCGACGTGAGCAATCGGCCGAGCCTGACCACTGGCCGCGAGGAGTTCACCTACTATCCCGGCCTGGTGCGCATCCCCGAAGGCGCCGCGCCGGACCTGAAGAACAAGTCCTATCAGATCAAGGCTGAGGTGGCGATTCCCAAGGGCGGGGCCGAAGGCATGTTGCTCACCCACGGCGGACGCTTCAGCGGCTGGGGGCTATACCTCCTCAAGGGCAAGCCGGTCTTCCACTACAACCTCGCGGGCGTCGCACGCTACACCATCGCCGGCAAGGACAAGCTCGCCCCCGGCAAGCACAGCATCCTGTTCGACTTCAAGTATGACGGCGGGGGCCTCGGCAAAGGCGGCGTCGGCACCTTGCTGGTGGACGGCAAGAAGGTGGCCACAGGGCGCATCGAGCGGACGCTGCCGTTCCGCCTCTCGCTCGACGAGACCCTGGATTGCGGCGAGGACACCGGCACGCCAATCAGCGAGGACTACCGCGTACCGTTCAAGTTCACCGGCACCCTGGCAAAGGTCGTGATCGACCTCGGCAAGAGCGGACTCGCGGCCAGCGATGAGAAGACGCTCGAAGAAGTCAACAAGAAGCTCGCGGAAGGGCGGGATTAAACGCCGCGCTGGATGAGAGGCTGAATCAACTCAACGGGCCGCACCCGTCGCATTGGCGGGTGCGGCCCTATGCACTCAAACACCGAAAGGATATAACGATGAGAACCACACGCATACATAAACTCCTCGCCGTGGCGCTCGGTATCTAAGATTAAGTGCGGCTCGGGCTTCCACACGGTCATGAGCGACACTGCGTAACAGAAGAGGTTGAACAGTGCTTGACAGTGCTAGTGTGATACATTACACTAATTGATGTACTGTACTACATGGGGTGGACCGACATGGTGGGTCTTCGGTCGAAGATTGCTCAGAAAATATTGGGATATCTTTTCTTGCATCAGGGTGCACACCTTTATGTGAATGAGATGTGCAGACGATTTGGAGTCGACCGTGGAAACCTGGTCAAGAAACTGAAGGAGCTTGAAAAAGAAGGAATTCTCACAAGCGAATGGAGGGGAAATCAGCGTTATTATTCACTCAATGATTCTTTCCCGTTAATTAAGGAATACAAGAGAATTATTTTTAAGACAGTCGGCCTTGAGGAATCTCTTAAGAAAGCCATTGGCGAGCTCAAAGGCGTAAAAATAGCGGTTCTTTTTGGTTCCTATGCAGAAGATAAAATGGATCTTTCAAGTGACATTGATGTACTTGTGGTAGGTGATCACGATACCCTTGAGCTTCAGAAGAAGATCAGCCAAATTCAAAAGTCGATCGATCGGGAGATCAACGTTGTCAGTATGGGGACAAAAGAATACGAAAGAAAGCAAAAGGCAGATGCACTTTTAAGATCGATTCGCCATAAGAAATCAATGCCACTTCTATGACCTATTTTGAGACGAAATATTTTCAGAAGTTCAGCTTTACGAAACAACACATCGACCGTGTTTTCGAAAGCGCGCTTCGCAATCTGAAGATTGCCCGCCAGGATAAATTTGCAGAAGTAAGATTTACTTACGGCTATCAAGCGCTTGTCAAGGCCGGTATTGCGCTCATTGCGAAAGTGGGCGGGGTCAAAGTGAGGAGCGTGCCCGGTCATCACGTCAAGATCCTCGAGAAAATGAGCGAGATTTTAAAGAATCCCGACGTCTTAACTTTAGGGGATGCCATGAGGACTAAAAGAAATTCCGATTTTTACGGCGGGGGAGAATCTATTACAGAAAAAGAGGCGGAGGATTATTTGAAATTTGTGGAGAAAACTTTGGGGTCCGTTCGTGTTTTGACAAAATAAACGAATAATAAAGGAGGGATCGCGAGTGAAACGCAACATTCTGAATGGATTTATCTTCGCCGCGTTCGTTTGCATGGTGATGGGTGCGCTGGCGGCGCTTGTGGTGATCAGCGCAGCCGCGCCGGCTTACGCGGCGGACCCCTCGCCAGGGCTCGGGACAGGCAAGAAGCCGAACATCCTCTTCATCCTGACGGACAACCTCGGCTACGGCGAAGTCGGGGCTTCCGGCGGCGGGATCACGCGCGGCGCGCCCACGCCGAATATCGACAAGCTTGCCAGTGAGGGCCTCCGGCTGACCAATATGAACATGGAGACCCAGTGCACGCCGAGCCGATCCAGCCTCATGGCCGGCCGCTTCGCGATCCGCTCGGGCACCTATGCGGTGCCGTTTGGTGGCGTGCCGGAGGGGTTGACCCAATGGGAAGTCACCATCACCGAGTCGCTGTCGGAGGCCGGTTACGCCACGGCGTTGCACGGCAAGTGGCATCTCGGCAGCCACGACGGCCGGCTGCCGAACGACCAGGGCTTCGACGAGTGGTATGGCATCCCGCGCACCACGGATGAGGCGTTGTGGTCATCCTCCGATGGCTACTCGCCTGATATTGTCCCGTTGGAACAAATCATGGAGGGCAGGAAGGGCGAGAAGAGTCGTGCCCTGAAGGACTACCATGTTGAGCAGCGCCGGCTCATTGATGCCGAAATCACGAAACGCTCGGTCGCGTTCATGGAGCGGCAGGCCAAGGCCGGCAAGCCGTTCTTCATGTATGTATGCCTCACGCAGCCGCACCTGCCTACAGAACCGAACCCGGCCTTCAAAGGCAGGACCGGCAACGGCAACTGGGCCGACATGCTGGCCGAGATGGACTCCAATGTCGGGCAGATGCTCGACACCGTGGACAGACTCGGCATCCGCGACAACACCATCGTGATCTTCACCAGCGATAACGGCCCGGAATTCTTCAAACCCTGGGACGGCTGGGCGGGCCCCTGGCGCGGACAGTATTTCACCGCGCTCGAAGGCGGCATTCGTGTGCCGTTCATGATCCGCTGGCCCGGCAAGATTGCCGCCGGGCGTGTCAGCAACGAGATCGTGCACGGCGTGGACATGTTCGCGACCCTCGCGAAGATCGCCGGCGCCGAGGTGCCCAATGACCGCCCCATGGACAGCCTGGATCAGTCCGATTTCTTCCTCGGCAAGTCCGAGAAGTCAGCCCGCGAGGGCTTCCCCATCTGGGGGGCGGATCTCCTGCTGGCCGTGAAATGGCGAAATTGGAAGCTGCATTTTTACAAGCAGGACACGATGTTCGACCCGCCTGTGAAGCTTGGGATTCCGTTCATCATCAACCTCTACACCGACCCGCGCGAGGAGAAGCCGACCGTGGATAGCTGGGTGGTGACTCCAATGCTGAAAATCGTAGGCGCGTTTCAGGCGTCCACCAAGAACAATCCGCTCATCCCCATGGGCACGCCCGACCCCTACAGGCCACAGGCGAAATAACCAAACCAATCAACTGGGTTCCGACCGTGCCCTGCAGAGCCTGGTTCGCGTATCTCCGACTCTACGCCCCGCTCGAAGCCTACTTCGACCAAAGCTGGCCGCTGCCGGACCGGCCGGCGAGGACCAGGGCAAGGGCGGCAAGGGGACGATCTCCGTCAACGGCCAGAAAGTGGCGGAAGGACGGATCGACAAGACCGTTCCGTTCATCTTTTCCGCCGACGAAACGGCCGACGTGGGGGTGGACGACGCCTCACCGGTGGTGGAGGAATACGGCGAAGGCCGCAAGTCCTGGTCCACCGGTCGGATCAACAGGGTGACGGTCGAGGTGAAGTGAGGTACCCCGGCCCCCCCCGGAGAAGCCCTGACCAATGCGGGGCTACGATGAAGGACGACGGGGGTCGAAAGACCGAATCAGGAGATCGGAAAAAACAATTTGGCGGCGATGAGCCTTACTCGGCTTTTTGCGCTGGCGTGTCAGGAGAGCCCGCCAGCACAGGTTAGGCGGCGCGCACGCGAATCCTCGCCTCGATCTTGGGCCACGCGCGACGCCGCATCACGCGCAGATCATAGTCCGTCTGGAGATCGAGCCAGATTTCGGCCGACACGCCGAAGTACTTGCCGAGGCGCAATGCGGTGTCCGCCGTGATCGCTCGCTTCCCCTTGATGATCTCGCTGATTCGGTTCGGCGGAACGTCGATGTCCCGGGCGAGCGCGTTGATGCTGACGCTCATGGGCCTCATGAACTCTTCGAGGAGAATCTCTCCCGGCGGAATAGGGTCCAGCAGCTTCTTCGGGCGCTGCTCCTTAATGGTAGTCGGCGATTTCGACATCGTAGGCATTCCCATCCTCCCATCGGAAGCAGATCCGCCACCGCTCGTTGATGCGGATGCTGTGCTGCCGCTGGCGATCCCCTTTGACGGCCTCGAGCCGATTCCCTGGAGGGACCCTCAGGTCCTGCAACACCCTGGCCCGGTGCAGGTAGAGCAGTTTCCGGCGGGCCTGGCGCTCCAAGGCGCGAAACCGCGGGACCGGCAGGTCGTGAAACAAGGCCTCGGTCTCCCTGTCCTTGAAGGACCTGATCACAACGGCAAGGATATTCCGTAACACGTAATATGTCAAGCGTAGCGTGCTCGTCGTTACAACCTGGATGTTCCCCCTGATCACCCGAGAGAATCCGCATGCCCTCGACATCCCCGTGGAGCGCGCGGCCTCCGGGGGCACCGTGAAGAGGATGGCCGCAAGGGCTCCAATATGCGCCGAAGCAAGCCTATTTCGACAAGAGCTGCCCGCTGCCGGACATCAAGAAGGTGAAGTAGCCGGCATCTGACGGCCAATGCGGTAGTGACTATGGGTAAACGGAAGAAGCAGCGACGCGGCGGTCAGAAAACGTCGCCGCCTGCTCCGAGGCCCAATCGGGTTCCCTGGATCGTGGGCGGCGCGATTGCGCTCTTGGCGGCGGCGGTGATAGTTATCGGCGTTTTCCGACCGCCGTCCAGGCCGTCCACCCCCTCGCCTGCACCGGCGCCACCAGCGCCGAAGGTCGAGGAG
>DATECS010000124.1:0-6610 GCA_035286785.1 Thermoguttaceae bacterium | reverse complement strand
GCCCCTGTTGGTTTTGACCGTTTTACTCGCCTATTATTGTTGGTACGTGGCGTGGATTCCGGCGGTTCCGTTGTGCCTGGTCGTGTGGTTTTTCCGCGATCCGCCGCGGCGGATTCCGCAAGGGGCCGACCTGTTGGTCTCGCCGGCCGATGGGAAGGTCGTTTCGGTCGATCGGTTGGAGCACGACGAGTTTGTCGGCGGGCCGGCGGTGCGGATCGGTATTTTTCTGTCGATCTTGAACGTCCACCTGAACCGCGCCCCGTGCGACTGCCGCGTGATCGCGTTGCGTTACAGCCGAGGTCAATTCCTCAGCGCGGTCAAGCCGGAAAGCGCGCTGGTGAACGAAAACATTTGGATCGGCGTCGAACAGACCGACCCGCCGTATCGACGAATGGTCGTTCGGCCGATCGCCGGCGCGATTGCCCGGCGAATCGTTTGTCCGCTGCGGACGGGTGACGAACTGCGACGGGGAGAGAAGATCGGCATGATCAAACTGGGTTCGCGCACTGAATTGATCGTGCCTGAGACCGAGGATCTGCGGGTTGAGGTGTCGGTGGGCCGGCGTGTCAAAGCCGGCCGAACGATCATGGCCCGATACGGCGCTGGCGACCGTATGAAAGAGAAAGAGGCACGCGCATGAGACCGCTTCGCACGATTGCCGTCTTGCCGTCGATGTTCACGCTGGGGAACCTGGTGTGCGGGTTCTTTGCCATCGTGGTGGCGGCCAATCTGGATCGGCCGATTTCGGCCACCATGGACCCGGCCGATTCCCGATTCGTCATGATCAGCGGCTGGTTGATTTTTTTGGCCATGATCTTCGACGCGCTGGACGGTCAGGTCGCCCGACTGTCGAACACGATGAGCGATTTCGGGGCGCAGTTGGACAGCCTTTGCGATCTGGTCACGTTCGGCGTGGCGCCGGCGTTTCTGATGGTGAAAATGTGTCCGCGTTTCGAGCTGCTCCATCGCGAGGCCGTTTGGATCATCGCGGCGTCCTACGTGGCGTGCGCGGCGTTGCGTCTGGCGCGATTCAACGTCGAAACGAGCGACGACCTCGAGGACCATCTCCACTTTAGCGGCCTTCCGGTCCCGGCGGCCGCCGCCGCGATCGCGGGCTTCGCCATCATGTTCAACACGCTGCGTGATCCCGACAATCCGCTGGTCTACAAGACGCAGATCGACGCCGTGCTCCAGACGGTGCTGCCGTTTTTCGCGGTGTTGGCGGCCCTGCTCATGGTCTCCCGGCTGCGCTATCCGCACCTGACGAACCAGATTCTCCGCGGCCAACGGAGTTTCGGCCATCTGGTGGGCGTCTTCTTCGCCCTGGTGGCCGTGATGGTCATTCGAGGCTATTCCGTGCCGATCCTGTGCGTGGCGTTCGCGCTGTACGGGCCGGTCCGTTTTGTATGGTCCAAGTGGGCCCAGCGCCGCCAACAAGAAGAACCGCTATTCTGATATTCTGAACGAGAGAAGCACCTATGTTTTCCGGAATCGTTGAAGCGCGGGGCGCCGTCGCCGAAATCCGAAGCGAGCCGCCGGGCGTTTGGCTGGTCATTCGCGAGCCGAAAATCGCGGCCGAGTCGGCCGTGGCCGACAGCATCTCGGTGAACGGCTGCTGCCTGACCGTGGTGGCCGTCGAGGGCGACAAGGTTGCGTTCCAGGCGGGCCCCGAGACGCTTGCGCGAACGAACCTTGGCCGACTCGTGCCCGGCAGTCCCGTGAACCTCGAACGGTCGCTCAAGGTCGGCGACCGGCTGGGCGGCCATTTCGTCAGCGGCCACATCGACGGCACCGGCACGCTGGTCGAACGCCGCGACGAGGGCGACTGGTCGACGTTTTGGTTCGAGTTGCCCAGGGCGCTGAGCCGCCAAATGGCTCCCAAGGCTTCGATCGCGGTGGACGGAGTGAGCCTAACGATCGTCGAGAGCCTGCCCGACCGTTTCAGCGTCGCCCTGATCCCCTTCACGCTGGCCGTGACGACGCTGGGGCCCCTGAGGGTCGGCGACACGGTGAACCTCGAAACCGACATCCTCGCCAAGTACGTCCAACGTCTCGACGAAGCCAGGCTTTGGAGCTAACTCTTTTCCTGACGCCCATTCCGCCGGCTTCCGCCCGCGGCTATCAAGTCTACTGCCTACTGCCTACTGCCTACCGCCTACCGCCTACCGCCTACCGAAAATGCCCCATCCCGCCAACGAAACCCGAACCATCTCGTTCCTCATGAAGCGGTTCCGCGCGGCGGGCATCGATCCGCAGAAACGGCTCGGGCAGAACTTCTTGATCGACTTGAACCTGCACGACCTGCTGATCCGCACGGCCCAACTGGAGCCGCGCGACGTCGTGCTCGAGGTAGGCACGGGCACCGGCTCGTTGACGGTGGCCATCGCCCGGCAGGCGGCGGCGGTTGTCACGGTGGAACTCGATCCCACGCTCTCGTCGTTGGCGTCCGAGCAACTGCACTCGATCTCGAACGTCGAGATGATCCGCGGCGACGTGTTGAAAAACAAAAACCGGCTCAACCCGGCGGTGCTCGAATCGATCGAAAATCATCTGGCGGCCGGGCCCGATCGACGATTCAAACTCGTTGCCAACCTGCCCTACAACATCGCCACGCCCATTCTTACCAACCTGCTTGCCTTGGACCGTCCGCCGGTGAGCATGACCGTGACGATTCAAAAGGAAATGGCCGAGCGGATCGTCGCTCCGCCGGACACAAAGGACTACGGCGCGTTGAGCATTTGGGTGCAAAGCCAATGCCGGGCCGAGATCGTGCGGATCATGCCGCCTTCAGTTTTCTGGCCGCGGCCAAAGGTGGATTCGGCCATTATCCACATCGAGCTGGACGCCGCCCGGCGCGAGCAAATTGCCGATCGGGCTTTCTTCCACCAGTTCGTCCGCGCGATGTTCTTTCACCGGCGAAAGTTTTTGCGATCGGTCCTGGCAAGCGCGGTCAAGGACCGGTTGGACAAGCCGGCCGTGGACGAGATCCTCCAGCGGCTGGGCCTGCCCGGCACGGCGCGGGCCGAAACGCTCGACGTGTCCACGATGCTCCGGCTTGCCGAGGCCGTGCGCGTCCAACTGGGTGAGTGATACCTCTTTGGGAGGAGGTGTTGCGCCGTCAAGAGGGACAGGCACCGTCGCCGGGGACTGTGTTGGCGGAAATATGCCCCTCGCGGCGACGGAGCCAGTCCCTTTTGTGGAGCCGGGTGCGTACAATTAGGTCAAGCAAGAACGACCGCTGTCCCAGGGGGAATTCACCATGCAATTCATCGAAATGTCCGGCAAGATGCTGTTCGAACTGGCCAAGGACGAAGGCCCGAGTCCCGAGGAACTGGCCCGCGTCGGTGTGCATGACGCGAGCGTGGTTCGCGTGAATCGCCAGGGCGACATCGAAATTCGACGTGCCCACGGCTGGGATCTGATCGGCGGCCTGTTGGGTGATTTCGAGAACCGCGTGCGCCACCAGACGGGCCTCGATTGGGCTGACAACGACGAGGCCTTGTAGCAAAGATGCCGCTTTGTCGTTTTGCACGTTGTCTCGAGGGCGGTGATGGGCCTTTTTTCGGCGGTGCATTTTGGGCTGTCAAAATAAGCCTTCCCGCGGATGACAATACGACGTGGCTGGTCTCATAGGTTGCGAATCTTTCGCCTTCTCTCCGCCGGGAACCGTATATTCCGGCACATTGTTCTTGTCATCGAAGACGAATTGACAGTACAATCCAGGCGTGGGCATTCGATCCGGGTGAATCGCATGGTTTCGCTTCGTCCGAATTCGTCCTTCCGCGTTTCAACAACCGTCGCGAACGATCGGCAACGGGCCGCCGTACGGCGAACGGTGTTGATCGCCGTGATGTCGATGACGCTGGCGATACAGCCGGAGTTCGCGTTCGGCGGATGTGGCGCCGGGGCGAAGACCTCCTGCGGCTGTCGGCCGCAATCGACCGGTTGCTGTTGCGCGGGCCGATCGACGGTAGTGGCCGGCTCGACCGATGCGGCGCGATTGGCAAGAGCGGCTGTTTGCGGCTGTTGTCGGCGTCCGCCGGCGGTGCGCCCGCCCGTCGAGCCGACGTTTACGGACCGCAAGTCGAGCGAATCCGTCCCGGCCATTTCATCGGAACTGATGGCGGTCGATCGACCGACCGTGGCTCCGGCTTCCTTGGAAAAACATCCGGCGCTCGGCGGCAACCGCCGTCAGGCGATGCTCTGTGTTTGGCTGGAGTAAACCGTTCGAGAGGTTTCCTTATTGTTTTTTTGTTTAACCATTCATTTTTGAGGAGACCATCATGTCTCGAACCCTGTTGGCGACGTTCGCCTTGCTGCTGTTGGCGGCAACGGTCGCGATCGCCGCTTCGTTGTCCTCGCCCGCGACCACCGCGAGCCCGTGTTGCTCCTGTTGCGACCCGTGCAACTGCGAGAATTGCGTCTGCGAGGAAAAAGGCTGCGCCTGCGACGAGGGCGGCCCGTGCTTCTGCGAGCCGGCCTGCTGCAACGCGAGCGGCTGCGGCTGTTCCAAATGAACGCCTGAAACGCCGTGACCAGTTCACGGCTTGAACCATTGTCCCTTGCCTCGCCCAAGCGCGCGGCAAGGGCGTTTTATTTACCACGGAGATTTCTTTGGAACCACAGATGAACACAGATAAACACAGATAACTTTAGGAACTCGAAATCGCACTTCTTGTAATTCACCTTTTCTATCTATCTGTGTTCATCTGTGGTTCCATCTTTCGTAGAGCAGGTTCGACGTCTAACCATCTCCGTGTCTCCGTGGTAAACGAAAGACGTCTAACAGCGTGGAAACAACCCGACGAGGATGTCGTAGCCCGCATGGGCGCCGGCGGCGATGCCGAATCCGCGATAGACGAACAGGATGCAGAAGAACACGCCCGCCACGAAGCGAAACAGAAAGCTCTGCAAACGGGGCGGCTCGCCGTAGGGGCCCAGGTAATGGGCCACGGCGAACACGAAGCTGGTCAAGGCGACGGCTTGGACGACGTTCCACGGCCGTTTGACGCCCAGGCGGCCCAGCGTCCAGATCGCGCCGGAGAGCAGAATCAATCGAAAGAGCAATTCTTCGTAGATTCCCGCGCCGAGGAACATGATGAGATTGCCCAATCGTTCGGAGACGCTCAGCATGAGTGACATGCCGACCGGCGATTGCCCCGTCGCTTCATGGGCCGGCGTCATAATCGCCTGCAAGAAGGCGATTTGCAATTGCAGGATCAAGCGGAGAAAAACCGCCAACACCAGGCATTCGACCGCCATGCGTCCAAGCACGCGCCACGAAACCCGCCAAGGCTCCCGCGTCGTGTAGTGCCAGGCGAGAAGGATGCACACCGTCAGCACGGGCAGCAGGTAGTACTGGCCGAAACCGATCCATTCGAGGAACGTGCGGAGCCAGACGTCTACTCCGTTGCGGGCCGCGCCGGCGGGTAGCCAAACCCCCACCTCGTAGATGACCAGAAGCGGCGCGATGAACACCAGGCTGGTCAGCGGCTTGCGCGATTCGTGCCAATAGTCGCTCGGCGGCACAGTCACGGCGTCTGGGGAGGCTTCGCTCATCGGAACGTCGCATGACCGGCTGGAGGAAACGTGGAGTGGCCCATTGTCTTCTTCGGCCGACAGGCCGCTGGAGCTTGAACGGGGACCGTTTTGGGGGCCGTAGCCGTAGGCCGGGTCGTGACCCGGCGACTCGAAACATACCAACCCGAAGCGCAAGCGAGGGCAACCAAAGACTTTGCTCTCGCCACTGCCGTCAACTGGTCCTCCTTTTCTTCCGTGTGTCTCTGGATTCGCCGCCGCTTTCCTCTTACCTTGCCCTCGCTTGCGCTTCGGGTTAGTATGTCCGGTGGGGCTCGCTGCGTTCGACCGACCCTACCATTTACAGATCATCTCCCGGCGACCTTGATCCCAGGTCCATGAGCCAACCCCTTCAAGAAGTCTACCGCCGCTTGTTCGACGCCTACGGGCCCCAGCACTGGTGGCCCGGCCAATCGCCCTTCGAGGTCGTCGTCGGCGCGGTCCTGGTGCAGAACACGAACTGGAAAAACGTCGAACAGGCCATCGCCAATCTCCGCGACGCCGATCTGCTCTCGCCCCGCGCGCTGTTCGACACGCCGGTCGAAGAACTGGCCGAGCTGATCCGCCCGGCCGGCTACTACCGCATCAAGGCCCGGCGGCTGTCGAACCTGGTGCGGATGATCGTCGAAGAGTACGACGGCGACTTGGACGCCATGTTCGCCGCCGGCGCCGCCACGCTCCGCGAGAAGTTGCTCGAAGTGAACGGCGTCGGGCCCGAAACGGCCGACTCGATTCTGCTCTACGCGGGCAACCTGCCCGTGTTCGTGATCGACGGCTACACCTATCGCGTGATGACCCGGCACGGCTGGATCGAGCCGGAAATCGACTACCACGGCCTGCAGGAACATTTCGAGACCCACCTGCCGCAGGACGTCGTGTTGTATAATGAGTTTCATGCGCTACTGGTTCGAGTGGGCCACCTCCACTGCCGCAAGACGCCCAAGTGCGACGGCTGCCCGCTGGCTGAAATGCTGCCCGAGGGCGGAATCGTGCAACCAGAATGGTGAAACCGCGGATGAACGCATGACTATCC
>DATECS010000123.1:0-4858 GCA_035286785.1 Thermoguttaceae bacterium | reverse complement strand
GCTCCGCCAATCACGAGGAGAGAAAGTGGAACTCGCAGCCAATCATCACGGCCCATTTATCGTCTGGCCCGCGCCGGGGATGCCCGCCCTGGTCGAAGGGCAAACACCCCGCCTTCGGCTGATTGCCGCCGTTGACAAGTGCGACACAGGAAGCATTTCCCGTTGGGCCAAGCAATTGGCGTTTCGCGAAACGCTTGGCGAGGTTTCCGTGCCGGTGGTTGTGGAAGCGGCCGAAGTGTTGGACCGCGATCGCATCGACGCGAAGGTACGGGCTTTTGCCAAGCTGCCGTCGGCGCGCGATCTGGCGTTGGTGGAGATCCGGATTGGGGCGTCCGTGCCGCTCGGGCCCGCCTCGCCTTCCCCGGTCAAGCTGTACGATCTGAGCATGGATGGAGCGGTGGTGCGCGAGCGGTGCGTGGCGGTATTCGGACCGACGCGCCGGCGGTTGCGATTGGCGTTTGTCAGCGACCTGCACGTGGCGTCGTTCTGGGACGTAATCGGCGACGCGGCGGAACGCTACGATCCCAGCCTGGCGGCCGAAATGCTCCACCCTTCACGCTTGTTGGATCGCTTCATCGACGAGGCCAACTCGCTTTGGAGCCGCGACGAGTTGGACCTCGTGGTGCTGGGCGGAGACCTGGTTGAATTCGTACACGGCGGCTTTCCCGAAACCCATGGAGCGGCTTCGGGCGAAACAAACGTGCAAGCCGTCGCTCGCGCCTTGCGAAGACTGCGCGTGCCCTCGATCGCGATTCCCGGAAACCACGACTACCGGGCTTTCCCTTGGCGTCCGCGACTGTACGGTCTGGCCTCCGTCGGCATTTCCGCCGCCCGGGGCAGGTCATTGTTGAAGCGGGCCGGACTTTGGGACCGATGGTTGTTACGCCCCGCCGATCTGGCCGCCCTGAGGACGGAAGACGAAGCAGGCGATTCGGCGTTGGCCGATCATCTGAAGTATCTCGCGCCGGCCACCGATTTCGAGGAAACGCTCCACGGCACGCGGTTGGTTTTCGCGAACACGGGTCGTGATCTGGTCTCTCGTTGGCGGTCCGTGGGCTGGGCTCGGCGCGGTTTGCTGATAGGATCGCTGCGCCACTGCTGGCGTCATCCCGATTCCGAAGGCTTCTCGCGCCAGCGCGTGGCACGAATCGCGTCCTCGCTGTCATCGCCGCTGGGGGCGGCCGTCTTTTTTCACGCGCCGTTGTTGAACGCATCGCACGGCGACCCCATCGAGCGACGCCTCGATCGGATCGAGCCCGGCGACGTGGACAACCATCGCTCGCAGCTCGCTTTTGAACGTCGCCTCGTGCGTGGCGGCATGCGCCGCGGCGTGTTCTTCCACAATCCCGGGTTATTGGTTAGGGCGCTGATTTCGGCGGGCGGCTCGGTCGCGACGTTTTCAGGACACGGGCATAAGGCCCAGTCCATTGAGTTCGACCGCCGCACGCTGGCGGTCCGATCGGTTCCCTTCGGTCCGCCGCACGCCTCCGAGCGGGTCGTCGCCATGCTCACCGCGCCCGCGCTGGGACAGCTTCCGCGCGGCGGGGCGCGACAACCGGCGGGATACCTGCTCGCCACGTTCGAGGATGGCCGCCTGGTATCGGTGACACCGCGGGCAGTAGACGGCACGGTGTGGTGACTAAGATCCCAAAACGGGGACTGGCTCCCGGTTATTGTTGGCGGAGCGTGACACAACCGCTAGATACAGGGCGCCGGTCCCCGTTTTCGGATAGGCCCTAAATTAGCGAGCAATGGATTACCCGAGAAACATCGGGGTTTCACACTAGAAAAAATGCGAGGGTTTGGCTAAAATTCGACCCTAGCGCCTAAACCGGACAAAACACCCGGAGAACGCTCTTGTGTCGAGCCGTGACCATGAAACGATAATGCTGGGGCTTGACGTCGGTTCCGTGGCCCTGAAAACAGTGGTGACCGATGTCGACGGGAACCTGCTGGAGTGCGTGTATCGCCGCACGCAGGGCCGACCGATCGAGACTGCCGCGGCCGTTTTGAGTGAGTTGGTGGATCGATGGGGTGCGACGGCGTTCGATTTGGCGGCCGGCACCGGTTCCGCCGGTTCCACGATTTGCAGGCTCCTCGACTGGCCTTTCGTCAATGAGGTAATCTGCCAGGCCACGGCCGTCCGCTTCCTGCTGCCCAAGGTCCGCACGCTGTTGGAGATGGGTGGCCAGGACAGCAAGCTCATCTTTCTGCCCGACGGGCCGGCCAATGGTCGTCCGCTGACCGATTTCGCGATGAACAGCAACTGCGCCGCCGGCACGGGCAGCTTCCTGGATCAGCAGGCCTCGCGTCTGGGCATCCGTATCGAAGAGTTCGGGAAGTTGGCGCTCAAGAGCGAATCGGCGCCGTCCGTGGCCGGCCGCTGCAGCGTGTTCGCCAAAAGCGACATGATTCACTTGCAGCAGCGGGCGACGCCCACCGCGGACATCGTGGCAGGGCTCTGCGTGGGACTCGTCAGGGGCCTGAAGAGCAGCCTGGCGCGGGGCGTCAAGCCGGCCTGTCCTATCGCCTTCTGCGGCGGCGTGGCTGCGAACCACGGCGTGGTTCGGGCGCTGAAGCAGGTCTTCGAGCTGGAGCCCGATCAGTTAATCGTTCCCGAGTGTCACGCCGTGACGGGCGCCTTGGGGGCCGTGCTGGTCGGTCTTAAGGATCGCGTTCTCAACGACGGCGGCCGGATCGGCCGGCGGCGCGTCCTCGACCTGGCGCCGCTTCAGCGGCATCTGGAACAACCGCACAAGATCGCGCATCGACTGTCGCCGTTGAGCAAGCCTTCGTCCGGCCTGCCCGATGATCCGGCGCCCGACCGCCTGACGCTCGAAGCAAGAGCCGAAAACGGTCCCCTCGAGGCCTACCTTGGCCTGGACGTCGGGTCCATCAGCACCAAGGTCGCGGTCATCGACAGCGATCGGCGGGTGCTGGCCAAGTGTTACCTCATGACCGCCGGCCAGCCGCTGGAGGCGGTGCGCAAGGTCCTCAAAAACGTCGGCGAGCGGATAGGCGACCTTGTCGCTATTCGCGGCGCGGCAAGCACGGGCTCGGGCCGCTATCTGACTGGCGACTTCATTGGCGCCGACCTGGTAATCAACGAGATCACGGCCCAGGCCGCCGCCGCGGCCGCCATCGATCCCGACGTGGATACGGTCTTCGAAATCGGCGGCCAGGACAGCAAATACATCAGTCTGGATCACGGCGTGGTCGTGGACTTCGAGATGAACCACGCCTGCGCCGCCGGCACCGGCAGCTTTCTCGAGGAGCAGGCCGAGCGACTCGGGATCAACATCAAGGAGCAGTTTGGCCGTTTGGCCCTCGAAAGTCGCCACCCGGTAAGTCTTGGCGAGCGTTGCACGGTTTTCATGGAATCGGATCTGGTCGGCTACCAGCAAAAGCGAGCCCCGACCGACGACCTCGTGGCCGGCCTGAGCTATTCGATCGTCAACAACTACATGAACCGCGTCGTCGGTAACCGCCGGGTCGGCAAGCGAATATTCTTCCAGGGCGGCACCGCGTTCAACGTCGGCGTTTTGGCCGCCTTCGAGAAGGTCACCGGGCACAAAATCACCGTGCCACCCCATCACGAAGTGACCGGCGCCATCGGGGCGGCCTTGCTGGTCCAGCGGCGCCAACAACGCCGCGGCTTCTCGGAAAGTCGCTTCGGCGGTTTCGAGCTGGCCGATACCGAGTACAAAGTCCGCGGTTTTCGGTGTTCGGCCTGTAGCAACGACTGCGAGATCAACGAACTGGTCCTGCACGATCGCAAACCGCTTTTCTACGGTTCTCGCTGCGACCGCTTCAACGTCGAGAAGAATGATGGCCAGTCGCGGGCAAAGATTCCGGATCTATTCGGCGAGCGGCATCGATTGCTTCTGCGTCACGCCAACCTCGAAGCCTCGCGGGTGGATGGTCGGCCGACGGTTGGGATCCCGCTGGCCATGTTGAATTACGAATTGCTCCCGCTCTGGGCAACGCTGCTTGGCGAGTTGGGTTTCCGCGTCGTGTTGAGTCCTCCCAGCACGCGGCCGATCATTCGCCGTGGCGTTGAGGCGGTCCTGTCGACGCCCTGTTTTCCGGTCAAGGTGGCCCATGGACACGTCTTCGAATTGATCGATCAGGGGGTGGACTACCTTTGGATTCCGAGCGTCGCCAACATGCCGCATGAGGGCGACAACCGCCGCGAAACCCAACTCTGCCCCTACATTCCCACGCTGCCATACCAGATTAACGACGCCTTGAAGCACGCCGGGCGGTCGGCCGAGATCCTCAAGCCGCTGGTGCGTCTGCGCGAAGGTCGCCGCGGTCTGCGCGGCGCTCTGGCGTCGCTTCGCAAACAGTTCGGCCTCGGCGGAAAACAGGTTCGTCGCGCGGTCGAAAAGGCATGGCAGTCCCAGGATGCCTTCGAAAAGGCGTGCCAGGACCGCGGACGCGAGGTTTTAAACGCACTCGGTCCCAACGATCGGGCCATCGTGCTCATCAGTCGTCCCTATAACGGCTGCGATCCGGGCGTCTATCTCGATCTCCCCAATAAGCTCCGCGCGCTTGGCGCGATGCCCATTCCGATGGACTTCCTTGATCCCCGGTCCCATCACGGCAACGACAATCCGGTCTTGCGGCGGATGTACTGGAAGTACGGCCGGCGGATCCTCCGCGCGGCCGAGTTGCTGCGAGAGGATCCCCGGCTCCACGCGATCTATCTCTCCAATTTCAGTTGCGGGCCCGACTCGTTCTTGACCAACTACTTCCGCCGTCTGATGGCTCCGAAGCCGGCCCTCGTGCTGGAGATCGACGAGCATTCGGCCGACGCCGGGGTCGTTACCCGACTGGAGGCCTTCTTGGAGAGCCT
>DATECS010000122.1:0-7196 GCA_035286785.1 Thermoguttaceae bacterium | reverse complement strand
GCCGCGACCGTGAGGGAGCGGTTGCGAACCTTTCGAACTGCAACCGCTCCCTCACGGTCGCGGCTCGGTTTTCATTTTCAGTTGCCTTTTGGGTTATTTCGACTCAGATGGAAACTCGCTTACGTAAAGCGTCCCGTCGCTGCCGACCAGGAGCACTTTTTCGTCGAGCGGGATGGGCCCGGCGCCCAGTGGATTGCCGGTTTCGATTCGAGCGACTTCGCGGCCCGAGCCGCCTTCCACCCGCGCGAGCACGCCGCTTGCGTGGGCCAGCAGGAAATCGCCGCCGGCGGGCAGCGGCGGCCCAGCCAACGGTCCGTGGAGCAACGCCACCCGCCACGCGAGATCGCCCTTGCCGTCGAGGCAGAGAAGTTGATCGTTTTCGGTGGTGAGGAAGAAATGTTCGCCGACGGCGCGCGGCCCCCACGTCACGCGGCCGCCCAGCGGCAATGGTTCACCCGCGGCCAGATCCGGAAGGCGGAGACGGACCAACTGGCCGTTCTCGTCCGCCGCGCAGACCAGATTGCCCAGCACGGCGACGTCCGAATCGATCGGCGCGGCGAGCGTGGCCTTGGCCGCGGCGGCGAGGTGCGGCTTGGGTTGGTCCTTGATCGCGAGGAGGTAAATCCGCTCGCGGCCGTCGGACAGGACGACCGTGTTCGCATCGACCGCCGCCGGCCGCCGCCACGCCACCTGCCGACCAGCGGCCAGCTTGACCTGGAACGGGTCGGCCAGCGCGAGGCCCGTCCGCGGCGCGATCAGATCCACCTCGCCCAATTGACATGGAACCAATAGCCCGTCGGCCATCGGCGCGGGCGACGCTCCCAGCGGATTGACGAGGACCGGCCGAAACTGCCGGGGCGAACGCTTCGGATCGAACACCGACAAACGATCGCTGCCCGGTCCGGAGGCAAGCACGACGGAGCCGTCCGACGTTCGGACGACGTTCTGGACCGCGCGGCGCAGTTCCTCGGTCCGCAGGGAAACGACCGGCTGGTCGAGGATCGCCCGTGTTTTCAGCGTGTCGGGCGGCACTTCGATCAGACTGCCCAACGCCGTGACGACCTCGATGCTTCCCGAGCGCGTCACCACCGGTTCGTCGGCCAAGGGCACCGCCAGGTCGGTTGCCCAGAGCGGGTTCGGATCGTCCAGGGCCACCGCGGCGACCTGCACGCCCGGCAGGTTGAGCCGCCGGCGGACGAAGAACACGGTGCGCCCGATCGCGGTCAACGGCTGGAGAAACGCGCTGTCGGGAAACGCGGTCCACTCGGTGCGGAAACTGCCCAGCGACGACTGGAGCCGATAGTCGGTCAGCGTTTTGTCGGCGACGAAAAAGTGATCGCCCAAGAGCAGCGGGAAGCGGATCAGGTTGGGCTCGTCGCTGGTTTGAAGCTGCGCGACCTTTTCGATCGGCTCCTTGCCCTCGGCCCCGCTCACCCGATAGGCCACCACGCGGCCCGAGTCGGTCGTGGCCAACATGCGAGCGCCGGCCACCAGCGGCGGCGCGTCGACGTGGCCTTCAATGTCGATCTCTTGAATCTGGGTCAGCGAGGGCACTTTTTTCTGGGCTTCGAGCGAGAGAATCCGCAGCACGGCATTGCGGGCCCCACGGTTCTCGCCCACCACTAACAGGCGGCTGATCACGACCGGCGCGGCAATCACCGTGCCGGGTTCGTGGGCCAGGTAGACCACTTTCTCGCACTTTCCCTCGGGCGAGAGCACGTAAAGATTCGAGTGCTCGGCCACCTGGTAGAGGTGTCCGCTCTGCCGGTCGATGGCCGGCGCCGAGGTGAGTTGCTGCGGAATCTGGATGAATCCCGGCGAGTTGCCCGAGGCCAGGTCCACGATCACCAGCCGCCCCGACGACGTGGCCACCAACGCGCGGCCCGCCGAATCGAGCACGGGCTGGGCGTCGAACGGCTCGCCGATCACCTGGCGCCAGCGCACTCGGCCCGTCGTCGCTTCGACGCGGACCAGCGCCTGGGCCCGGGCGTCGACCATCAGCACGTCGCTTCCCGGCGCGCCGTCCACCGGCATGGGCGCGAACCCCAGACGCGCGCCGTCGGACCCAAAGCCGACCGATCGTCGCCAGAGGACCCGGCCGGTCGTGGCGTCCAGACCGTAGGCGGCGCCTTCGGCCAAGGCGCAGACGACGCTGCCCTTGGCGCCCGGCGCGTCGCGCCGCGCGTGACGCTGGGCCATCGCGACGGACGTCCCTTCCGCGTCGTCGGGTCCGGGCACGTCGGCCGCCTTGGGTTGTTCGACCATTTTCACGGCCGCCTGCTGCGCGTCGCACACCCGAAGCACGGCCGCGCGCAGCGGTTTATTGTCCAACAAATCGGGATAGGATTTCAACAGCGCGCGACGAACGCCGTAGGCCTGCTCCGACTTGCCCTCGGCGATCAGTTCGTCCATCGACTTGACGGCCTTGGCCAGTTCGCTGTCGCGGGCGATCGCGCGCTCGGTCAGCTCCAGCGACGTGGCGATGTCGTCCATCAGCGCCTTGTTCCGCTTCGACTTGAAAACGTTGGCTTCGACCAGTTTGACGGCCTCGCGCGTTTGGGCAACCAGCTTCGGGTCGGTGTCCCGGCGGGCTTGTTCCGAGAGACCCTTGGCGATCGTTTCCAGCAGGCTCTTCAACTCGGCCTTGGCCTCGGGAAAGGCGGTTTCACTGCGGATTTTGCCCAGGACGTCCTTGGCCACTTCGAGCGACTTGGACTGGTCCTTCGTCATTTCGACCGCTTGACGCAGTTGGGCCAGGCCGCGCTGGACCTTGGCGAGACTCGCTCCCTTGTGGGCCGGATAATCGTTGATGAACTTGTCGTACTGAGCGATCGCCTTGGTGTAGGCGCCCTGGCGGTAGAACTTGGTCGCCTCTTCGAGCATCTTGTCGCCGCTCTCGCCGGTCAGCAACCAGATCAAGCCGCCGAAGCACAGAACCAGCAACAGGAGCACGCCGCCGCCGGTGAGCATCAACGACGAGTCCCATGGATTTTCCTTTCGCGCTCGATCACGGCCCGGGATAATGCGGTCCATCAGGCCGGCGAGTCCTTTACGCCGCTTCGTGGACAATCGGGCGCCGCCGTCCTCTTCGATCTCGACGCCCTGGCGGCCTCGCCGAGGTTTGACCCGCTCGGCCGGCGCGTCCGGCATCACGTCGCCTTCGACCACTTCGCCGGCGATTACTTCGCCCTCGACCACGTCGCCGTCCGCCGCTTCGCCTTCGACGACGGCCGGCTCGGGACGGGACGCCTTGGGTGCGGCCAAATCGGCTTTGGGTTTCGCGGCGGGCGGCGCGGCGGCGGACGACTTTTTTTCGGCCGGAGTTGGTTTCTTTTCGGCCCCCGGCTTCGTGACCGGCGGCGTCGGCACCAGTTCCTCCAGTTCCATCTCCCAGTTCGAGACGACGGGCTCGTCATCATCTTTGGGCTTGGCGGCCAGCGGCGCGAAACCAAGCGTGCTCTCCTCGGGCCGGGCCAGCTCGTCGATCCGGGTCACGCCGGCGGCCTCGTCGTTCAGTTTTTTCTCCGCGGAGGCGGCCGCCTTGAGCAGACGCTTCGCCAGCGGCTCCGTCAAATAGCCCTTTTTGATCAGCCGCTTCGCCACGGCCTCCGCCGGAATCGGCTCGGCCGACTCCTCGATCTGCCGCTTGAGCTTGTGAATCGCCTCGCTAGGAAGCAGATCTTTCTTGGCGAGGATTTTCAGAAAGATTCTAGAAGAAATCATGGGCGGTAGTCGGTGAACAGTAGTCAGTAGTCAGTAGTCAGTAGTCAGTCGAATTTTCAAATCTCAAATCCTCGCCCCCCGTCCCTCGCCCCCGTCCCTAAAAATCATCCTCGCTCACGGTCGCCAGCTTGATCTTCTCGATATCGACGGCGTTGCAGGCGTCCAGGGCCATGACGACCGTTTCGTGCAGACACTCCTTGTCGGCCATCACCAGCACGCTGTTGATCGGCGGCGAATCCGTACCCGGCACGCCTTCCTTGGCCTCGCGGAGCTTGACGTGGAGATCCTGTTCGCTGGGCGCTTCAATGTCGTTGACAAAAACCACGTTGTCGCGGTCGATGCGAACGATGATGTTGCCTTCCATGGGATCGACGACGACGGCCTGGGCGGCGGCGTTGTCTTCGCTCGGTTTGGGAATTTCAAGCGATTTCTGAACGTTGAACGCCGTGGTCACCATGAAAAATATCAAAAGCAAAAAAACGCAATCCAACATCGACGTCATGTCGATGCCTTCGTCTTCCTTGGGCTTGTCGAAGTGGATCGGCTCGTCATCGTCATCGACGATCGGGCGGACGGCTTTTTTCGTCGCATCGGCCTTGCTCGAAGCCGCGGCGCCGCGACCCGATTCCGCCTCGCGCGCCGGAGCCGCGGTGATCGCGCGGCACTTCGGACAACGGATCTTCGCGCCGGCAAAACGATCGTCGACCTGAAGCGTCCGGCGGCATTGGGAACAGGCAAATCGAATGGCCATAACGTTATCACGGCGAACCGAGACTATTCCTTCTCAAACACGGCAATGTGCATCTTGATGTCCTCGATGTCGGCCTTGCCCACGGCAATGGCCACCTGCGAAACGTATTTGTGGCGAACTTTCCGGGCCGCCTTGATCAGCACGCTCGACTTCTCCCCGCTCATAACCCCCTTGGTGACCGCGTCAATGATGGTTGCTTCCTGCTGCTTGGGATCATCGCTTACGGGCGTACCTCCGGTCCCATCGCCCAGATAGACGGCGGCCGGCAAGTCGCCCTCGCGATCGGCAACCGTAATGATCACCGACGATTCCTGGGTAACGCCGCCACCGTAGTGGGCCGGCGGCAATTCCACCGACGTGTCCTGGTCGGGCGCCGATGAGACCAAAAAAAAGATCAAAAGCAGAAAGACGCAGTCCATCATCGACGTCATGTCGAGGTCGGTCCGTTCCGTCATCGGACGCCAAGTGAGCATCGGCTCCTCGTCCTCAAGATCGTCTTCCGGCTCTTCCACGGCGGTTGCTTGCGACTCGTCGATCATGTGTGTCTCAACTTAAATCAAGGAGGCCGGACATTCTTGTCTGGCGGCATCCAGGAGGCTCGGTACTCTTGTCTGGCCGGTCAACGACAGGCAGGAATGCCTGTCCTCCCTATTCTGGTAGTGTTAAAGGATTCCTTCGCGGTCCGACCGGCTATTCCTTCGGCGGAGTTTGCGCCGAAATAGCCTTGAGCGTTTCCATCAGTCGAGTCAGCCCCACGCCGACCAGATCCTCCATCTTGCGGATTCGGACGGTGATGTAGTTGGTCGCCACCATCAACGGAATGGCAATCACCAGACCGTAGATCGTCGTCAACAGGGCGAAGCTGATGTCCGTGGCCAGCTTGACCGGATCGACCTTCTGTCCGCTTCCCAAGTTGGCGAACGCTCCCATCATCCCCATCACCGTGCCCAAAAGCCCGAGCATGGGCGCCGTCTTGATCACGGTGTAAACCCAGCTCAGCCGGTAGTCGAGATCGGCCAGCACGTCGCGACGGAACCGGTCGGAGATCAGCGTTCGGATCTTGCGATAGCCAAGGTTCCGATTGGTCACCGCCAACAGGCCCAACTGCGACATGGCCCGATCGTCCTGGTCGCACAAAGCCGTGGCCGCCTCGAAATCGCCGGCGACCATGTGATCGTCAAACGCATCGAGAAACGCTTCCTGTTCCTCCTCGTTGCGGAACTGGGTCTGGCGGACGCGACGCCACACGACAATGGTGCAGAACACGCCCAGCAAAGCGACGGCGGCCTCGGCCACATATACGAGTTGGTTGACAATTGCGCTCAGTTGTTCCATGATTCGTGCTGCTTTTGAAGGAAAATATCAAACAACGGTAAATAGGAACGTTGCGTCTAGTCGCGGTACGACTGACGCATCACGTAAAACTCATAATCATTGCCGCTCGACTGGATGCCGAACAACGTCGAGCGGATTTTTCGCTCGCCGGCGTATTCCGCCTCCATGACCCGAAGTTTCTGATACAACTCCGGCGGCAGAAACTTGTATATCACGCTGGATTGATACTCCACGTTCGCCCGGGCCAACAACGTGCGATCCGCCTGCTCCAGGCTGCCCTGGGTCCAGGTAAACCGGTATCGCTTCTCGTCGTCGCGGGAACCTTCGCGGATCTCGGGCCGCGCCTGGGCCAGTTTGGAGACGTAAAGCACCTTGTTGTCGGGGATCAGCACGCCCAGCTCGATGCCGAAATAGTCGAGTTGCCGGGCGTAGGCATCGATCGTGTTGCCTTCCTTGAAGCGGAGTTCCCAGCGGCGGGGGGCGCCCTTGCGTCCCAGGCCCGTGCCTCCGCCCCCCTTGCCGGTTCCCGTGCCCGCCACGCGGCGTTCGAGCATGGCGGCCCGGGTGGCCAAAGCGTCCTCGACCGCTTCGAGGATT
The DNA here is from genome assembly GCA_035286785.1 of Thermoguttaceae bacterium. GTDB lineage: Bacteria > Planctomycetota > Planctomycetia > Pirellulales > Thermoguttaceae > UBA11386. The sequence continues at coordinate 790 of DATECS010000122.1, read as the reverse complement.
TCGTCGGTTTCCTCTATCTCGATATCGGTTTCCAAGGGCGGGGGCGGCTCGATGTCGTCGCCCGGCCCGATAGGGTCTTCTTCCTGGTCGCCGATTTCCTCCATCTCGATGGGAGGCATGATCTCGGTTTTGAAAACCTGATTGGTCAACCAGATAATCAACATCATCAGCACGGCAAGGCCCAGCAGAATCAGCAGCGAAATAAGTACCCCCGCCACGCGATCATAGCGCGACACGGTCAGCCGATAGAGCTTCGCCGTCGGACGGGCCGGGCGAGACGGGGCGGTGGGGCTGGTGCTGCTCATGGCGACGGCGGAACAAGCGGAATTAATCGGGGAACGTTTTGAGGTGGGTTAAAACTCAGTGTCGGGACGAACGGATAGATACCACGCCTTCCATTTTTCGATGGCCAGCCGCTTTTGATCCGGCGTCGGATCGTCGGGCAGCCCAAACGCGTCGAACCGCCGCGTCAGCCGGCACAATCCGTCCTTGGCCGCCAGGAACACGTCCGGGTCGCGATCCTCCAACGCGAGAATGAGCGTCGGCACGTTGTCCAAATTGCCGCTGAGCACAAGCATTTTGATCGCGGCCACGCGATTCTCGGGCTCCGGATCGGAAAGCAGCTTCTGAAAATGCTTTTGGTGCTCGGAGGTGAGCAGGTCGCTTCCCTTGCCTTGCGTTTCGCTTTCGATTCGCTCGACGGCGTCGCGCAGGCCCTCGGCGTTCTGCCCGGCCAAGGCCGCCTCCATCGCCGCGAACGGTCCCAGCGGCGACCGGGCGACAAGCCGGC
>DATECS010000121.1:0-7160 GCA_035286785.1 Thermoguttaceae bacterium | reverse complement strand
CCAGAGCACGCCCTTGGCCAACCCAAAAAGGGCCCCGACCTGACGATCGAATTCCTTGAGCTTCACGCGGTCGATCACGCCGGCCACCAATCGAAAGACCAGCCAAATGACCAACGCCGTCAACAGATAAAGCACCAGCATGGCGACGTACCGGTTCCACGGCGCCTGCTCGCTGATGACCGGCGCCAACTGCGGACTAAAATGCACGGCGACCACCGCGCTCAGAGCGATCGAAGCCAGCGACGCGATCTGCCACGCCATGCCCTTGAAAAACCCAAACAGCACCGTGCCGACCAGCACGACCAACATGATCACGTCGTAAATCTGCATGATGAAAAACCCTCGCGCCAGACAAGCCATGAAGCCGCGTCGTACTCATCTCGCTCCGCGAGATGTCATAATACGCTCGCAAGCCCGTAACCTACCTCGCAAAACGTCGTGGCATCTCGCGGAGTAAATCGTGACATCTCGCGGAGCGAGATGAATACGATGATTGGAAACAGAGTCCGGTGAGTATAGCCCCATGCCCCGCGACCGCGAATAGGAAATAGCCGCCCGACGCCTCTCGGCGAGAATCGGGGCAAACCACGCAAACAGGGAAAACCCCCAACCCAAAACTGCTCTTGGTCAGGAAGCCGTCGATAGGATAAGAAATGGAATACCGTCGAGCACCGCGACCCAATCCCAGGCAAGGGCAGGGCATCACGGCACGGTGGACCAAACACCCAACCCACGGAACCATCCATGGCAGGCTTCAAGACTCACCTGACCGTCAGCACCCTGATGGGCGTCGGCTACGGCGGCGCGGCCTATTACATGTACCACGTGCCCGTGCCGACTTGCGTGCTGGCCGGGGGGCTGTGCGCCGTCTCGGGCATGTTGCCCGACGTTGATAGCGACTCGGGCCGGCCGTTGCACGAGAGCATCGCCTTCGCGGCGGCGGTGGTGCCGCTGATGCTGATCGACCGTTTGAGCCGATTCGAACTGGCCACGGAGACGATCATTCTGGTCGGCGCGTTGGCCTACGTGGTGATTCGCTTCGGCGCGGCCGCGCTATTAAAACGCCTCACGGTCCATCGCGGCATGTTCCACAGCCTGCCCGCCGCCGTGATCTTCGGCGAGATCGCTTTCCTGCTCGCCTCGGGCGACAACGTCCAGCTCCGCTACTTCAAGGCGGGCGCGGTCGTGCTCGGCTACGTCTCGCACCTGCTGTTGGACGAAATCTACAGCCTCGGCATCCGTCGCGGCCAGTTGGCTTTCAAATCGTCCTTCGGCACGGCCATGAAAATCCTAGGCCACGGCTTCCTGCCCAATGTGGTCACTTACGGCCTGCTGGCCCTGTTGACCCTGGTCGCCCTCAAGGAGCCCGGCTGGATGCAAAACGTCTACCAGCAGCACCAACAGCGAGCCAGCCAATACGCCTCCCAGCTCGGCGGCCGGAGCGCCGACTCAAACAACGACAACAAGTCCGAACCGCAAAAACTGCTCGAAGCCCTGAAAACCGAATTCGACCCAACGTCGTCGACACGCTGAGCGTCCCCTCTTCACAAAAACCGCGGTGTGCCACTGCTTGCCGAATCGCGGATCGACGTGCCACTTCACACGGCACTGCTTGCCGACTGTCGCTCGCTTCGTGTTGATTGGCAAGCAGTGCCGTGCCCGCGTTCGACGAAAAAACGAGCCTCCGCAAGCAGTGGCACACTTGCCGGCGCACGCCCCCACGGGGCTTGCCCCCGTGGAGCGCGGTTTTGCAACTACACGGCAACGCACTTCTTCTCGTGTATTTGTTTTTATCCGCCCGGCCCGCGGGCCGGGCGGATAAAAACAAATACCTCTTGTGGGAAGCGTCCTCTAGTTTCCAAACCTCCTTCCCCCGGCACAAGGCTGGCGGGGAAACGCTTCGCATCTTGTCTTTCCCACTTCCCCCCTTCACACTTCCTACTTCGCACTTCTCACTTCTCTCTCCTCGGCCGATTTAGCTCCTCGCTGTCCAACAAAATAGTGACCGGTCCGTCGTTGACCAGTTCGACTTCCATGTGCTGTTGAAACCGGCCCGTGGCCACCGGGACGTTTTGGCGGCGGACGTGGTCGGCGAAGACTTCGTAGAGTCGCTGGGCCGTCTCGGGCGGCGCGGCGTCGGTGAAGCTGGGCCGCCGGCCTTTGCGGCAGTCGGCCAAGAGCGTGAACTGGCTCACCACGAGCATCGCCCCGCCCGACGCGGTCAGATCGAGGTTCATGCGGCCCTCGTCATCCTCGAAAATCCGCAGGCCGACCGTCTTCTCGGCCATGCGCCGGGCGTCGTCCTCCGTGTCGCCCTCGGCCACGCCCAACAGCACCAAGAGCCCGCGGCCAATCTGGCCCACCATCTCGCCACCGACCGTGACCCGGGCACGGCCGACCCGCTGGATGCACGCTTTCATGCCTTTTTTGCTCCACAAGGATTCCCAAACATCCCAGACAGGCTACAATCGCAATCAGGATACCATAGACGAACGGAGGGAACCACAGATAGGACAAGGATCGGCAATCGTCCGAGGGACTTGTCAGGCACAGCCTGACCTACAAAAATATCTATCTGTGTTTATCTGTGTCCATCTGTGGTTCCCAACAGGACGAACCCATGACCCCGCAAGACTCCACGATTTGCTACCTGATTCGCCACGGGGCGACGGAGAACAACGAACAGAATCCGCCCGTGCTCCAGGGGCAGCGGCTCGACCTTGGCCTGTCGGCCGCCGGGCGAGACCAGGCCGAGCGGCTCGCGAGTTTCCTGACCGGCCGCGCGATCGACGCCGTCTATGCCAGCCCCTTGCGCCGCGCCGTCGAAACGGCCAAAGCAATTGCCGATCCGCACCACCTGCCGGTCGAAGTGATCGACGGCCTGATCGAAGTCGACGTCGGCGAATGGGAAGGACTCGACTGGAACCAGATCCGCCAGAACGACCCGGCGGCCTACGAAGCGTTCATGAGCGACGCCGCCGCGAACGGCTACCTGGGCGGCGAATGTCTCGCCGAGGTGTTCGACCGGACCGCGCCCGTGCTCAATGCACTACTCGCCGACAACACGGGCCGGCGAATCGTCGTCGTGGCCCACAACGTGGTGAATCGCGTCTATCTCGCGTGGCTGCTCGGAATGCCGCCGGCCCAATATCGCACAATCCCGCAGGAAAACACGGGCCTCAACGTGCTCCGCTTTCGCGGCGGAAAGGCCCGGATCATCACGCTCAACAGCGTGTTCCACCTGGAATAACGAGCTACAACCACTCCCTCACGGTTGCGGCTCGGTGGGCGACGGCGCCATCCGTCCCTTGAGCCGTTCGATGTGGCTCTCGGTCAGGTCGGTGACCTCCATGGTTCCGGGCCGGCACTCGAAATCCTCCGGATTCATCGGCTCGTCCAGGCTGATGCCTAACCACTTGACCTCGACGCCTTCCGTCTCGTCCGGCGTCGCGGCGTCCGAGCGGTTGCTTTCCACCACGGCTCTGGGCCGGCGGTACTCGACGCGATAAGGAAAGAGATTTTCGCGGCCCAGCGTCAACAGCACGAGGCTCGGCAGATGCGGCGGCAGCTTCCTATAATCCGGCGTCTCGCCGCGAAGAATGGCGTCCTTCTGGTCGGGCAAGACGCGGGCCAGTCGCTCGGGCAGCCACCGGCCGCGCAGCTCCCACGTCGGCTGGTCGCGCCACTGCGACGGACCGACGATCTCGAAGCGAAAATTCCGCTGTAGTTCTTTCATCAACCCCGCCAGCCCGCCCATGCCGATGGTGCCCGTCATCGGCGTCAACGGCGGAGACTCCTCCGACTGGGTAATCGCCCGGGCCACCCGTTCCAGATCGACCCGAGTCAGCTTCTCTTCGTCGAACAGCCGCCGATAGGTCCAAAGCTGTCGGCCGTCGCAAATCTCGACCAGGGCCCCCATCCGGTTTTCAAGCGGAACTTCGAGTTCGAGACGGACCCGAGGCACGGGCCCGGCGCGTAACTCGCGATAGGTTCCCCGCCCGGTCAACTGAACGCCGAAGAGTTCGGCCTCATATTCGACATTCGCCCCGATCGAGTGGTAGCCCTCGAGCAAAACCACGCTCCGGGCTAAGAACGCATCGGCGGGCTGGCCGGGCTGGGAATTCAAGGGAGATGCAAAGCCTGGGGAAATCGTATTTGGCCCTTCCGTGGACCCGTTGGCCGTCCGGCGGATGTAAAGATAGGGCAACCCCACAGCGAACGCGAGAAAGAGAAGAAGCGGGATTTTGGGCAACTTGGTCTTCATTCTGCCGGTTGTGCCGGTTTTGCCAAAGAATCGCATTGTATTAGGCCGACCATTACACCCTAGAGACGCATTGCGCAAGCCGGGCAAAGCCTATCGTCCGGCGTTTCGCCCCGGCGACCGACGCAATGAACAAACAAAATCTCGGTGCGACATTGTAGGACGTGCCACAAAGGGGGTCCATGTCAATCGGCGGGGATGCGGGATTGGCCGCCTCGCTCGCCGAAAGGCCGAAAGGCGATTTGCCGAGGGTGGAGTACCCAGTTGACTACACACGTGCCCCAACGCATGCCGGCCGGATGCCGCGCCCCGCGCTCGGGCGACTAGGAGGGGGATACCCATGAAGTACGTAGTGACCTTAGTGACTTTGTTGATGCTCACGGTGGCCTCGATCGGATGCAAGGGACCGCACAGCAGCGGCCTTCCCCCAATGGGTTCGCTCGTCGGCCATAACACCTTGCCGCCCGCCGACGTGCTCATGCATCCCGGCCCCGGCGTCGATGGCCCCGGACCCGGCGTCATGGTCCATCAACCGTGTGAGCCCATGAGCAACATGCCGTCCCAAGTCGCCTTCGTCGGGCCCGACGGGATGGCCGTCAGTTGGGACGTAACCATGCCGGGCCAGTTCGACTCGACCCCGCTGGTTTGTCCCGGACGATACAACTTCGGCCAAGGCGCCATCTATCGCCTCAAACTGACCAATGTACCGGGCCGTCCGGGCGTCGAACTGTATCCGACGCTCGAAGTCGGGCCGGCGATGCCGCGCACCTCGGCCTTCCTGGCCCACAACGCGATTCCCGTGCAATTCACCGAAGAGGATTTCGATCAGGTCCAAAGCGGCAACTTCGTGACCAAGGTGATCTACCTGCCTGATCCCGAGTTCCAGGAAATGGCGCTGGCCGGCGTCGAGACGTTGGTGAGCACGCGGCTCGACCCGGGCATGGACCCGATCGTCGAAGCCGACCGCCGCGGTTCGATCATGGCGGTGGTCCGTTTGGGCAACAAGGATCTCGAGATGCCGGGCGAAGCGATGGATCCGGGCAACGTCACCCAGGCCTCCTACAACATGACCAACGGCGGCCCATGCGACTGCAACGGCCAGCCGATGCCGATGGCCACCGGAATGCCCAGCTCGATGCCGATGAACTACATCTCGGGCGTGACGGGCCCGCAGTACGGCATGCCGATGTGCGGCACGCCGATCGGACTGCCCGGCCCGCCGCACGTCCCGCTCGGAATTCCCGCCGGCCTGCAGAAGCACGTGATCAAGAACCACACGTGCGTCCACATTCCGAAGCCGACGCGCGCCGTCAAGATCGACGTGAAGCAGAAGCCGGGCTACAGCTATCCGAAGCCGGTCAACCACGTGCGGATCGAGGAACACGTGTCCCGCGGATTGGGCCTGTTCCACCAACCGCTGTCCGACAAGGTTGAATGCATCCGGCCGGGCTGCGAGGGAGTTCCTTGCGACGAGGTTCCGTGTGAAGGAACGCCGTGCGAGGGCGAGCCCTGCGACGGAACGTCCTGCGACGGAGGCCAATACTGCGCCCCCGACGCGGAAGGTAATTAACAAGTAACGAGAACTCCTCGTACTGATGCAAAACGTCTCTTCCCTTAAAACGCGAACCGCGACAATGGTCAACCAGCTCCGCTGCCGGGCGTCGAACAAGGCAAACTTGTCCGCCCGGGCCCGAGTTGCCGGCAGGACCGCGATGGTGGTGATTCTGTTCCTGAGTTGCGTGGCCCCTTCCACGGCCGACCAGGACGATGTCCACTATCTGCACCAGGGTGTGATACCGCCGGGAGCGATTGGCAGCGTGCAACTCCAGCGGGGCGGACCATTGCGCGGCTTTTTTCAGCCAGTCGAGATCAAGGCCCCGCCGGGGGCTGCGATCTCGCTGGCTGTCGGAAATCAATTCGACTCGCCCACCACGGCCCCCGTACGCGTCGGGCTGTTGGTGGGCCAGGTCTATCGGCTCCGCGTGACGAACATCCCGCTGGCCGAAGGCGTCGAGGTCTTTCCCACGATCGAAGTGATCGACCGCCTCTACACGCCCCAAGCCCGACAACAGCAGTTCGCCATTCCCATCGAACTCGATGAAGAAGACTTGCGCATGGCGGCCGCCGGCAAGTTTGTCACCCGGGTCATCTACCTGGAAGACCCGTTCCGCGCCGTTCCCGCCGCCGAACAACAGGGGCGTCAGGCCTGGTTCGACGTTGGTCCTGGCCGCGATCCCTTGGCCGCCGCCGACGAGATGGGCCGGCCCGTGGCGATTCTGCGGCTTGGAGCCCGCGTGCCCAGCGGCGATCCCGAGGCCGACGCCGATTTCTACTTCGGCTCGCCTCCGGCGTGTCGGTTGCCGGCCCGCGTGAAGCCGTCGCCCGCGACCGAAAAAACCGCCGCGACGAAAACCCCGTCCAATCCCAAACCGCTCTCGACTCGCAACACGAGGAAATCGTCATGACGGCCGAGCGCGGTTATATTTCTGATTCTCAGTGGATGCCCGCCACTTGGCGTTGGGCCTTGGTCGCGTTATGCACCTTGATTCTCTGCTCGTGCCGAGCGCCGTCGGTGAGCCCCCCTGCCCTGCCCCAAGAAGCCTTCGCCGGCGTTCCGTCCGACGTGGCCGCGGCCGGCTGTCCCGAAGCGTCGCCGCCGTGCGTCGCGCCGGGCGTGCCGCAGGTGGCCGGCGCCGCGGGCATGGTCGCCGCGCCGCAAGGCCCCTGGTCTCCGCCGGGCATCATGCAGCCGTGGCCCGAGGATGAATATCTGGCAGACGGCGGCGATCAAGGCATTCCAGTCGGAGTGAGTCCCGACTGGCGCGTCGAAGGACTCGAAGCGGAAGACACGATTGCCCATTTCGACACGGTCGACGGCCGGACGTTGGTCCAACCGTCC
>DATECS010000120.1:0-3098 GCA_035286785.1 Thermoguttaceae bacterium | reverse complement strand
AAGCCCTCGTTGTCGACCACCAGCGCTTCGCCGATGGCGACCCCGGGACTGACGGCGATGCCTTGGAGTTCCCGCATGTTATTCGCCCGAGTCGTTCTCGGTGTTTCCTTCTTCGGCCGTGGAGGGCCGGCTGGACGGTCCCGGATCGTCCGGGGTTTCCTCGAAATGCGCGGCGAACAGTCGGGCCAGCGCGTCGATCGCTTGGTCCGCGTCGGGGCCCGTGGCCTTCAGGACGAGGGCCTCGCCGGGTCCGGCGCCCAAGCCGAGCAATTGCAGGGGGCTTTTCGCGTCGACCACGTGGTTTCCCTTGGCGATCCAGACGGCCGACTCATAGCGTCGGCACAGGTTCACGACCGACGTCGCGGCGCGAAGGTGGACGCCCTCGCGGTTGGACACCGTGACGTTTCGGGTTGCTTGTTTATCCGTCATGGCCGCGGCTGGGAAAAGGGGTTACGCGGACGCGGCGCGGGTTCGACGCCCGCCGGGCCTGGTCGCGACGCGGGAGAGCCGGACGATGCGTCGCGCGAGGCGTCAGGCCCCAAACTGGTTGTTGTCCGCCTCGTCGAGCAGTTGCCGGACGTCGTCGGCGCTGGTGGATTTTTTCAGGAACCGGCAGAACGTCTCGTCGCGTAATTGGCGCGAGATGTTCTCCAGCGCTCGCAGATGATCGCCCGGCCGGTCGGGAGGAGAAATCAACAAGAAGAGCAACTGGACCTTTTCCCCGTCGAGGCTGTTGAAATCGACGCCCTGGTGGCTGACGGCGACGGTGCCGACCAGTTGATCGACGCTGGGGTGCTTGGTGTGCGGAACGGCCACCCCGCGGCCGATGCCGGTGCTTCCCAACTCTTCGCGTTTCAAAATGGCCTTGACGATGCTGTCTTGCTGGTCGGCTTTGATCCTTCCCGCGTCCAATAGGGTTTGGACCATTTCGCGGATCACTCCTTCTTTGTCTTCGGCGGTCAAATCCGCCCGAATCGCCTCACGACTAATGAAGTCGGCGAATTTCATTCACGCTTTCTCCTTATCTACGCTGCTCACGGATGCATCGCCCCCGTGGATGCGTCATCGCGCCGCGTTTCGCGGCCGGCCTATTCAGGGCTGCCGGGCGCGGCGGGCTGCCGGTGGGGGGCGCTGCGATGACGATCTTGAACGCGTTCTTTATCCTTGCGCAACTGTTGTTCCAACTTATGGATGACGGCGTCCATCGCGACCATCAACTCCTCGGCCTGCTCGCGTGCGACGAAATCGCTTTTGTGTTCGACCGACAGCCGAACGTCGGCAACCGGCGCGTCGCGGTGCTCCAGGTCGACGGTCACTTCGATCGCCGTGATGGGCTCCTGAAACCGGGTAAGTTTCTCGACCTTTGCCTTGATTTTTTCTTGGGTGGCGTCGCTCAAGGTCCCATGTCGGGCCGAAATCATGATCTGCACGGAGCCGGCTCCTCTGCTAAATGGTCTTCCGGGACGCCGCTGTCGAAATGAAACGAGTCATTTTAGCGAAACGAGCCGGGGTGGACAAACGCAAATCGGGGGATGCCCCGGTCAAGGGGGGCCCCTATCCAGTCTAGCTTTTTATCGCCGGGCGGTAAGGGGGGATTGATGGGGGAGAGGATAGCCCTCGATGGGCCCCCATTCCGGGGAGCCTGTATTCATCTCGCTCCGCGAGATGACCCGGTTTCCGTTCAACCGCCCCCTTAGAACGTGTTTGAAAAGGGCCACTTTTCTCCGTTCACAGGGAGGGCCACGCTCCGTCGTGGCCGTAAACGACGGGCAGGGCGGCCACGACGGAGCGTGGCCCTCCCTCCCCAGTTTCCGTGGATCTTCAACCGCTCTCTTACGGTCGCGGCTCGGATTTTCGGGCCGCGGGCTCGGCGAACGCGGCGGCTTTCATGCGGATTTCGCCCTTCGTCTGCCGTTTCTCCCAGGTGCGAACCGCGCTTTGGCGTTTCGACGGCGGATCCTCGGGACGGAAATAGAGACCCAGGCCTGTGATCCGATTGAGGTTCCAGAACGCCAGCACGCGGACGGCCAAAATCTCACTGGCCAGTGATTCGACGAGCACGGCGTCCTGTCCGTCGACCAATTGGGCCGGCGTGTATCCCCAGAGCATCCGGTAGAGCCCGGCGCCTTCGGCCGGATGGGACTTCTCGAATGCCTGGCGGACTTGCGCGGCCGTCTCGGGCCCGCGGGCCAGCGACTCGTGGAGTTGGTCGAGGTAGTCGGTCCACGCGAGTTTTTGTTCGGGATCGTCGAGCACGGCGACCATGGGGCCGAACTCGCCCAGGTAGCCCAGGCATCGGGTGGCCAGCCATCGGACTTCCTTCTTGCGGTGATCGAGCGACTCCTTGAGGCCCAAGCTCACCGGCCGATCGACCGGCACCGCTTCCTCGATGGCCCGGGCCGCGCCGCGATCGAGGCTGCTGACCGCGCCGGCGAGGTACCACTTGGGGAATTCCTCGATCGGCGCGGCTGGTCCTACTCCGTCGGGACCGATGGTCAGACGCGAGCGGGGCTTGAATTCGATGGCCGGCGAGCCATCGGCCGGCTCCCACGCGAGTCGGCCGTTGAGCGAATAGACGTTCACGACCGGCGGGGCCGGCTCCTTCTCCGGATCGACGCCTAGCGGCGACATGCGAAACATTTCGACGGCCGCGCGGGACTCGGGATCGACGAACACGAGCGAACCCGATTGGGCGCCGGTGTCGAGCCTGAGCCGCGTTTCAGACTTGCCGACCCGGCTGACGACTATTTGGCCGTATCGGAGGATAAGCTTCGGGATATCTTGCTCGGGCACGGCTTCCAGTCCGAGGCGGGTACCGTCGCGGAGTTGAACGATCATGCCGTCGGTCAGGGCGATCAAGGGACGAAAGTCGGGCAGCGCCAGCAGGTCTTGACCGGCCGGCAAGATTCCCTGCGGCGGAACTCGGCTGAACGACGCACTGGCCGGATTCCACTGCAGGAGCACCTGTTTTTCCGACGTGTCGGAAACGAAGCGGCCCAGATGCGGCGGGGTTTCGGGCGCGGCGGGGGCTTCGGTCGCCTCCACGACCGGACCGGTGGGCACGGGCGACGGGGGCTCGATGGGGCCTTGCGGTTGCG
>DATECS010000119.1:0-3979 GCA_035286785.1 Thermoguttaceae bacterium | reverse complement strand
GATCGGGTTCAGCGGGTCGTCGTCGACGATCCGCGCTTCGGCCAAGTGGCCGTTGAGCACCCGGGTGACTTCGATGTTCGCCTTCTTGCCCACCTCGGAAACGTTGGACGAGCCGGACGGAAACACGCTGAATTTGGTCTGCGGCCGGAGCCCGTCGTCGCTTCCCCGGTCGAGCCAGACGATGCCGCCGCGTTGGTTGACCAGCCGGACCTGCGCCTGGAACTGGTCGGGAACCTCTTGGCGCATGTCGTCGACCATTCCCTTGGCTTTGGCGTAGACGTCCGCCAGCGCAACCACGTCTTGTTTGAGCTTGGCGATGTCGGTGTCCTTGAGGCCCAACTCCTGCTGATGGTCTTTTCGTGTCTGGTCGAGGTCGCCGGCCAACTGCTCTTGGGCTTTCTCGATCCGGTCGCGGTCCTGCTGGAATTGGAGCGTCTCGCGATCCTTGTCCTTGGTGGCCTCGGCGGCTTGCTTTTCGAACTCGGCGATTTTCGCGTCGGCCAATTGGTTGACCGCCACGAGGTCTTCCTCGTACTTCTTGGTCTTGGCCTGCTCGACGGCGTAGGATTGGTTGCCCAGCTTGATCAGTTCGTCCTGGCGACGGAGCACTTCGCGGTAGACGCGGGCCTGTTCGTCCACGTCCTTCGGCGCGAACTTTTGCATGTCTTCGGCGAACTTGTCGCGGACCGTCTCGGGCGAGTCGCCCTCGGCGAAGCCCATCATGCCCATGAACTCTTTCATGAGCTTGTCTTTGTCCGTCGCGAGAGCCTGGTTCGTCTGCGCGTCCTTGCCGTACTTCGCGGCCTGCTCCTTGGCGTCCTTGGCTTGGCTGAAGAAGACGAACGTGGAGACGGCCAAGAAGATTGTCAACACCACGAAGACAATCAACGCCGCATGAAGACCCTGGTTCTCGCGCGCCATGGCTGGGGAGGCTCCTTGTGGGCACTGTTCCGTTAGTAGGGACCGCGTCGGCTTGCTCCGATCCGGATTCGACGAGAGACACAACGTCTGACGCGTTCACCGCTTCGCGTTTCCGCGTAAGCGGCACGAGCAGGTTGTCCTCATGCCGGCCCGGACCAGTCTGGTGAAGAGCGCCTCTTCCCGAATCGACTCCACCGACGAGGCCGCAAAGGGTGTCGCGGGCGGCAAATCTTATGCAGCTTTCCGCGTCACCCAAACTTCGATTCTAGACAGCCTGTCGCGGCGTGTCAACAAAAACCCCCCACAATGGGAATTTGGATGCCCTACCACCGGCACGACCGGTCTGAAGAGTCGAGAGGCGAGAGTCTTTACGGCACCTTGAGGAACAAATAACTGATATCCGCCGTTCCCCAGATGCTCGCGGCGGGGACGCGGGTCTGTTGGAAAAATTGCTTGGCCACGTCCTGATGGGCGGCCGTGACGTGGGCCGGGCGGTCGATCTGCTCGGGCAGATACCACGTGTCGGGCGACTTCGGGCCATAGGACCGCCACGCGGGGCCCGTGACGACGTACCCGCCGTTGAACGAAACGATGGCGCAGACAAACCCGCGCGGGCCGCCCGTGTTGACCGCGCGAACCGTGACGACGTCTCCATGGGCCAGCATGGCGGTTTGCCGGTAGACGACTCCCGCGCGGTCGCCTTTGAGGAGGAGTTGGCCGTTGACGTACATTTCGAACTGGTCGTCGGCCATGGCGGCGATCTGACAACGATAGACGTGTCTGCGGGGCGGCTTGGGCGATTCCTTGCCGGGTTCTTGCGTCAACTCGGCTAGTCGCTTCTCGATTTTCATTTTTTCGACGCCGTCGACGTCCGGCAGCGCGCGGCGATACCACTCGGCCGCGTGACGATGGATCGCTTCGCGCCGGTTTTTCTTCGTTTTCTCGGCCAAGTCCCACCAGGCGTCGGCCAGCCGGAGCCGCTCGTCCGCGACGGCCGGCTCGTGATCGAGTTCCCGGCGGGCCAATTCGCCCAGGGGCGTGTCGCTGGTTTTCGCCAGAAAGAGCAGCCCGCGGCGCCAGTCCTCTCGCTCGAAACAATACCACTCGGCAACCTCGAGGTTGTCGGCCGGGTCGTCGGGCGAAGCGACGAGACGCTGCTTGATCACCTCGATCTTCTCCACCCGGCGCGACAGCCGCGACGCTTCGGCGTGGGACTCCTTCCATTTTCGACGGACGGCCGGGTCGGGCAGTTCGAGGCTCGCGCGGCTGCCCGCCTTGGCCAGTTGCTCGGCCGTCGGATAGTGCTCGTCGTCCAGGGCGTTTTGCAAAACGGCCTCCAGGCCCGGTAAAAACGCTCGGGCCGCGGCCGGATCCTTGATTTCGGCGGCCCATTGGGCGAGCGCCGTCTGCTTCAAGTCCCAGGGATCGACTTCATACCGTTGGCCGAGCAGTTCGATCGCGTGGAGCATCGGTTCCATCCGCCCAGCCACCCGCGCCACGTCCATTGCTTTGCGCAGGACGATAAACCGTTCGTCGGCCGTGCCCTCCGCTCGTTGGCCGCGCTGCAATAGCTCTTCGATCAGGCGGTCCGTTTCCTCGGGCGTGCGGATCTTGGAAAAGGTGTAAACCTCGTCGAGAATGCCTTCGATGCGACGCCGTTCGTCGGCCGACGGCACGGAACGCCGCGCGGCAACCTCCGGTTCCGGACGCTCGTTTGTTTCGGACGGCGTGGACGGAGTCGACTCGGCGGGCTTTGCGGGCGGCACGTCGCGGGGCATCTCGACGATTAACGCCGGCAGCGGCTCCCGTTTCGGAGGACGAGGACGAATCGCGGGAACGTTTTTTACTTCGCGATGTTCCAAATCATCGGGCGGCGCGGTTTTTGTCCCATTCTCGCGGCGGGATTGGTCCGGGGGTTGCGCGACTTTCGGCATTTCGCCTTGCCGTGCGGGGGTCGGGCGGCCGTTCGGACGCGCGGGCGAGAATGCCGAGAAGATCACCTCTCGGTTGAACCAACCGGCAATCGCCGCGAGCAACAAGAGGAGGCACGCAAGGGCCAGCCGCCGCTGAGCGGCCCGACGCCGCGCTGTCGCCTGGGCCCACGCGGTCGATTCCTTGCGATCGACGTGCTCGCGCAGTACGGCCAGTTTCGGGTCGACGACCGTCTCGCCCGGCGCGGACTCCCCCTGCCCTGCCCTCTTCGCCGCCAGCGACACGCGGAGCCGCTCGTCGTAGGCCGCCTTCTTCTCCGGGTTCAACAGGCACACCCGGGCGGCGGCCGTCTCATTGAGCAGTTCCTGCGATCGGACCGACCGTGGGCCGTTCTGGAACGTCCGCAGGTGGGCCATTTGACGATCGGCCGCGTGGGAGATGACCGTCGGGTTGTCCTCGAACCGGCGCAGGCCGAGGAGCCGATAATGGTCGGGCGGCTGCTCTTCCGGCGGAATGCCGAGCCATTGATAATAGGCGTCAAATTCGTCCACGGACGGGAACCCCGACCAACGGGCAACTCGTATAAGGGTGTCTGGGAATGGAAAACCGAGCCGCGCTCTGTTAGGGAGCGGTTGGGACCGCGACAAGCTGCAATCGCTCCCTAACGGTCGCGGCTCGGTTTTGGCTAACCATCCATTTCCGGCCACTCTCTATAATAATCCACGGAACCGGACGGCATCCACCATTATGGGGATTGTCGTGACGGTGTTCAAGTGGTACGAACAGCAGGCAGTTAGTACTACCGCGCAGGTTCAGGAGTCACCAAAGGGGACTGGCTGCGTCGCCTTGACGAAGGTATTCCCGCCAATACGGTTCGTGGCGATGGTACCAGTCCCCTTTGGTGACGGACCATTGGCGTGGCGCATGGAAAAAGGGGGACAGGCACCGTGGCCGCGGCGTTTTTTGCCAACACCACGTTTATTAAGGCCACGGAGTTACCATGTAGTTAAAAAAGCGGCCAGTTGCCTTACAGCGGAAAGGGCGGTAGGAAAGTTCATTTGCGTTGACGAACGTTTCCTAACCCTAACCCGTTGGAGGAACTGGCCATGTGTAAGGTTATCATGAT
>DATECS010000118.1:0-6268 GCA_035286785.1 Thermoguttaceae bacterium | reverse complement strand
CTCGTCGTAGAAACGGATCAACTCGCCGATTAGCCGCAACTGCGCCGGGTCGGCGTCCTTGACCAGGATCGAGTTGCTTTCCGGGTCGGCGATGAATCGCAACGAACGCCGTTTTGACAGGCACACCGGGCCTGTGTCCTCATTATTGACGGTGACATCACCGCCGTACCAGCCGGCACGGTAGACGTCTTCCATGTCAGGCCCAGCGTCTTCTTTGAAATAGGCATTGAGGTTGACGACGACGTCGGCGCAGAGGGCGTTGTTCAGTCGAAAGATTTTGTAGCGGGGCCGTGGCGGAGCCAGGGACGTGATGAGTTCGGCCACGCGATCGACGGCTTCGGTGTCCTTGGAGACGATCACAAGGCGGCCGGCCTGATTGCGGCGTATGACCACCGGCGGCGGATCGGCCTTGGCGAGCGTCGTGTCGGCCGGCATTTCCGAGCGGAGCTGGGCAAAGGTGATTCGCGCATCGTCAGGCACGCGGCGATCGGCGGTTGCCGCCGGGGTTTTGTCGGCGGCGGGCGTTTGCTTGCCGGGGGACGGCACGGTCGAAGGCTCCTCGGGTTGAAGCGGTTCGATCAGGAGCCGGTTTTTGCCGGGCCACATCTGGTGTAGTTGCTCGAGGAGGAACTTCGTTTCTTTTTCGTCGAATGCGTCGAGAACTCGCGCGGTCTGACGATTAGCCTCCTCGTCGGGGTTTTCGCCCAGCTTGACGAGGAAACTCTTGACTTCGGCCAACTCGAACTCGTTGGCCCAGATCAGAAGGCGGTTGGTTTCGACGTCGGCGTCGACTTGGAATCGATCGCCATCGGATTTTTTCGAGGAGCTTTGGCTGGTGGGATTCCACATTTCGTAGAGGGAGAAGGACCGCTTGGTTTCCTTCTTCTCGTCGCCCGGCGGTCCGCCGAAAAGGAGTTGGCGAATGGTGCCGGCGACGTAGTCGGCGGGGAGCCGCCGGAGCCGGAACACCGAAGTGGTTCGACCGGTGCCGTCGAGTTGGCGGACCAATTCGGTGATTCGGAGGTGATCGGCGAGGCTCGCCGAGGCGATGATCGTTTTGCTATCGGTATCGGCCGAGAGCCTCGCATCGGGTCCGAGCACACCCATTTCCATGAGTGCGCGGACGAGCGGCTCGGGATCCATCGTCGAGAGATGATAACGGCGCACTCGCCCGCGGAGAGCTTGGAGCGAATCCTCGGCGTGGGGGCGGACGTCGATCGCCTTGACGGCTTGCTCGATAATGGCGAGCTTGTCGGCCGGGGCATAGGCGATGATCGTGTTGTTGCGGTCGTCGGCGACGAGATGGATTTCGACGGGCTGCTTGGGGGCGTCCGGTTTGGGCGGCCGGCCACCGCCTTGTTGCGCCATCAGCATCGCCTGCTGCTCGGCCTGGCGTTGGGCTTCGCGCATCTGCTCGGGCGTCATGGGGCCCGCGGGGCGTTTCTTCTCGACGCCCAAAAGCGCTTCGAGATAAGCAACGACCTCGGAAGCGCGTCGGTGCCGCAACTTTCGGATCCAGGGCGGACGATGGGGGCTATCGGCGGCTTCTTCGCGGGTGAGCAGCGCGTGGATGTCGCGTAGGTTGGCCACGGCGTCCATTGCCTCGATGCGATTGGTCTCGGGCATTGGGTCGAGGCGGCCGTTCGGGCCGCGGTAGGGTTTGAGTTCTTCGACTACCTTGTCGGCCATCAGCCGCGTAAGCGGGAACGAAACTTTCACGAACTCGTGGGGCTGGTGGTTTTTGAGGTCGCCGGGCGCGACGCGCGGCACAAGGCTTGGGTCGAGTTTCTTGACGCTCGCGACCGACATGAATTCGCCGCGGCAGAGGAGCGTGAATCCACGATCGAGCAACATGCGGTTGATCTGGTCGCGTGTTTCGTCGACGGTGTAGCGGCGTTGAGTCGTGAGATTGACGTAGCCGCCGGGCGCTTCGAGCCAATCGAGACTTTTGTTCGAGATGGTCGCCAGCCAATCGAGCACGGCGGGCCAGGGTTGGCCCTGGAAGTTGAATTGGACGAGTCCGTCGGCGTCGGGACGGACTTTCAGTTCGTCGGGATTGGGCGGCTTTGGGGGCTCGGCGGGACGCGAGACGGGCTTCGAGACGTCGGCGTCTTTTTTCGCCTTGTTCCGGTCGTTCTTGCCGTCCGGATTGGTCTTGTCGTTCTTTTTCTCGCCCGGCTTGCCTTGGTTGGGGCCGGGCATGGCGGGCGTGGAGACGCCTGGGGGTAATGAAACACCAGGAGGCAAAACGACGTCTCCGGAGGGGACGACGGGCCGGGCGGACGCCGAAGAAGGGTTGTCGCCCGATACGGAGTACGAGGACGTCACCGGTTCGTCGGCCGCGATCCGGCAAGAAAAGGCCGCGACAGCCAATAGAAAAATGGCTGCCCGAGAGGCTTGTGAAGCGACCATGGGGAGGCTCCTGTTCCGATGGACCTCATTTTTGTAACGATCGCCTCCCAGCGGATGATTATGGCAAGTCGAAAAGCGAAATGCAACGGGCTGAAGCAATCGAAATGAAATCGCATGCATGCGTCGATTGCCGGGTCAATTTGCGCAGGAGAACAAGGAGACCCGGGGCGTCGTCCTCTCGAACCGGGTCACGGTGCGTTGATTGATTTGCGTACGGGCAGACGCTCCGAACGAAAAAAGCCTTGCGTAACTTATTGTTGCGCAAGGCTTTTTGATTACTGGGGAACAAGGATTTGAACCTTGACTAACTGATCCAGAGTCAGTCGTGCTGCCGTTACACTATTCCCCAATCGGGTGGCGACCGGAGGGGGGAAGCGGTCGAGCCCGAAGTGTAAATAGGATATAGTGTTCGCTGGAGTTGCGTCAAGGGGGACCGTGTACTTGCAACGGTTGGTCTCAGGGGACGAACGGCGGTCACTTTTCGATTCGTGGGGCGGGCTTATAGGATGATTTCGAACAAAACGGGACAGGCATCTTACGGCTGACGTTTTAGGAGGGGTTGCGTTTTGTGGGTTCGGAGCTTGCGCCCACATCGGCATAGGTTATTGGCAGTTCCGAACAAAACGGGGACAGGCACCTCACGGCTGACGTTTTAGGTAGGGTTACGTTTTGCGAGTTCGGAGCCAGTCCCCGTTTTGTTCGAGCTAGTCCTCTTTTTGTTTGGAATCGCTAGAATCAACAGTTGGTCTGGTGGATCCTCGTGGGTGAGAAATGACCGCGATACTGCGTGTTCTGAAAGGGCTCGATCCGGGGCAGCTTTTGCCGTTGGGCCAGGAGACGATTGTGCTGGGTCGCAATCCGGATTGCGACATTGTGGTCGACGCGGGGGCGGTGAGTCGGCAGCACGCGAGGTTGGTCCACGCCGGCGGGCGGTATTACGTCGAGGATCTTAACAGCCGCAACGGGACATTTGTGAACGAGCGTCGGGTTTTCGGGCGGCAGCCGCTGGCGGAGAACGACGAGCTGCGGATCTGCGACCTGGTGTTCGTCTTTCACGAGGAGACGCCGACGGACGAGGAGCCGGACGGCGGGACGGTGCATTTGGACGACGGGTCGGCCGTGATGGTCGACGGACACTCGTTGGGCAGTTCGTCGGTGATGTCGAAGCTCGACGTGGCCAAAACGCACATGGGGCTGCGGTTGGACGCGCAGCCCGAGGCGAAGCTGAAGGCCCTGGTGGAGATCGGGCAGAATTTGGGGAAGACGCTTTCGCTGGACGAGGTTTTGCCGAAGCTGTTGGACAGTTTGTTTCGGATTTTCATTCGTGCGGACCGCGGGTTTATTGTGTTGAAGGACGCGGAGTCGGGGAGGCTTCGGCCGATGGCGGTGAAGCATCGGCGGGCGGGCCGGGAGGACGCCGTTCGGATCAGCCGGACGATCGTCAAGGAAGTAATGAACGGGAAGGAGGCGATTCTTTCGGCGGACGCGGCGAGCGACGTGCGGTTCGACATGGCGGAGAGCGTGGTTGATTTTCACATTCGGTCGATGATGTGCGCGCCGTTGGTGGGGAGCGACGGCGGCGCGATGGGCGTGATCCAGGTGGACGCGCTCGATCCGCGGAATCGGTTCAGCAGCGACGATCTGGACGTGCTGGCGAGCGTGGCGGGGCAGTTGGCGGCGGCGGTCGAGAACGCGCAGTTGCACGAAGCGGCGTTACGTCAGCGCGCGCTGGAGCACGAGCTGGCGATCGCGCATGAGGTGCAGCAGGGATTTCTGCCGGAGCGCGCGCCGGAGTTGGAGGGGTACGTATTTTTTGATTTTTACGAGCCGGCCAATCAACTGGGAGGCGACTGGTTTGACTATGTCGCGCTGCCGGACGGGCGCGTGGCGGTGGTGTTGGCGGACGTGTCGGGCAAGGGGATTTCGGCGGCGTTGTTGGTGGCGCGGCTGTCGGCCGAGGTTCGGTACTCGCTGGCGAGTCAACCGGGGCCGGGCGCGGCGCTGGGGCGGGTGAATAAGGTTTTTTGCCACGATCGGTGGCAAGATCGGTTTATTACCTTGGGGCTCGGCGTGCTCGATCCGGGACGGCACGAGGTGACGTTGGTCAGCGCGGGGCACATGTCGCCGGTGGTTTTTGGGCCGCGAGGGATCGCCGAGGTGGTGAGCCACGAGGCGACGGGGCTGCCGTTGGGCGTCGATGAAGCCACGGAGTACCGCGAGACGTTGGTGACGTTGGAGCCTCGCGAGACGTTGACGCTCTATACCGACGGGATTACCGAGGCGATGAATCACGAGGACCAGTTCTACGGGCGCGAGCGGCTGTTCGCGCAGATCGCGGCGGCGAATCACGGGGATGTGACGGATTTGGGGGAGCGGATTTTGGGCGACGTAAAGCGATTCGTGGGAGCGAGGACGCAGAGCGACGATATGTGTTTGGTTTGCGTGGGGAGGAACGGGTAGTTGCCAAACCAGCGAGCCACCGGGGCGAGCCCGGTGGGGATGAATCAGTAGATTGGTGCGTCAAGACGCATAGAGGAGATGATGAAACGAGCTTTTCCTTTGTCGCGGGTGTATCAGTTGCTTGAGCCGGGGCCGGTGGTGCTGGTGACGACGGCGCGCGGGGACCGGGCGAACGTGATGACGATGTCGTGGCAGACGATGATGGAGTTTGAGCCGCCGATGTTCGGGTGCGTGATCAGCGACCGGAATTATTCGTTTGGTTTGCTGAAGGCGACGCGGGAGTGCGTGGTCGCCATTCCGACGGTCGAGTTGGCGGAGGCGGTGGTCGGGTGCGGGAATACGTCGGGGCGGAAGGTGGATAAGTTCGAGCGGTTCGGGCTCACGGCGATGCCGGCCTCGCGGGTGGCGGCGCCGCTGGTGGCCGAGTGTTATGCCAATTTAGAGTGCAAGGTGATCGACACGCGGATGGTGACGAAATACGGGTTCTTTGTTCTTGAGGTGGTCAAGGCGTGGATCGACCCGTCGCGGAAGGATCCGCAGACGATTCATCATCGGGGGAAAGGGGCGTTTATGGTGGCGGGGAAGACGGTTCGGTTGGCGTCGAAGATGAAGTAACCTTGGGCGGCCCGTGCAGGTTGTTGGCGAAACATAGCTATTCCGCACTGGCGGAGCCGGTGGCACACAGGCGATTGTAACGCCGCTACGCGGCTTTCGTTGGTTTCTGCTCGTGACCGGGGGTTCCGCTAATCGCTCCACCCCCGACTATTCGTATTGCGCCGCTATGCGGCGGTTTTTCTCATCCCTGGCCGAGATTGCGAAACACGTCGGGCAGTCCCGGAAAACAAACAAGCTGGAGGGATGAATGGCTTCAGGATGCCAAGCCCTCCGCTACTGATCCGCTAGCGGGGTTTTCTTTTCGGTGATGGGGGGGCACTGGGGGGCCATTTCGGCGTTTAGGGCGATGTATTTGTGCCATTTTTCGGGGACGTTTTCATCGAGGTAGATGGCCTCGACGGGGCATTCGGCGACGCAGGCTTCGCAGTCGATGCAAAGGTCCGGGTCGATGTAGACCATCTTCTCGCCTTCGCGATAACAGTCCACCGGGCAAACGGTGACACAATCGGTGTACTTACACCCGTAGCACGGTTCGCAAACGACGTGTGGCATGGGTCGGGGACTCCTTGTTTTCGGGACGGTCTGGGGGAATGGGGGTTGTGCCCAAGTCGTTACGGCCAAAGCGGTTGGGCAGCGAGACGGCGGCGGGCGGCCTTGGGAATCTTAGTGCTCCCGACGGAGTATGTCAAGCCTCGCTTTGGGTAGGGCGCGGGGGATCGTTCGGCTTGCCGAAAACCGTGTTTTGGTTTACAATCGGATTGGGTGAGGTGCCCAGGGTCGA
>DATECS010000117.1:0-3755 GCA_035286785.1 Thermoguttaceae bacterium | reverse complement strand
TCACCTGACGGGCCAGCAATTGCTGCCGGGCCATGGCGTCGTCGACCAGCGTGCCTTGCGGGGCCTGCGGCGCGGCCGGCCTGCCGAGCATTTGCAGCCGATCCTGGAGCAATTGAGCGGTGGCCGGATCAAGCTGGTCGCGGTACTGCGCCGCCTGGCGATAGAACTGCATCGCCTCGTCCACGCGGCGGGCCTTCAACGCCTCTTCGCCCTGCTGGAAGAGCGTCATGGCCGTCGTGCCGACGGCGGGCGACTCTTGCAGATTGACCCGTACGTTCCGCGTCGGATCGTTCGCGGGCTCGTAGACCGCGCGCGTGGCTTGTTGGTTGGCGGGATATTGTCCCCCGACGGGCACGTCCGAAGTCGCCGAAGCCTGGACCACGCCCGACCCCCCGGCGCGAATCGCCTTCTGAATGTCGAGCATGACCAATCCGGGACGATCCTCGCCCGGGCCGAAACTCGACTCGGGCACTTGAAGCGCCGTGGCCGCCTGGGCAAACGCTTGGGCCGAAGCCAGATCGCCGCCGGCCAACGCCGCGCGAGCGCGGCTGATCATGCGAGAGACCTTCTGCTTGGCCGCCATCGAAGGCGCCTGCAGCGTCGTCACGCCCCCATCGACCGCGTAAGCCGTCCCCGGCATTTGACCGCCCCCAGCTCGCCGCGCCGCCGCGACACGCCCGATCAACGTGTCCGGCGTCATCTCCATCGGACCGTATTCGACGCGCTGATCGCGGGCCTGGTTCGCCAGCCGCTCGGCCTCGTTGTAGTCGTTCCATTTCAGCAGCGCGTCGGCTTGTTGCAACATCAGGCGGGCAAGCTGCCGACGATAGGCTTCCGTATGGCCGTGCGTCCGCTGATAGGGCATCAGTTCGTTGTACTTGTTGATGTCGGCGAGCACCGCGTCGGGCGTATCGTCGCCGGGCGCGTAGTTGGCCGGGATGCTCTTGGCCTGGCCCGCCAGTTCGGTCGCGCGGCGGACGTCTCCCATCGCCAGGGCGCGGCGCGCCTGGAGCACAACATTGCCGTTCCGCCCGCCGCCCATTGACTCAGCCGTTGCGTATCCGGCGTTGTCCGGGGGCGGCACCATGCCGGGCGATGGACCGCCCAGCGACGGCAGCAACCCGGGCTCGCCGACGGGGGCCTGATTGATGCCCACCGGGCGACCCGGTGGAGGCGTGACTTCCGGAAGCAGTTGGACGGAATTCGCCTGGGCGAAGGCGTCGGGGGGAACCACATTGACTTGCGTTCGGGCGCCGAAGGGCAACGCCGGCAACAGTCCGCCCCGACCGCCGGCCGCCGTCTGCTTGTTCCGCAACTCGCGCCGAATCTTGGCGGGCGTGTCGGCCAGAGGATTCAACGGGCTGTACGAAACCTTCAACTCCTCGGCTTGCCGAATCAACTGATCGGCTACGTCGAGTTGTCCCTCGTCCATCGCCTGCCGGGCTCGCGCGAGCAAGTCGTCCGATTGCCGCCGAACAGCCGACGCCGCGTCCAAAGCCGTCGGCCCCGACTGGAGGAGAACCAGGGAGGCAACTTCGCCACGGGCGGCGGGCCCTATCGAACTCGCGTTTACCACGGTCGCCGGCCCTACGACTGCCACAACCATGAGCCCCACGAGCATTCTTGCGGTCGTTTTCAACTCATTCTCCTCTGTATTAAAAGACTCCCAGGAGTCCCAGCGCTGTTGGTCCTTGTCTGACGCCCACGCACGGCGCGACGGCGGGCCGTCCTTCTCAAGGACGGAAAATGTCCCGAAATCGACGGCTCCACGCTCCGGCGAGACACCACCGGACAAGTACCAATTACGATCGGTGTTTTGATTAGATTCTCGGATTCGGTAGAGAAGAGCGGGTTAAATACTCAAGTGCGTAAATCGGGTCAAGGGCACTTGGAGAAAAACAACCCGCAATGCGGCCGATTCGGCTCGTTCGCCGTGATTCGGCTGGATCCAAGAAATGTCAAAATCGAGAAACTAGAAAGACAAGGAAATCGCGAAGCCAGCTTGCGCGGTTTGCCGCCGGAAGAAATTCCCGTTGCGCAAACCTCTTATTCCCCGTAATTATTCACGCCCTGGGGACTGGCTCGCATTTTTCGCCTCGATTGGCACTGCGTTCCAGATGCGCTAGACCGCGAAAAATGTGCCCGTCCCCTTTGGCCGAACGTACGGCGATCCGATTTTTTAGCCGGACCGTCAGGGCTCTTCTAGCATACCCCCAGGCCTCATTGCTCCCCCAGGACCGAACGCTCCCGGACCGTGCGCGCCAGATCCCGCCGGACCGAGCATTGGACCCGGCGACATACCGTCCGCCGGCCTGTTCGGATCCGTTTGTTTTTGACGTTCGCGGCCGTCCTCGGTGTCGTCGCGTACTTCGAGGTTGCCGTCGGGATCCATCAGGAGCATTTCGCCCGGCGAAATAAGCTTGTTTTTGCCCGGCAGCTTGTCGCCGCCGCGCAGGTCGAGCACGAGCATTTCGGTTTTATAATCCATCATCGCCGTCGGGGGGCGAGGCGATTTTCGGGCCGTGGTTCTTCTGCCTCTGCGGCCCGGCCCGCCTTCGCCCGGTGGCATTCCCAGCTCGCCTTCGGGACCGATTCCCGCCGCGCCCGGCCCGAGCATCCCGGCTTGGCCCGCGGGCCGCGGCTTATCCTGGCCGAGGAAGTTGGCCATCCAGCCGCGATTTACTTCGAATTCGCCTTGAATCTCATCGCCCGACTGGCTGTCCCAATGGATCGCCGTGACCTGACCGCGCGGTTCGCCGTCGCCTTTGGCGGGCGTCACTCCGGCGGCCAGCAGATGGTCGTCGCGTGGCACCGAGATGACCTCGCTCGGATCGCTCCACGGCGAGAAGAGCAATTCGCTCCACTTGCCTGGATCCTTCATCCGTTCGCGCAATTCCGGAACGAGATCCTGCGCGGGATAGCGGTAATTCGGGTTGGTCACCGCGAGCCGGACGCGATAACGATAGCGTTTTCCAGGCTCGACGTTATAGTCGAAGAAGCGGAACAGGTAATACGGCGTCGTTTGCAATCCGCCGGAATCCATTCCCATTCCCATTCCCAACCCCATCGCATTTTCCTCGTCACCGGCGCCGCGGCCCGACATTCCCATGCCGGCGCCCATGGCCAGCCCGCCGGTCCTCGCCGATCCCATCCCGGCCGGTCCCATCGCGCCGGTATTCATGCCCGCCCCGCCTCCTCCTCCGCCGCTGAATGGGTCCAGGCCCGGCGGCGCGGGGCCCGTGGGTTTTCCGGAACCCTCCGACGGCGGCGCGCCTTCAACCGATTGCGCCGTCACGTTCATGGGGACCTCGGGCGCATGCACGACTTCCTTCCCCCATGCGACGCCGTCCTTGCGCGGCGGCAACGGGAAGCGGAGCTTCGGATGGAGATACTTCTCCTCGGCCACGTCGATCGTCGTCGTGGAATACCGGCCGTATTCCTCGATGAACTCCACGTAGGGTTGTTTCCACTTGAGATTTTCGTCCGGCTCGCTTTCGTCGGTCACTTCGGCGCGCTCGACGACGAAGAACCGGAAGTCCGGCTTGTCCGTATTGGGATCATACCGTCGCGCGTTCTTGAAACAATCGGAGTACGACTTCCCCCATTCTTCGTTGTCGATCACGCCGGTAACGACGATCCACCGTTGTCCAATCGCCGTCGGATCACCGACCCCTGACGCCCCCATGCCCATCCCCGCCCCCATGCCCGCCCCCATGCCCATCCCCGCGCCCATGCCCATGCCCGCCCCCGCGCCC
>DATECS010000116.1:0-36040 GCA_035286785.1 Thermoguttaceae bacterium | reverse complement strand
CGACCGTAAGGGAGCGGTTGCCTATCGAGTCGCTCGCCGCGGAGTCGCACGGTGAAATCTGGTCCTCGTCCATGTCCCTCCGCGCGCCCGACGCCCGCAACCTCCCCAGTGGCCACGTTGCCCGATGGTCGTACTCATCACGCTCCGCGTGATGCCGCGTAGAACCGAATGCCGCGTCAACGCCCGCATTGACCAAAGATACAGTCATCCTCTACAGTAAGAACTACATTTGGAAGTCTCCCTTTCCTTCGGAGCGTCATCATGCGGTCCGTTCATCCCCCCCAGTGTCTTTCCCAGATTATCAGTGACTCCACACCAACCCGAGTGGTCTTTTTGGCGGTGTTTTGCAGTTTTTTGACGGGATGCCCCAAGCCGGCCGACCAGACCGAGGCCAAGCGGCTGCCCCTGGAAGGCGTGACGTTGCGATTGCTCGTGGTCGATGATCCGGCCTTGGCGGCGGCCCTGGGCAAGGTCCGCGGCGAGTGGCGGACCCAGACTGGCGCGACCCTCGAAGTGACCGAGTCGTGCGAGGACGAATTCCTGGCCGCCGACAAGCCCAAGGCGGACGCGGCGATCTGTGGATCCTCCCTGTTGGGGCCGCTGGCCGAAGGGGAAAAGATCGTCGAGATTCCCGCCGGGCTTCGGGCCGACGATCAGAAAGACTGGACGGACCTTTTCGAGCTGGCCCGGGGACACGAGGTCGTCTGGGGCTCGAAAACGCTGGCCGTTCCTTTTGGGTCGCCCGTGCTGGTTTGCTATTATCGGGCCGACCTTCTGGCCGCGTTGGGCCAATCGCCGCCGGAAACATGGGAAGAGTACCAGGGGTTGGCGGGACTGCTGTCGGAATTGCTGGAGGATCGGGAACGGTTGACGAAGCAGGCCGTTTCGGACGAGGCGGCGCGGTCGGGCACGATGGAGCCGCTCGGGCCAGGCTGGGGGGGATTGATGTTGCTGGCCCGGGCCGCCTCGGGCGTGCAGCATCCCGACAATTTCTCGACCTGGTTCGACATTCGGACGATGGAGCCCTTGATCGCCGGGCCGCCGGTGGTTCGGGCGCTGGTGCAACTGGTCGAGACGGCCAAGTACGGTCCGGCCGACCAGCTTACGGCCGATCCGGCGAAGGTTCGGGCCGCGTTTTGGCGGGGCAAATGCGGTCTGGCCGTGAGTTGGCCGACGGCGGCCGCGGAAGAAATACCGAAAGAGGCGTCGTCGCTGTCCGTCGGCGTGACGGCGCTGCCCGGCTCGCGCGAGCATTTCAATGTGGATCACGGCCGCTGGGAGACTCGCAAGGCGGACGCGGATCCCCGGGTACCGCTTTTGGACATTTCGGGGCGGATCGGCGTGGTGCTGGTGGGCGAACGGTCGTCGGCGGCCGGGGAATTGCTGGTTTGGCTCTCGGCCCTTCAAGGCAACCCACCGCCCGCCGCGCGAAGCCCTTGGACGACGCTATTCCGGCGGTCGCAGGCGGGTTCGCCGGCCGACTGGGTCGAAAAGCCCATGAGCACGGCAACGGCGACCGACTACGCAAAGCTCACCCGAGCCACGTTTGAGAGCCAGCAATGGACCGCTTCGCTCCGCATTCCCGGCCGACGAGAATATTTAAAAGCGTTGGACGAGGCCGTGGCGGCGGCCGTTCGTGGCGAAAAAGCCCCGGCCGCCGCACTGCAGGACGCGGCCCAGCGGTGGCGGGAAATCACCGAGCGACTGGGCGTCGAGCGTCAGCAGGCGGCCTATCTACGGAGCCTGGGACTGGAGCCGTGAGAAGCATTGACAGGATTGACAAGATGAACAGGATGCGAAAACTATATCTTGTCAATTTTGTTCAACTTTGTCTCACTCGCTTGTTCTTCCTAGCTGAATGGAGCCTAACGGGAGCAACTCATGGCCGAAACTGCATTGACCGAGGTGGGGGACGAGAGGGAGATGGCGTTCTCCGCCGTCTATGCCGAGATCGAGCGGCTGATCCATCGCAAGGCGAGTTGGACCAGCGGTTTTTTGGTCCTCGTCTTCTCGGCGGGACTTTTCTTCGCGCTAGGGCGGAGCGGACAGGCGTGGAAGCCGTTGCTCATGATTGTCGGTGTGCTGTTCTTGCACGAAATGGGCCATCTGGCGGCCATGCGGTTGTTTGATTATCGCAACCTGCGGATGTTCTTCATTCCGTTTTTTGGCGCCGCGGTGACAGGACAGAATTATAACGTGCCGGGGTGGAAGAAGGCCGTCGTTTCTTTAATGGGACCGTTGCCGGGGATCGTCCTGGGCGCCCTGCTGGGTGTGGCAGCGGCGATCGGCGAGTGGCCCTTGATGATGCAAGCCGCGATTCTGCTGGTGGTGATCAACGCGTTTAATCTTCTGCCGCTGATGCCGTTGGACGGCGGGCGGGTCATGCATGCAGTGCTTTTTTCACGTCACCCGATCTTTGACGTGGTGTTTCGCGCGATTGCGGCGGTGATTCTCATTCTCAGCGCACTGGTCGGTGGGCGATTTCTGGCGGTGATCGGAGTCTTTATGCTTATTGGATTGCCGACGGTGTATCGGGTCGGCAAGGTAGTACAACGTCTGCGCGAGCGGGGTTTCGACGCAAACTCACCCGACTCGCAAACCATTCCGCCGGAGACCGCCCGAGCCATTTACGACGGACTGTGCGAAGCTATGCCTTCGCAGATGAGTACGAAAACGTCGGCACAATTGACGTTGCAGTCGTTTGAGCTGCTCAACGCAAAGCCGCCCGGCGTGGCCGCTTCGCTTGCGCTGGTGGGTGTGCTAGGGTCGAGTATTTTGGCGTCGCTGGTGCTGTTTGTTGTGCTCATGGCGGCGAGAGACGCCGTTTTCAATCGTCCTGCATTGCCACCCCATGCGAACCTCCGGGTACTCGACCGGAAATCGGAAATGAAGATACATGCCTGTACAAATAGATTTGGACAGGCTTGCCAAGATGAACAAAATGCGGACGCCACATCTTGACCATCCTGGCTAGCACGTTATTTTTCCCATTTTGCCATTTTTGCTTGTCGTGGAATGGGGGGAGGATTCGTGGCCAGATAGGTCTACAACAGGCCGTTCGGACTTGGTAGAATAGGGACATGGGCAGATCTGAAACCTCAACGAAACGGGACACAAAGCATTATAAGATAAGCACTTACAATAAACCGCCGGGGCGGTAGCTCAGTTGGGAGAGCGCTGCGTTCGCAATGCAGAGGTCGGGAGTTCGACCCTCCTCCGCTCCACTTCGATGACTCCGTCGACCACCCCGGTCGACGGAGTCATTTCACTTCACCGATGGATCTCCAAGGCAAAAGGTGTCGCATGACCGCACAGCAGTCGCAGAATCAGAAGCATGGCATTCTTCAGACGGCATTGCATAATTTCAACGAAGCGGCCTCTCGGCTCAAGCTGGACGAAGGGCTCAAGGGCAAGATTCTTGGACCCAAGGAACGCATCGAATTGAATCTCAGCCCCGTGATGCCCGACCATCGCGTGGTGAACATCAAGGCGTTCGTCGTGCGTCATAACGACGTGCTCGGCCCGGCCAAGGGCGGCATCCGCATGGCGTCGAACGTCACGCTGGACGACGTGACGGGCCTGGCGATGGAAATGACCTGGAAGACCTCGGTCATCGGCGTGCCGTTCGGCGGCGGCAAGTCGGGCATCCAGGTCGATCCCGGAACCATCTCCGACGAAGTGAAGGAAATCATCATCCGCTCGTTCACTCGCGGCGCGCGACGCCACATCGGCCCGGAAATCTACGTGCCCGCCCCCGACATGGGAACCAACGAACGCGACATGGCGCGAATCCGCGACTGCATCTCCTACTCCGAAGCGCTTTCAATCACCGACGGGTGCTACGTGACGGGCAAGCCGATCATTCTCGGCGGCGTCGCCGGACGACGCGAGGCGACCGGCAAGGGCGTCGTCTACACGATCCTGGCGATGTGCGAGAAAATGGGAATGAAGGTCGAGGGACTTCGCGTCGCCGTCCAGGGATTCGGCAACGTGGGCTCCGTCTCGGCCATCGAAATCGCCAAGCGCGGCGCCAAGATCGTCGCCGCCAGCGACGTCACCGGAGCGGTGGCCAACGACGATGGGCTCGATCCGGTCGCCTTGGCCGCCCATATCCAGAAGACGGGCGGCCCGGCCGGGTTCGTCGGCGCCAAGGCCGTGGAACCGAGCCACGTGATCGAGGCGGACTGCGACGTCCTCATTCCCGCGGCCACTCAATCGCAAATCACCAAGAACAACGCCGAGCGGGTCACGGCCCAAATCGTCGCCGAGGGGGCCAACGCCCCGACCACGCCCGAGGCCGACGAGATTCTCAATCGTCGCGGCGTACACGTCATTCCCGACATTCTCTGCAACGCGGGCGGCGTGTTTGTTTCCTATCTGGAATACACGCAGGAGACGCAGCGCGAGCAAATGACGCTCGAAGAAGTCGAAAGCCGGCTGGCCGGGCGAATGACCGAGCGGTTCCGCGACGTCTTCGAGACAAGCCAGCGCGAGGGACTCTCGATGCGCGACGCCGCCATGAACCTGGGCGTGCAACGGGTGGTCGACGGCGTGCTTGCTCGAGGGTTGTTGCCGTAAACACCGGCATCCGTCTCCGAGCCGCGCTCCGCAAGCGAGCAGTAATGATCCGTAATGCTCGGCAACCGCTTCCTTACGGAGCGCGGCTCGGTTTTTAGGTGTCTCGGTCGGACGCGGCCCGACCTACGGCTGGATCCAGAAGAAATCGACGCCGAGGTCCGTGCCGCGGCTGGCTTGGTTCTTTCCTCGCGAGACAAAGGTGAGCGTGTTCTTGCCCGCCTTCAACGCGACGGGGGCCGAGCCGAACGATTGGGCGATGGTGTGGAAAGGCGTGTAAAGGTCCACCTGCCCGCGGCCGTCTTTTCTCGCCAGACCCGGCAGCGGCCGGCCGTTAAGCCAGACGTCGCACCGGCCGGCGCGGGGCGTCATGTTCATCACGACACCAAAGCGGTACTTGCCGTCTTTTGGCGCGTCGAAGGCGAGCGACGTCCGATCGCCATCCTTTTTGGGAGTAAAAAGCACTCGTTTGCCGCGCGACAACCGCGGGTCGGCGTCGATCAGGCCGGCCGCCCCGTCGAGTTCCTCGCATTGGAAATAGATCGCGCCGGTTTGCGTTCCTTCGGCGGTCGGCTCCCAGTTCTCGGGACTCGTGGGCTCGCGCAGATCTTCGGCAAACAGGGGCATGTGGTCGCTGAAAATACCGGGCCGGCCGTAGTAGTAGCTGATCCGCGCGTAGTCGAGTTCGTCGATCGTCAGATGGTGGAGCATCTCGATGGAGAAGTCGATGCGGTGATAGAAGGGAATATCGTCGAGGATGTGCCAGCGGTTGTTGACGACGAACCCGCGCGTGGCCGGGCCGTCGCAACGCGGCTGGGCGAAATAGGCATGATGGAACAGGTCGTACTGTCCCCAGGAGTAATTGAAGTAGTCCTCCGAGCCGGTGCCAAAAAATGAGGGCGCGTTGCCGTCGTCATCGACGAAAATCTTCTCGTCGCCTTCGCCCCACCAGTTGATGCCGGGCACGGTGGCCGGATTCATCAAGTGGACCGAGCAGCCGACGAAACGGCCCTGGCCCCGGGCGCACAGAAACGGGATGTCGAACGGCCTGCGGCCGGTGATTTGCATGTTGTGATTCACCCGCCATCGAGCGTAAAAGTGCATGTCGCGTGCGTCGTCCCACGCGTGGGGCTCGACACGGAACGCGGCGGAGACGGCGACCGGCTCGTTGGAACGGTTGGTCAACGTGCATCGGACCGACCGGGCAAACGGCATGACGAACCGGCAGACCATCGTTCCGTCGGCGATCACTTGCATCGGCAGCGAGTCGTAAGGATTGATGCCCGGCGCCGCACCGAAGAAATCACCCAACGGCGACTCGACCTGGGGCCGCGAATGACCGTCGAACGTGATCTCCAAGACGTTCTGCCGCAACGCGCGGTTGAGATTCTTGGCCTTCAACTCGACTTGCAGCCACGTAATCTTGCCCGGGGCGTCCCGTTTGAGCAGTTCGCGAGTCTCGCCGGGCGCGAGGGTCCATTTGGAGGTCTCGCTTTGGGCGGTTTCGGACATGCCGGGCGTCAATTCGGCGGCCGGATTGGCCAGCACGGCGCCGACCGCCTTGATTTTCTCGCGGTGCGTATCGAGCATCTCGGGCTGAAACGTCTCGACGGTCGTCCCGGGAGCGTACTTGCGCATCTCGATGTGATAAAAGTGGACGGCGCGGAGATTGCCCGTCCACTCGACGCGGCAGCTTTTGGCGAAGGCCACGGGATAGTACCCGGCGTCTCGCTGGGCGAGGCCGGCAGTCAGCCCCTTGGCGCTCATGCCGCGTTGCTTGGCGATCGACGGATAGAGGTTGTTCAAAAAATCGTAGGCCTCGCCCTCGAAGACGGGCTTTTCCGCGTCGTCGAGATAGAGGCGGATGCGGCCGTTCATGCCGATGGGTTTCCGATCGCCGGCGGCCGTCCAACAACGGACTATCGCGCCGGGCCCGTTCATCTCGGCGATCACGTAAGTGCCCACGCCCTGGTCGTTTGCCTTCGTGAGCGTGCGGACGACGGCCGGGATGGGCTCGCCGCCGAATCCGTCGGAGTTGCCGAACCAGTTGGGCCCCTCGGGCATCGCGGCCTGACGGTCGTAGGACGAGAATTGATACGTTCGATACGCCGGCTCGGGCATCCGCGCGAGCCGGTCGAAGTCGATCATTTCGTCGAGCAGCTTGGCGGTGGTCACGTCGGCGGCCCGGACCATCGTCGGAAAGAAGCAGACGGAAAGTAGAACGAACGTCATAAGGAGCGGTTTCATGGCCGAGGTCCTTGTATGGCGGGGCCGGTCGGACTGGTGAGACAGCGATGCGGCACGGGGCTTGAAGGAAGGAACGGGGGCTGTGTCCGGCAAGCCACGGCCGCGCGAACGAATTCCATCTTAGCCGGCCCGTGCGTGATGTCAAGTTGACGGCGATCCGTCGTCTCGTGGTAGGGTGGCATGGGCTCGGACGCGGGGCTATAATGGGTGCGCTCGACCCGCGCGCAAGGTGACCCGATGAGATGGCCGATCCGTGTCCAACTATTGTTGTGGATTCTCTCGGTCGTCGTTTTTGGGATCGTGGCGGCTACGTTGGCCAGCGCCTATCTGGCGGTCGAGACGGCCAGCCGCGCGCAGTTGGCCGACCTGCACCAGGCCCGCGACACGTTGGCCCGAGGCCGCTATCCGTTGAGCCAGAGCGTGCTGGAGCAACTCAGCGGGCTCTCGGGCGGGCAGTTCGTATTATTGGACGGCCGGGGGCGGATGGTTCACGCGACGCTCGCGATCGACGCGGGCGAGTTGCCGGCGCTGCTCGCCGCGCCGCGGCAATCGACGCCCGATTTGTTCGCGGCCGAAAACGTCGTGCGACTGGGCGGCAACGATTATTTCAGCGAACAAGTGCCCATGACCGGCCGGCCCGGGGCGTCGGAGTCGCAACGGCTGATCGTGCTCTATCCGAAGCATCGGTGGTGGAGCATTGCCCGCGACGTGGCCGCGCCTATCCTGATCGCCGGCGGCGTGACGACCCTGGCGGCAATGCTCGTCAGCGCGTTGGTGGCGGGCCGGTTCGTGCGGCCCATCCGTTTGCTGCGCAATCAGGCCGATCGGATCGCCGACGGGCGGTTTCAGCCGGTCGACGTGCCGGCGCGCAACGACGAGATCGGCGACCTGACCCGCTCGATCAACCGCATGACCGAGCGCCTGGGCCGCTACGAGGAGGAAGTCCGGCGTCACGAGCGGCTTCGCGTGTTGGGCCAGTTGGGGGCGGGCATGGCCCATCAACTCCGTAACGCGGCGACCGGCGCGCGGATGGCCGTCGAGCTGCACCAGCAGGAAACGCCGGGGGCAGCCGAGGATGAATCGCTCGGGATCGCGATGCGTCAACTGCGGTTGATGGAATCGCACTTGCAGCGTTTTTTGTCGCTGGGACGCGACGCGGCGGCGCCGCACGAGCCCGTGACGCTGGGGACGGTGGTCGAAAGCGTCGCGTCGCTGGTCCGGCCGGGCTGCGACCACGCGGGCATTCGTCTCGATTGCCGCGCGCCGGAGGAGCCGATCGTGGTTCGCGGCGACGCCCATTGGCTGGGCCAGTTGCTGACCAACCTCGTGATCAACGCCATGGAAGCCGCCACGCGACGGAGTGAGCCGCCGGAAAAGCAGTCGCCGGCCGAAGTGGGAATCGAATTGGCGAGGGTTGGATTAGATCGGGCCGTGCTGCGGGTGACGAACAACGGTCCCGAGCCCGACGCGGCCGTCCAACAAAAAATGTTCGAGCCGTTCGTGACCGACAAACCGGAAGGCACCGGGCTGGGGTTGTATCTCGTCCGACAAGTGGCCGAGGACCACGGCGGCTCGGTCGGCTGGGAACGACGCGAGGGCGTAACACGATTCACGGTCGAACTGCCGACGTTGGAACCGCAAATGAACGCGGATGAACGCGGATAAGAGGGAGAAGATTTTTCTCACCGCGAAGACGCAAAGGACGCGAAGAAAAAGTGTGAGCGGATGTAGATGTAGGCCAGGCTGTGCCTGACGGAAAAACATAGATGGCGATGGAGAGTGCGTGTCAGGCACAGCCTGACCTACGGCTCTGATGCGTGCAAGCACGCATCCTACCCGTGCTATTTCCATACTACCTTCGCGTTCTTCGCGTCTTCGCGGTAAAGTGAGACGCGGTTAATTGGGTACAAACATCATGGCGCACTTGTTGATCGTTGACGACGAACAGAGCATCTGCTGGGGCTTTGCGAAGCTGGCCCGGAAGATGGGCCACACGGCCGCGACGGCCGCGTCGGCCGAGGAAGGGCTGAAGGCGGCCGGCGAGCAAAAGCCCGACGCGATCGTACTCGACGTGCGGTTGCCGGGCATGAGCGGGCTGGAGGCCATGCCCCGGTTTCGCGAGCAAGGGGACGACGTGCCGATTATCATTATCACTGCGCACGGCGAACTGCCCGTCGCGGTCGAGGCGGTCCGCGGCGGGGCGTTCGACTATCTGGTCAAGCCGTTCGACCTGGCGGTGGCCGAGCGGTGCATCAACCGGGCGCTGGCGCGGGCGAGTGACGCGGGTCAAAACGCCGCGCCGATCGTCGAGGTTCCCACGGACGCCGACGAGATGGTCGGCGCGTCGCCGGCGATGCGCGAGGTGTTCAAGCGGATCGCCCTGGTCGCGGCCTCCGACGCTTGCGTCCATCTGCGCGGCGAGAGCGGAACGGGTAAGGAACTCGCGGCCCGTGCCATTCATCGCTACAGCCGCCGGTCGGCCGGGCCGTTTGTGGCGATCAACGTGGCGTCGTTGAGCCCGACGCTGGCTGAAAGCGAATTGTTCGGCCACGCGCGAGGCGCGTTCACCGGCGCGGACCAGGCCCGCAAGGGACTTTTGGAGCAGGCCGACGGCGGGACGATTTTTCTCGACGAAGTGGCCGACATTCCCGCGCCGATCCAAGTGAAGCTGCTCCGCGTGTTGGAGCACCGCGAAATACTGCCGGTAGGCGCCAACCATTCCGTGCAGTCCGATTTTCGGATCGTCTCGGCCACCCATCAGAATCTTCCCGAACTGGTGGCGCGTGGCGCGTTTCGCCACGACCTGTATTTTCGGCTGATCACGTTCGAGATCCAGATTCCGCCGCTGCGCGACCGTCGCGAGGACATTGCTCCCTTGGCCGAGCATTTTTTGAGCTTGCTGGCGGCGAAAAACGGCGGGGCGGGGCCGTCGATTTCACCATCGGCCATGGACGAATTGATGCGGCGGCCGTGGTACGGGAACGTGCGTGAATTGCGCAACGCGGTCGAGCACGCGGTCGTGCTGGCCCGCTCCGGGGCGATCATGCCCGAGCATCTACCCCATCCGCTGGCCGCGGCACTGGTTTTCGGGGGACCGCGCGAGGACGCTTTGGAGGAGGTCGTTCGCCGCTGGGCCCAATCGCAACTAAAAGACTCGCCCGACGCGGACGATCTTTACGCTCGTTTTCTCGAATGGGTCGAGCCGCCGCTGCTCCGCGCGGTGGTCGAGGCACACCACGGCCAGTGCGCCACGGCGGCGCGACGGCTGGGGATGCACCGGACGACGCTCCGCAAGAAGCTCGATCAGTATGGGGGCGGGGGCTGACCTCTCGCGGAGCGAGAGGAATACGACGACTACTTCCCGTTCTTCTTTTCGGACTTCGCTTTACCGCCGCCGTCACGGTTCAGCATCGACTCGATCTCCGACCGCTTCAGGACGGTCGGCTCGGAGTCGGTGAACTTGAACGGACCGCCGTCCATCGTCACTTCGATGCGATATTCATCCGCTAGTTCCGAAGGCACTCGCCACGAGTACCGGCAGGTGAAGCCTCAGCCATATTCAAAGTTGCCTTCTTGGACAACCTTGCCTTCGGGATCGAGGATTTTGAAAGTGGGTTTCCCCGGGCGCTGGCCGTTGACGGTGATGCCGGTGATTTTTTCGCCGCCGGCGCCGGAAAGGTTCAGCGACAGACTGATCCGATCCTGTTTAGGTCGAGTGATATTCGCCCCGGCGGCGATGCCCGTCGCGGTCCCGACTCGGAGGAAGGAAGACCTGTCGGCTTGCGCCTGGACCGTGGCCGTGAAAGGCTCGCCGAAGAGCATTTCGACGGTTTGGCCCTCGACGATCTCGACCGGTTTGGCGTTTCCAGTGGCCATGGCCGAGACGAAGGTTGATTTCGGCAGTGGACGACGAAGCCGCGACCGGGCGGAGGCGGCCGGCTTGGCGTCGCCGGCCTCCGCGTCGGCCTTTTCGTCGGCCTTCGCATCGGTCAGATCGATCAGGTAACTCAATAAAGACCACTTGCCCACGGGCAGCGCGGCGGGCTGGTCGGCCGTGCCTTGGATTTTCAGAACGCCCTGCTCGCCGTGGACCAGGGCCGTGTAACGCTGGTTCGCGTTGGCCACCCGGCCGACGGCCGCCTCGGACGGTTCGATCGTGATCCGGTTGCCGGCCGGTGATACGTTGAGGTTCCAGCAGCGGCCGTCGAAGCAGAGCCACTTGCCGACGTTGTGCTGAAACGCCGGGCCCGTGCGGTCGTACACCAAACGGTAATCGTCAACCATCTTCGGGTCGACAAACAACCGGTCGCCGGGAACGGCATAGACGGGCACGTTCGCGTCGCGGTAGGAACCGACCTTGGGTAGCGTCATCGGGTCGTCGAACCGGCCGTTGCAGTCGTAGTCGACCAGAACGACGCGGTGCGTCTTGCCGTCGAGTTCGATTCGGCCTTCGTAGTACTGCGCCGAGTAAAGCCGGACCGTTGGGCGAAGCGAGCTATAGACCTGGAAGAAAAAGCTATACTCGGTCTTTTGGCCGTCGATTTCGATTTGCATGTCGATGCGGGGGAAACGGCCCGCGGAGTACATCGCGCGGCGCATCGTGGCGACACGGCGTTGCTGGGCAAGCGCCAGTCGCTGTTGGTCGGCCGCTTTCTTCTGCTTCACCTGGTCGGTGGGGTCGGCCTTGGCCTCTTCGGCCAACATATCGGCCTCGGCCTTTGCTTTTTTGGCGTCGGCCTCTTCTTTTTTCAGCCGCTGTTGCAACTCGCGGTAGTTGCTCTCGATCGCCTCGTCGTCGGTCAAGTCGCCGTTGCCGTTGCGGTCCAAGTAGAGTACGCCGTAGCTCCGGCCGCCCGGCTCGACGGCGTCGAAAACAAAACCGTACCGCTTGTCGCCCAGGCGGAAAACGCCGCGGAAGGGCAGTTCCGAGTTGTATTGGTCCGGCTCCTTCTGGACGGCCTCGGCAAACTGTTTGAGCCGAGGGTCGTTCTTCCGCTCTTCAGTCACGATGCGGGTCTTGCCGTCTTCCTTGACCGACCGGCGGAGCACGTTCATCGTGACGTTCTGCCCGGCGGTGAGCTGGAACATCCATTCGGACGACGTGGGCGGATAAACCGACCGGGCCGCGTCGAAGCGTTTGGCCTCAAGCGTGGCGGTGGCCCCGGCGGTCACCGTCGCCGCGCCGAGCAAAACGACAAACACGGCGATTGCTCGGCAGCACGGTTGTAGGCGTACTTTCATAAAACGGCCTCTCCTCACGGGGCAATTCTGAAAAATGATCGTTGTGGAATTGCGGCGCGAAGGGGCCTGGACCGATCCGGGTCGTCACCGACGGCGCGCCGCGAGTCGTTGGGCACAGTGGAGAAGATTACTTCTTCTCTTTCTCCTCCGGCTTCTTCTCGGTTGTCTTCTTCTCGGTCTTTTTCACCTTCTTGGCGCGGCCGCCGGATTGCTCGATCCGCTTCTCCAGGTCCGATCGTTTCAGCACGGTCGGTTCGGAGCAGTCGAACGCAAACGGCCCGGCCGACATGGTGACTTCGACGCGGTATTGCTTCGCCAACTCGGTAGGTACTCGCCACGAGTACGAGCAGGTGAAGCCTCAGCCATATTCAAAGTTGCCCTGTTGGACAACCTTGTCCTCGGGGCCGAGGATTTTGAATTTGGGTTTCTCCGGACGATCGCCGTCGACCATGAGATTGGTGACCTGCTCGCCGACCGAGCCCTGGATTTCAAGACCCAAGCTGAGCGTGTCGTTGTTTGATTGGAAGTACGACGGCTCGACGACAGGTTTATAAGGGGGGCCAAAAGGCAGAAGGACGGTTTCGTCCTTGACCACCTTGATCGGCTTGCCGGCCGTGGTGCCCATCGCGCTGACGAGGGTTGTTTTGGGCCCCTGGCGACGGACTGCCCTTGCCCGGTTCGTGCCGGCGGCCTTGTTGACCGCCTTGCCGATGGCGTCCCAGAGGCTCGATTTCTTTTCGCCCGTCTTGGCCGTGTCGTTCTTGGTTTCTTCGTTGGCTCCTTCTTTTGCTTCTTCCTCGGCCGCCTTCTTGGCTTCTTCCTCTTTTTTCTTCGCTTCGGCCTCGCGGAGTTTGGTCAGGTCGATTTTGTAGCTGACCATTTTCCACTCGCCCTCGGGCACGGGCACGGGCTTGTCGCCCTGGCCGTTGATGGTGATTAGCCCGGCGTCGCCGTGGATCATCACCGAGTATTCGGCGTTGGGATTTTTGACGTATCCCAGGGCGACGTCCGAAGGTTCGATCGAGAGTTCACTGCCCGAGGGGTCCACCTTCAGGTCGTAGTAGCGGTCGCCGAGGCAAATCAGTTTTTCGACGTTGTGACGGAAGCTCAGCCCGGTGGCGTCCCAAATCGCGTTGGGGTCTTGAACCGGCTTCGGGTCGAGATAGAGCACGTCGCCGTTTTGCGGATAGAGCCGCGCCGGGCCGGAGGGACTCATGCGAGCCTCGATGATCTTGGTCCGGTCGTCGAATCGGCCGTTGCTGTCGCGATCGACCAACACGACACGTTGACGCCGGCCGTCAAGTTCGATTTCGCCTTCGTAACAGAGGCCCGGGGTGAACGACACGTGGACCTGGCCATAGTTGCCCATGAAGTAGGATTGGATCATCGCGAAGACACGATAATCGGCCGGTTTCCCGTCAACTTCGATTTTCAACTCGACGGCCGGGAACTGATGGTGATTGACGCTCCGAGCGTAATAGGCGGCCAGCTCGCGGCGGGCTTTTTCTTTCTCGTTGTCTTTCTTCTCGTCCTTTTTCTCTTTGTCGGTCGCGTCCTTTCCCTCGGCGGCCGCTTTTTCGGCTTTTTCTTTTTCCGCTTTTTCACGGGCCTCCCGAGCCTGCTTGGCCTGGGTCGATTCGATCACGTCGTCGTCGGTCAGGTCGCCGTTGGCGTTCACGTCGAAGTAAAGCAGGCCGTAGCCGCCCTGGCCTTTCGGCTCGGCGGCGTCGAAAACGAAGGCGTACTGTTTGTCGCCGAATTTGACCACGCTACGCATGGGATGTTCGGCGTTGTATTTCTCGGGCTGCTTCTTGACGATTCGGTTAAAATCCCGCAGCCGCCCGTCATCACCGATGGGAGACCACGTGGTTTGCTTCTTGCCGTCCTTGGTGACGGTTGTTGGCCGAAACTGAATGTAAGAGGTTTGGCCGTCCGTGATGCTGAAGAGCCAGTCGACATTGGGCGAGCCGGCCATGTTGCGGCGCTGGCCCGAGTCGAGCTTCTTGGGCTTCATCTTGCAGACGGCCGCCGGCGCGACGGCCGGCGCGACGGCCGGCGCGAGCAAGAGGGCGGCGGCAAGACCGCCAAGCGACGCGATGCGAGTCTTCATCAATAAGGTCCTCCTCTGACGGCAAGCGGGTTTGCTTAATGCCTTTGGACGCGCTGCCTGTTTGCCCGCGCACCGGGCAAAACCACCGTCAGGTCGCTTGTCCCTTATCGAAAACGCTACGCGGGATTGTACCGCGATCGCGGGGCCGTGTCGAGGGGCTCCCGCTTTCGACGGCAAGGCGGGAAGGTATTGTGAACGGTGTTGTCGATTACTGTAAACTGTTGCGGCAGAAGCGGTTAAACCTGTAGAGTGGGCATCGCCCACCACAAATTCTTGTCATTTGGTGGGCGGTGCCCACCCTACCTTTTACTCCCAACAAATCGTAGGCCGGGTCGTGACCCGGCGCATGCTTCTCGCTACACCTACTCGCCGGGTCACGACCCGGCCTACACCTGACATCACGCGGAGCGTGATGAGTACGGGTTACGAATCCACGCGGTCCAGCGCGGTGCCGAGGGTGACGGCGCGGCATTTTTCGCCGGCCAGGCATCGGTTGCAGCTCGTCGAGTGGACCCGAACGTCCGTCCGCCCGCCGTATTGACATAGGCTGCGACAGTTCTTGCAGTCGATGCACTTGTTGTTGTGGAATCGCAGCAGGAAGAACGAGACGTAGTTAAACAGGCCGTAGATCGCGCCCAAGGGACAGAACAACGTACACCACGGTCGCCGGAGGAAGAACACGGCGATCAGGAACAGGCCGAGGATGACGATTTTGAGCGTGCTGGGCCAGGGGATGGGCTGCGTGTCGGTGGCCATCGCGGCGGCCACGTTCGGCGCCGCGCCTTCCAACGCGCCGGCCGGACACACGCGGCAGATGAACAAGGGAATCTCTTCGCCGCCCAACGTGACGACGGGCTTTTCGGCGAACAGGTAGGGTCCGATCAGCACGAACACCACGAGCACCACGTAGCGCATATAGCCAGACCACGCGGGCAGCGTCAACTTGGGCGTGGGGATCTTGGCGAAGAGATCCTGTAAAAAACCGAACGGACAGACCCAGCCGCACATGAACCCGCCGAACAGGGCGCCGAAAACAACGATGACGCCCAATGTGATGAACGGAAAGACGTGCAGCGCGCTGAAGTGGGCGATCACGCCGATCGGACAGGCGAACGTGGCCAACGGGCAAGCGTGGCAATGGAACACGGGCGAGCACATCGTGTGCAGGCGCGCGAACGGCCACAGCCAGATCGTGGCGAACGCCGTCTGGACCCAGACGCGCCACGCGGCCAGCCGCGAGGTGAGCGTACCCTTGTTGTTCCCAGGCTTTTTTTTAGCGGCCATGGACACCATGACCTCCTGTTAGTGGGTTCACGTAGGGCACAACGCGGCCGGCTTTTCGCCGGCGGGATAGACGATCCGCACCAGTTGGCCCGAATCGGAACGTGAGATCTCGCCGACCGTGACGTTGCCAATGATGACCGGTTCGGGATCCTGGACGGTTTTTTCCTCCGGGCGGGCCGGTTCGTCGTCGGCCGGTTCGTCGTCCGACTCGTCGGACGGCTCCTCGACGTCGGGCGGCGGGGTTGCCCAAGGGTCGCGCGGCGGACCGGCGGCCCAGGGGTCGCGCGGCGGACCGCCCATCCACGGATCGGGCGGCGGGGGAGGAGGCGATTCTTCCGCGGGCTCTTCGGCCGATTCGTCCGAGGGTTCTTCCGACGCCTTGGCCTGATCGCTATTCGGCTTGAGGACCACGGTGACGGTGTGGCCCCACACGCCGTAGGCCACCGAGGCAATGCCCAGGGCCAACAGCACCAGCGGGATCGAGGCTCGAAGGATTCGACGCATAGGGCCGGGTTTATTGTTGATAGTATTCAGAAGATAAAGATATGGTGGGGCGATCGCGGCAGGGCGTGGCGTTGAGGTTCAAGTTTTCCGGGCGCGATCGCCCCACCCTACCAATTCATGGTGCGTCTGGACGCCCCCCACAAAATATGGCGGAGGTGAATGGGAATCGAACCCACCCGGGACGCTTGCGCGCCCCACACTGGTTTTGAAGACCAGGGGCACCACCAGGCACCAGTCACCTCCAACCGAGTTTCTTCACACTTCCTACTTCACACTTCTATAAAACATCATGGTCGGCGAGCCGCCAAACGCAATGGCCATCCACGCGGCTTCGTCGATTTCCTCCTGCGAAAAACCCATCGCCCGAGCCTTCTTCACGTGGGCCTTGACGCACGGCTCGCACTTGGCCAGGACCGACAGGGCAATGGCGATCGACTGTTTGGTGGCCGCATCCAGGGCGCCAGGCGCGCCGTTTCGGCCGAGGAACGCCAGGAAACTCTTTTCGATATCCTCCACGGCCGAGTCGGCCGAGCCGGTTTTCTCCACGGATGGGGCCGGTTCGGGACAGCAGCATGAGGCGGCCGAAGGTTCACAGGAAGCCGGTTGCGTCGGGATTTCTGGGCCACCGCTTCGCTTTGGCCCAGGCACCCGTTCGCTCTTCGTTGTTTGATCCTCGCGCGGTTTGGGCAAGGGGCGTTTGCCTGTGTGACGAACGAAGACCCGACCCGGGCCGGCGGAGATCACTCGCCCGACCACGGCAGCCGTTCCACCGTCTTCTTCATGCAGTCGGGCAA
Source organism: Thermoguttaceae bacterium (assembly GCA_035286785.1). GTDB lineage: Bacteria > Planctomycetota > Planctomycetia > Pirellulales > Thermoguttaceae > UBA11386. The sequence continues at coordinate 19,285 of DATECS010000116.1, read as the reverse complement.
GGAACGACTCGACCCGCTCCTCGGGCAGGGCAACCAGTAGCCCGCCGGACGTCTGCGCGTCGAAGCAGATTTCGAGCATGGCCGGAGGCACTTCGTCCGGATTGGCCACGTATTGGAGGGCCGACTCGCGGTTGCGCTCGATGCCGCCCGGCAGAATGCCGTCGGCCGCGAACTGCAACACGTCGGGCAAGAGCGGCAAGTCGTCCAACGTCACTTCAACATCGACGCCGCTGGCCCGGGCCATCGAACCCAGGTGGCCCATCAGGCCGAAACCCGTCACGTCGGTGGCGGCCGTCGCGCCGTGTTCGACCATCAGCTCGGCGGCCCGGCGGTTGAGCGTGGCCATCCATCGTGCGGCCTCGCTCGTTGCGCGGTCGGTGGCCCGGCCGATTTGCGCGGCGAAGGCTGTGATGCCCAGCCCCAGCGGCTTGGTCAACACGAGCCGCTGGCCCGGCCGCGCGGCGGCGTTGGTGATCATCGCCTCGGGCCGAACGAGACCCGTGACCGCGAAGCCGGCTTTGATCTGCGGATCGTTGATGCTGTGGCCGCCGACCACCGGCACGCCCGCCTCGATCATTTTGTCGATGCCGCCGCGGAGGATCTCGCGCATCACGTCCTCGGGCGCCTCGCGGATCGGGAAGGCGACGATCGACAAGGCGACCAGCGGGCGGCCGCCCATCGCGTAGACGTCCGACAGGCTGTTGGCCGCGGCGATCTGGCCGAAGGTGTACGGGTCGTCGACCGACGGCGAGAAAACGTCGACCGTCTGCACGAGCGCCTCGTCGCCGTTGAACTGGAACACGCCCGCGTCGTCGCCGGCCGGCATGCCGACCAGCACCCGCGGATCGTCCAACGAGGGAAGCCCGGCCAACACGCGGCGCAACGAGGCCTGGTCGATCTTCGACGCGCAGCCCGGGCTATCGACCATTGCGGTCAGACGGACGGGTCCGGCGGGCACGTCGAGCCGTTCGCCCGCGCAGAGACAAACGTCCTTCTGCTTGAACAGGTCGCAGGGGCAGGGTTTCTTGGGGTCGCAGATACAATGGCCCAGCCGCATGGATCGCTGCATCACGCGGCGGCGCTTTTCGGGGTCGATCACGGGCTCTTCCAGGTCCGGTGAGGGAGGTGGCCGCAAACCCCCATCCTAAACGCCCGCTGGACGGCACGCAAGCCTTTCGGAAGGGGGGCTGACCCCTGTCGCTTTATCCCCAAAAGGTGTCCCGTGCCGCCTTTCGCTCCCCCAGAGTCGCCAATCCTCACTCCATTTCCGCCGCCACCGGAATCTCCGCCTCGTCGAGCACCACGATCGTCTCCGTTGTGGAAACGGATTCGAGAAATTGTTCGCACAGTTCGGGATCGTACCATCCTTCGCCGGCCTGTTTGCGTAGAATCTCGACCGCCTCGGCGTGCGCGAGGGCCTTTCGATAGGGCCGGTTGCTGATCAGGGCGACATAGGCGTCCACAATGCCCACGACCTGCGCGCCCAGCGGAATCTGTTCGCCCGCCAGGCGGTCCGGGTATCCGCTTCCGTCCCAGCGTTCCTTATGGTGGCGGATGATGGTCAGCACGGGCTGGAGCGGTTTCAACGGCGCGCAGATGTCGCACCCGATTTGCGGATGGCGATGCACCATCGCCATTTCCCGGGGCGTCAACGAGCCGGTTTTTTCAAGCACCGCGTCGGGAATGGCGATTTTGCCGACGTTGTGCAGAATGGCGCCGTACTTGAGAATCTTCAATTCGGCCACGTCCATCCCCAGCCGCTCGCCGAACTGGACCGCGTAATGGGCCACTTTGCCGACGTGGCTTTGCGAATAGCCGTCCTTCGCGGCCACGGCCCGCGCGAGGGCCATCGCCACGCTTTCCGCGCCGATCAGTTCCTGGTTGAATTGATAGATCCGCAAGAGCGAGCGAAGTCGCACGGTCAGTTCGGCCCGATTGATCGGTTTGACCAGGAAATCGTCGGCCCCCGCGTCGAAGGCCCGGATCTTTTCCTCGGCCGTGTCCACCGACGTGGCGAGAATGATGGGAATCAACTGCAAGCGATTATCGCTCTTCAGGCCGTGACACACTTCGTACCCGTCGATCCCGCTCAACTGCGTGTCCAAGAGAATGACGTGAGGCGTGGGCCGGGCGTGGGCCAGTTTCAAGGCGTCCGCCCCGTTCTCGGCCTCGACCATTTCGCAATCCAGCGCCGCGAGCCACTGTCCAAGAATCCTTCGCACCGAGGCGTTTCCGTCGGCCACGAGCACCCGGGTTTTACTCGCGTGGGGCCCGGCCTCCAGCGGTTTGGCGTTTGGCGAATCTCCGGGATGCGACGTCCCGATCGTCGTGTCGGCGACCGCCGCCTGGGCGTCCCAGGTCTCATTGGCCGTTGCCCTGTCGGCCGACGCCTGCTCCATGGCGTGGGCCAGCTCGGCCCGCGGCGATCGTTTCCACGCGCCGGCCGTCGGCCGCGGCGGGCCGGCGATCGGCAGACGCACCGTGAACACGTTCCCCGAATCCGCGACGCTGTCGACCGTCATCGACCCGCCGTGCATCTCCACCAGACGTTTGGCCAGCGACAGCCCGAGGCTGGCGCCGATCTGCCGGTCGTTTTGGGCGCCATCGCGATAGGGATCGAATAACTCTTTCATCTCGTCGTTGCTGATGCCCTTGCCCGTGTCGCGTACCGCGAGCAGCACGTGCTCGCCGTCGCGTCGCGCCTGCATGTTGACAATTCCGCCCGATTTGTTCAACTCGATCGAATTGGACAGCAACGTGAACACGACCTGCTTCAACCGGAGCGGATCGGCCGTGATTTCGCCCACGTCGGCCGCGACCTGGGCCTGGATTTCCACGCCGTTCCGCGCCGCCTTCGCGTGCAGCGTCGCGACGCACTGGTTGATCAACTCGGACAACGTCACCGGCTCGACCGCCAGGTGAATCATCCCGGCTTCCGCTTGCCCATAGTCCATCAACGTGTTCACCAGGACCATCAAGCGTTGGATCGAGCGATCCATGTCGGCCAGCGAGTCCCGATGGACGGCGTCCAGGGTTTCCGGCGGCGCGTTCAACAGGGCGTCGGTGATCGTGCGCATGGTGGCCAGCGGCTGGCGGATCTCGCGCGACGTGGTCACCAATGCCGCGCCTCGCGCGCCGGCCGTCTTCCGTTCGACTTCCCACGCGACTTCCTCGCGCACGGCGTTCTTCTGGAAGCAGTAGGCCTCGGCCGCGAGTCGCCAGCCCAGATAGAGCATCACGAACCAGAACGCCAGATCGCTCAGAACGACCATGACCGGGTCCGCGATGCCCGGCGCGGCCGCGAAATAGACGTTGGCGAAAATCCGGCCCGCCGCCGCGAAAAGCACCAGTTCCATCATGGCCATCGCCCGGCGTCGCACGAGCACGTAGGCCGTGCCCATCACGGCGATGCAGTAGAAGCTCAACAGCACCCGGTCCTGCGCGGCCCGGTCATAAAACGCGACGATCAACACGATCGCCAGCAACGTCAACAGGCCCGTGAAGGGACGCAGCTTTCGATGCGGCAGAGGCGCCATGGTGGCGGTCAGATCCTTGAGCGTCATAAAACGTTCCTGTTACACAAAATCGAGCCGCGACGGAGTTGTAGGCCGGGTCACGACCCGGCGATCGACTCTGCCGGGTCACGACCCGGCCTACCTCGCTTTCACGGGTCCGAGCCGCGGCCAGACATCCGAGCCGCGGCCAGACATCCGAGCCGCGACCGTGAGGAAGCGGTCTTTTTCTCTCTCTCGACAAATATAGCTTGCGGACTGCCTAGGGCAGCGGTTCGGCAGGCGGCGTGGGCGGAATGAAAACGTCGCTCATGGCGGGGGGGGCGTCAAAAGGCCCGGTCGGTTGCGCCTCGACCCGCCATTGACCGGTCGGTTCGTCCACCAGCGTGAAAGTCAGTGTGTAGGAAGATCCGTTGACCAAAACGGCACAAATGCAAGGGGTGCTCGGCGGAGCCATTATCCCCAATTGCGCAACTCCCGCGCCCAGCGCCTGTATCGCCCCCTGGTCACGTTGTTCGTTCAGCGAAAGCACGGTTTCAGCGCGTAAGGCGGTGGCCACGTGCCGGTAGCTCAGGCTGAAAATCGAGAGCATCACCGCAATGAACACTAGCACCAAAAACATCGCGTAACCCCGCCGGGATTTCGCTCTTACCATGGGTCTTCCGTAATCAATGTGTAGGTGCGCGATTCATTGCGGAAAAGGAAAGTCAAATCGATCCGCACGCCCTCCAGTCGGTCCGTCGGCGACATGCTCTCCACGTTCGACGCCACCACGAAGTCCGTGTCCGCCGTCTCGTTCCAGCGAACCAGTTGATTGTCGTCGTTCACGTAGTAGGTAATGACGACGTCGGGATCCGTCCAGTCGGCCGTGCCGTTCAAATCGCCTCCGTCGAAGCACAGCTTCAGTTGCGATCCGACCGAGAGCCGGCCAACCAGCCGGCCGTTCTCCCTGACGCCCGTCGGCGCGTTCGGCAAGCTGCCGCCCAGGTCGGCCGCTAAACTCGTCACTGCCAATTGCGCTTCCTGGGCGATCTGGCACCGCACGAGCGTGTCGGCCGACGGCTGGCCAAACCCCGCCCAGGCCGACGCAAAAAGCATCGCCAAGAACGTCGTCATCATGGAGACGATCATCAACTCCATCAAGGTGAATCCCTTGCCTCGCGGCCGGCGCAACTCGCTCATGGGCCCCCTCCTTCTCCCTCGCCCTCTTCTTCGGGAATCTCCGTGAGTTGGACCACGGCCTTGGCCGTGTCGGTGGTCCACGGCTTGACCAGCGACAGCACCTCGACCTTGTATTCATCGCCCAGCGACGCCGGCGTCACCACGGTTTCAGGCTCCGTCAGGATTTTGGCCGGGGCACCCAGCTTTCGGGCCCAAACGCTCGTCGAGGGGACCAAGTAGTAGGTGGTCCCGTGGTCGAGCCGCGCTTCGAGCCGTTTCAACTGTCTTGACTGCATGACGACCAGCGGCACGAGCCCGGTCATCGCGATTCCCAACAAGATCAGGGCCACCTGGAGTTCCAGGAACGAGAACCCCCGGCGAAGAAACCTTAGGGAGGATTTCCGTCGCATGGCCAATGTCCCTAATCCAAGAACCCTGGTTGGAGAGTCGTGCCGGATCCGCTGACGGATCCCGAAAACGTCCCCGTCTGGTCGATCGTGAAACCGCCGGCCCACGTCGTGCTGCCCGATCGAGTCGCCGTGGCCGTGAAGGTCGTGCCGTCGTCGTTGGTTGCGATGTCGTATTCGTACGGCCGCTCGGCGGCCACAATCGTCGGATCGACCAGTCCCATCGACTTGAGCTCCGACAGGCTATCCGTGAATCTGTGGCCGTTGTCGAGCCAATAGAGCCGCTCGGCCGTCCAGATGGACCGGAGATTCGCCCCGGCGATGTCCGCGTGCGATTGCTCGATGCTCCGACGGAACGAAGGCGCGGCCGAGGCCAGCAATACGCCCAGAATAATGACGACAATCGTGACTTCAATCAACGACATGCCGCGCCGCGATGAATACAACCGGGATGAACGCATCAGTGCACCTTGCCCGACATTTCGAACATGGGAATGTAAATGGCCAGCATCAGCGTGGCGATCGTTCCGCCCATGAACACGATGATGAACGGTTCCATCAGCTTGGTGGTTTTGGCGATAAAGCCCTGCATTTTCTCTTTGTAATAGGGCGCCAGTTGCTCCATGACCGGCGCGAGTTGGGCCGATTGCTCGCCGATGCGGACCATGTTGGTCATCATCGTGGTGAACAGGCCCGTCTCCTCGAGCGAATCGGCCAACGGCTTGCCCGCCGCCACGCGGTTCTGGGCCAGCCGGATCGCGTCGCGATACGGCGGGCTGCGCTGGAAGACCGTGGCCATCGTCGAAAGCGTTTCCAGCATCGGCACGCCGCTTTTCAGCAACAAGGCCAGGTTCGAGGCAAAACGGTACATCGCGCTTTGCACCAGTAGCTCGCCCGCCATCGGAACCACGAGCAACACCGAGACCACCGTTCGGAGTCCCGTTTCGGTCCTCATGTACTGGCGAAACGAAACCACGATCACGACGACGGAAACGAACACGTAAAGACCGTACTGCAACACCCGGTCGGAGAGGTTCACGACGAATTGGGTGATGCCGGGCAATTCCGCTCCCATCTCCTTGAACATGTCGGTGAACGTCGGCACCACGAACGAAAGCATCGCGACGATCAAAACCACGGCCACGATCAGCAAAATTACCGGATACATCAAGGCGCCCTTGACTTTGCGCCGGGTTTCGTTCGCTTCGAGCACCTGCTTGTTCAGGTCGGTCAAGACCATGGACATCTCGCCCGAGACCTCGCCGATGCCGATCAGTTCGATCCAGTGGTCCTCGAACACGCCGCGGTGGGCCAAGAGCACGTCGTGCAGTGAGGAGCCCGCGGCAACCCGGCCCGCGACCTCCTTCAAAATGCCGGTCATCCGCTCGCTCTGACTTTGTTCGGCGCACGTCTGAATGGCCTCCAACAGCGGCGTGCCCGAAGCCACCAACGTCGAAAGCTGCTGGAAGAACGTCATCTTGTCGTCCAGCGTCACGCGTTTGTGCTTCTTGCTCGACACGCGAGCGTGTTGGATAAACCAGTTGTCACGAGCCATGGTCCAATTATTCCTCCTCCGAGACCGCCACGCTCAAGGCTTCCTCGAGACTCGTCATGCCGGCCGTCACTTTTTCCAACGCGCTGTCGTAGAGCAGGTTCATGCCCAGTTCCGTGGCCGCTTTGCGCAGCTCGGGCAGCGGTTTCTTGCACTGGATCATTTCGGCCAGTTTTTCGGTGATGCGGATGACCTCGAAGATGCCTACCCGACCCCGGTAGCCCAGGTCGCGGCACTCCCGGCAGCCGGTCGGTTTGAAAATCTCTTGCCCCGCCTTCAGTCCCACGCGATCGGCCGTCTCCTGGTCGCAGGCGTAGGCCTCCTTGCATTTCGGACATAAGCGTCGAATAAGACGCTGGGCGACCAGCACGCGCAGCGTCGATGCCAGGAGAAAAGCGTCAATATCCATGTCTTGCAGACGATTCACCGCGGCCAGCGCGTCGTTCGTGTGCAACGTCGAAAGCACGAAGTGGCCCGTCAACGCCGCCCGCAGGCAAATCCCGGCCGTCTCCTGGTCGCGCACCTCGCCCACCATGATGACGTCCGGATCCTGGCGCAGGAAGGAGCGCAGCGCGGTGGCGAACGTCAACCCGACCTGCGTCTTCACCTGAATCTGGTTGATGCCGGAGAACTTGTATTCCACGGGGTCTTCGACCGTGCAGATGTTCACGTCGGGTTTGTTCAACCGGCTCAAACAGGCGTAGAGCGTCGTGCTTTTGCCGCTTCCCGTCGGCCCGGTCACCAGCATCAGGCCGTGGGGCATTTCGATCGATTCGCACAAGTCTTTCGACTGCCGCGCGTCAAACCCAAGGTCCGTTAGTTGCAGCGGGATGGAGCTTCGGTCCAGCACTCGCAACACGACCTTCTCGCCGTAGACGGTGGGGACCGTATTGACGCGCAAGTCGATGCGTTTTTCGCCCGTCTTCAGCGAAATGGCCCCGTCCTGCGGCTTCCGCTTCTCGGCGATGTCCATTTTCGAGAGGACCTTGATGCGTGCCACGACGGCCGGATAGAGCGATAGCGACGGCGGCGCCACCTCGATCAGTTTCCCGTCCGCGCGCAGGCGAACCTTGCACCGGTCCTCGAACCGTTCGATGTGAATGTCGCTGGCGCCGATCCGGAACGCCTGTTCGAACATCTGATTCACGAACCGGATGATCCGCCCGTCGCGCCCTGGCGGCGGCGGCTGGTCGAGATGCACGATTTCGTCGTTTCCCATGTCCTCCGTCGAACCCCGGTCGTCCTCGTCCTCGACCTCCTCGAAATCGCCCGAGTTGTTGCCGGCCCCCGGCCAGCTCCCGTCCTCGTAAAACGTTCCGAGGATTCCTTCCACCACCGAAAGCGGCGCGATCAGCGGACAGACCGTCATGCCGGTCAGCCATTGCAGTTCGTCCACGATGTGCAGCGAGGTCGCCGTGAAAAACGCCACGTCCAACAGGTCGCCGTGTACTCCCACCGGCGCGAGCAGGTGGTCGCGGCAAAGCTTTTCGGGCAACAGTTGCGCAAGCTCCTTGTCCACGCGGACGCCCATCTCTGACGGCTCGAACAACGGCACCATCAGATACTCGGAATACGCCTCGGCGATGTCCCGCTCGGTCACGAGCCGTTTTTTGAGGAGAATTTCCTCGATCGAGAGCTTTTCCTTGGTTTGCGATTCCTGGATCGTGGGCAGATGCTTCTCGTCGAGCCGTCCTTTCTTCAGGAGGAGCTCGACGATCAACGTCCGAGCGGCGGCGACAGTGGCGATTTTTTCCATCACACTCCTCACGGTTTCTCGTTCCGCGGGAATTCGATCGCGCGGAGCAGTTCCGACAGCGAGGTCACCGGCTTGAGGCCCTTCCCCGAAACCTCGTTCGACGGGCCCTCACCCGCCGCGTCCGAATCCGCCGGCGCCGCGTCTTGGCCCTTGTCGGCGGACGACGTCTGGCTGGGATACGTGATTTCCAATACCTTGACCTCGTCGCCCAGCCGAAGAACGACCCGATCCAGAAGAACCCGCTCGACCGTCCACACTTTTCCCGCGGTGTCCGGCGCCGCCAATCGCTCTCCCGGCTGGTAGAGTCGGCCGTCGATCACGGCGATGCCGCGGTCGCCTCGGACGTAGATGCCCGTCAGTACGAGCGAAGACGGTTGGTTCGTGCCCGCGGCGTCGGTTCCTTTCGCGTCCGCGTCGGCTTCGTCGGCGGCTTGGCCGGCGGCCTTCGCCAGCTCGGATTCCACCGCCGCGTCCAAAGCGGCCGACTTGATGCACTGGAACGGATCATGCGCGGTCGACGCCTTGATGACCGGCGACAACAAGGACTTCGGCAGCGCGGCGATATTCGCGATTCCACTCGACCCTGCCGAGGTCGCCGAGCCCGTGAGGTAAGGCCAACAACACCACACGAAGATGGCCGCCACGACGGTCATGGGCCCCATTCTCTGCATGAGTTCAGCCATGTTATTCCTGCAACCCCAAAAGTGTGACCTTCAATTCCAGTGCATCGCCGCTACGAGCCATCGCGAGCTTCATGCCGTCAATTCGAAACAATCGTTCGTTCGTCTCAATCCAATACAGAAAAGACTCGAGTCCGGAATAATCTCCCACGAGTTCCACCCGAAGCACGACGGCCGTATACGGGCCGACCATTCGCGGGGGGTTGCTGTCGAGGTTCCTCAACTTGATCGGCAGATCGCGGACGCCGCCCAGTACGTACTGAATCCATTCGTTCGTGTCAACGTTCTTGGGCAGCCGGGTTACCACCCGTTTCACCTGGGACCGAAGCTTCTCGATATCGTTTCGCAACTGCTGGTGTTCTCTTTCCTTCTTGATCTCCCGCGTGGTCCGCGAGATGCGGTCGCTCAACGGCGTATAGACGCCGGCGTAACCGATCCCCAATATCACGACCGTCACGAAAATGCGAAACTGAAGCGGATCGTGGAGCCGTTCCGCCAGCTTCTTCAGCAGCGTCTGTTTTTTCTCTTCGTGTTTCATTGCGGCTTCTTCCCCTTCTTCGCGCCGGCCGCCGCCTTGGGGCCTTTCTTCCCCGCGCTCTTCTTGTCGAGCGGCATGCAGATCACCGCGAAGATGGCCGCCGGATCCTCACCCGGCCGCGGTTGAATCTGCTTGAGTTCGTCCAGCGTCACCAGCGGAAAATCCTCGTCAAGCGTCGGATCCGAACGAAGCGCGACCAGCAAGCGATCTATCTCGCGAGGCGTCGTGCCGTTTGGCGGAACGGTCACCGTGCCTCGCAACAGAAAGAACTTCTTGGACTTTGATCGAGCACGCTTGTCTCGCATGTTCCGCAACTCACACACGCCTTGAACGGACGTGAGACGCATGTCCCGAGGCACGCAGTCGGCCAAATCGCGCAAGCAGGTCGTCCAGAGCACGCGGCTGTCCAAAAATTCGCGAACCGCCTGGACCTGGGTCTCCATGTCCTTCTTCTCTTTTTGGAGTTGCCGCTTGTTGGCCGAAGTCTCCGTCGAGGACGCCGCCGCGATGACCTCCAGACTCTGCCGCGTCTGTTGAAGCGTCGAGTACTTATAGCCCAGGAACAGCCCCATGCACGCCACCAACGCAAGCTGCAAGACCGCCTCGCGCCAGGGAAAAGTCTCCCACAGCGTCGGCCGCGGTTTCAACGAACGACCCAGATCAAACCCGGACGTATCCTTGTCGAGGCCGCCTTGCGCCAGGCCCAGGGCAATCTGGGAAGGGTCCAACATCGGCTCGTTGAACCAATTGATCGTCGCGTCCAACTGCGATTCCATCCAATCGACGTCCAGCAGTCGTTTCAGTTCCATCCGACCGTGAATCATCACCGCGTCCAGCGACGACTCCACGCCGCAATCCTTGCTCGTGGCCGACAATGAACGGGCGGCGGTTACGAGCGACGCGGCCTCCTTGCCCTGCATGACCTGCGCGAGACGCCACAAGATGGGCACTTTGCCTACCGTCAAAACGGCCAGCACCTGTTCCTGCGAAAGAAACAGCCGCAGAACGACCTTGTCGCCGCGACGCGCCCGATGACGCTTCGACGCCAGACGCAATAACGCGCAAGGGGCCGGCTCCGTCAACCAGGGACGAATGTCCATCCGCGCGAGCGCGTCGAGAATCTCGTTCAGATACGTCCTGTCGCACGCCGCGATGCTCGCTACGTCGCGCGAGTCCAGCGAGCTCTTGACGACGTCGACCACCATCTCGTGAACGGGAACGCTCGGCGAGCGGAGCGCCTCCCGCAACAGCACGTGCGGCGCCAAATCGCCCATGGCCGCGTGAACCGGGCGCGTCGAAAAGTAGACCTTTCGCGAAGGAACGCCCACGCAAACCGGCGTGCGTCGAAAGCGGCCTTTTCCCACCAGCGGGCGCACCAGCCGCGCAATGGCGTCCCCGAGCGCCTCGTCGCCAATCGCCTCGGTGTGCCGCGTGATCTCGACCGGTCCCACCGGCGTGGACACGATCCGGCTCACCGTGATCGTCTCCTCGTCAAGGTACAGGCCGATGGCCTTCGGCAGGCCGAGTCTCCCGAGTAGCCATTTCATGCTGCTTCAATCCCGTCCCGTACTCCTCACGCTCCGCGCGAGGTTTTGTTGCACGCCGTAGCTGTAGGGTGCGTCTGGACGCACCCTGAACGCGCCTTCATGAGGATCCCTGTTTTGGTGCGTCCAGACGCACCCTACGTGCCTCAGGACAATCATAGCCCCCTCGCGCAAATCGCGAGGAGTACAAAAGCTCCGCCATTATGTTGAAAGAGGTGCGGCCACCCGGGGTGGTCGCACCTTCTAACCATTTCAGCAATGGGTTGTCGAGGATGCGTACGCTTCCAGGGCAGCGGGCGTCTCGGGCGAGACGCCCACAAGCCCTGAATGGGTTCAGTCCCCTGGACAACGCCGTCAGGAAACCGCGAGACTAGGTCGCTGGCTCTTCTTCCACGGGAGCGGCACTGGCTTCGCTGCCCAACGGGTTGATCCGCGAGGCGGGCTCGTCCATGATCGTGCTGTTCTCGGGATCAAAGCCCAACTGGGTGAACGTCACCGTGTATTGGCCGTAACCCGACGCGCCTTCCTTCCGCGTCAGCGTCAACGTCCACGCGTCCTCCGTCTCGGACGTAATCGTGCCGACCTCGAAGTACTTCGGCGTCGACTGGCTGACGTCCAGATCCGTGAGCGCCTCGGCATACTTGCCTTCTTTCGCCTGATAACGTTCCTGGGCCGAGCGGACGGACGACAGATAGCCGAACGCCTCGGAAGCCTTCGAACGCTCGACCGCTTCGAGCATCCGCGGGACGCCGAACGCCGCCAACACGCCGATGATGATCACCACCACCGCCAATTCAACCAACGAGAATCCCTTCCGACGGCTTACCACCTTGTGAAACAATGCGCTACTCATGGGTCTTCTCCAACAATACTAGAGAAACAAAAACGGGTAACCAACGGGCTTTCCACCAATGCACTTCATGCTTCCTGCAGCGTCTTCGGTCGGTCCCGGCGAGATCCATGCTCGGCCGACCTGAGATGGTTCTCACGCGGGCGCCGAAGCGGGTCGCCGTATTCGCATTCTCAGCCACCGCGGGCTCTTGGGGACTCGAACCTCTTTCGTACCAGGGTGGAGCTACTCAGCCCACTTGCCTCTTCCCGCGCGGACGGCTGCAAACCGACATTCCTCTCGACGCGGAGCGAGGCGTAAAACGTATCTGTCAAACTTTAGGTTGCCGAACCATAATGTCAAATTGGGCATCCGTAGGCATGGGCAACCCAACGTTCCTCGGGCCAATTCGCCGGGAGAAAACCCGACAACCCCGGTTGAGGCCCGCAAGAAACGGGCCTAAAGATAGGAATATAGCGGTTGTGGCAGCGAGAATCATGTCGCTCCCGCCGCGTGTTGCCAAAACGCAACACACCGGACCGCACTCCTCGCGTCAGGGTGGAGGGCCACGGAGTACGCGACAGAGCTGTAGGGTGGGGCGATTCGCTTGCTCGCATGACTTGCCGCTGCCACAACACGAGACGCAAGCGAATCGCCCCACCAAACAAACTTACAACAGATCGCCCCGCCGAGGCAGCGCGTCGCGCAACGTCGGCTCCCACGGCCGAGGACACCGACGCATCGGTCCGTGAAATAGCGGCGTCGTCGCGCGGATCAACTCCAACTGTTCCTTCGCCGCCGGACAATGGGCATACGGCTGCACCCGCGGAAGCAACGCGATAATCACCTCCGACCGTTCCGCCTCCTTCTTCCGGGTCTGGAAAAGCATTCCCACGTACGGCAGATCGCCGAGGAAGGGAATCTTGCCCTGGACGTCGCTGTCCTTCTCCTTGATCAGGCCCCCGATGACCATCCCTTGGCCGTCCTCCAACAAGACGTTCGTGATCAGCTCGGTCGTTTCTTCTTCCGGAAGCTCCGTGACCGCGTTGATTTTACCGTCGGAGATCTTCGGCTGGACCGTCATGATCACCTGATTGTCCGCCGTGATCCGGGGCGTCACGTCGAGCACCACGCCCAACTCCAGAAACTTGACGCTCTGGGTCGCCGCCGTCTCCGTCTGCGTCGTCGTGTCGCGATAACCTAGTTTCTCGCCAATCTGAATGTGGGCCAGTTGGCCGTTAAGCACCGTGATCTTCGGATCGGCCAGCGTCTTCGCGTCGGTCGTCGTTTTCAGGGCCTCGAGTATTGCATCAAAGTTCTTTCCGTCGATCTTGGCCAAAAATCCCTCGCTTGCCCTCGCATTGGCGAATCCCACCGTCTGAAGCGTGGCCGTGTTGCCCGCGATTTTGATGATCTCCTCGAAATTCACCCCGTGCTGGAGATTGTCCTTCAAATCGACCTGCAAAATGTACGCCTGAATCTGCACCTGGCGCGGCGGCTCGTCAACCTCCTGAATGTAACGCTCGATCCGAAGCACGTGGCTCGGCGCGTCCTCCACAACGATCGTTTCTTGCGTTCTGCGGTTGTCCGTCGTGCTCTCAACGTCTTCCACGGCCGCTTGGGTCGGATCACCCGTCACAAATGCATAAGCCGTTCCCACCGGCGAAAGCAGCCCCAGCCCTTTGTCCTGAATCGACGCCAGCACGTCCTCGGCCGACGCATAGTTCAGCGGTATCACCTTGAACACCCGATCCATCTGCGGAAGGTCCTTCGCCGGGTAGACGAAAATGTTGTTCCCCTCGCGATGGGCCACCAAATTGCACAACCGCACAATCGCATCGAGCGCCTCGTCAAACGTCATTCCCCGAAGATTCGCCGTCACGGTGCCCGACACGCCCTCGGAAACCAAGACGTTCACCTTGGCCTCGGAACTGAGCATCTGCAACGCCTGTCGCACATCCACTCCCTCCAACCGAAGCGTAATCGGCGACGTTCCGGTCGGCGCGGGAATCGATTCCGCCTCCGGAGTTCCCGTCCAATCCTCCCGCGAAAAGGGAACCCGCGCCGCCTCGGCGCCGTTGGCCGCGGACTCGATCGTCGGGCCACTCGAATCGGACTCCGGCTCGGTAGGGTCGGGAACCACCATCTTCCCATGATCCGGCGCCTGCCCGGGCTGCAACACCGTCGACAAGCTCCGCATCACGCCCTGCCAGGTGGATGATTTCGACTTTTGCTCCGAGGCCCCTTCGCTCGATGCCCCCGACCCGGGAAGTGCAAGCGATTCCGCTTTCCCCGCCTCCGCCGTCGTCGCGGCCGAGGGAGGACTCGCCGGGCTGCCTTCAGGGACGCTCGGGGATGCGGCCCGCGGCGAGGAATCCTGGGCGACCGTCAGCGGCAATCGCTCCTTCATCTGCCGAAGCGGCGCGCAGCCAACCACCAAACACGCTGCAAGCAGCCACATCAACCCACTTGCGGCCCGACGCCCATGACTACCCGACATGCACCGGCCGCCGTTCGCCGACGGCGCCCCGAGCCACCCGGCGCAACCGCGCGGGCAATCCTCGGGCCGTTGTCGGCCGGGCCGTGTCGTCTTTTGTCGGACGTGTTGTTTCATGGGCACGAAGATCAACGAAACTTTGCGACGTAGGGGGAGACTAACCTTTCCGAGGGACAAGGCCGACACGAACGCGCAGAGCAAAGCGCGCCGAAATCGGCAAATCGTGCGCACACAGATAGTAGGACAGTGTCCACACCCCACTGAAACCTAGAGATGCAGCACTGCGTTTGACGGTCAAACAGGTTAGTTCATCGGCTCAGACTAGGTAAACCTTAAGGGTTTTTCCGGTTCCGTTGGGTGGGCTGAGTGAATAGCAACCCAGAGTGGAAAACCACGCACAATAAGGCTTCCCGGCAAGGGTTCGAAAAAGCTCAACTCACCTCACCCGGAGTCCGATGAGGACGATATGGCAATATGAGTAATTTGGGCGATTCCGCGAAAATGCACCGTCCATCTCCGCCATTTGGACTTCGACCACCGTGTGGTACTCTCAATAAAATAGCCCTCCCTTTCCCTCCAACCTTCGCTTTAAAATTCAAACACACCCTAAATCCAGTAGTTCCAAATTCGCCGAATTACCGTAGGCCGGGTCGTGACCCGGCGACAGATAGTCCCGAGCAAAAACCTTGCCGGGTCGCGACCCGGTCTACGGATTGTCCCAAACTTGTAACTACTGAAATCCCTAATTCCCTTCCTCGGAGCCTTCCCTCGTGAACATCCTGCTGGCCACCAGTGAAGCAGTCCCTTTTTCCAAGACCGGCGGTTTGGCCGATGTCTGTGGCGCGTTGCCGGCGGAGTTGGCCGCGCTGGGCCACAAACCGGCCGTTATCCTGCCCGCCCATCGTCAATCGTGGTGCTGCGGCCAGCCGATCAAGGAACTCAAAATCGACTTCATCGTCCCCATCGGCAGCAAGACGGTCACCGGCCATCTCCTGGAAAGCACGATGCCCGGCGCCGACGTGCCGGTCTACCTGGTCCAACAAGACGAGTATTACGACCGTGACGGCCTCTACCAGGCCGACGGAGTGGACTACATCGACAACTGCGAACGGTTCGTCTTCTTTTCCCGCGCGGTGCTCGAAGCCATTCGTCTGCTCGACCTCGACGTCGATCTGATCCACGCCAACGACTGGCAGACCGGCCTCGTGCCCGCCTACCTCAAAATCGAATATCACGCCATCCCACGCTACGAAAACATCGCCTCGCTGTTCACGATCCACAATCTGGCCTACCAGGGCCACTTCTGGCACTGGGACATGCTGCTCACCGGGCTCGACTGGAAGTACTTCAACTGGCGCCAGATGGAGTTCCACGGCCACTTGAACCTGTTGAAGACGGGCCTCGTTTTCGCCGATTCGATCAACACGGTTAGCCCGCGCTACGCCCAGGAAATCCAAAACGCCGAACTCGGCTGCGGACTCGAAGGCATCTTGCAGCAGCGCCGCGACGTGCTCTCGGGCATCCTCAACGGCATCGACACGAACCGGTGGAACCCCGCGACCGATCCCCATCTGCCGACCAACTACACGGTTGATTCCCAAGCCAAGGGCAAAGCGGCGTGCAAGGCGGCGCTGCAGGACGAACTGGGCCTGCCTCGTCGGCCCGACGTGCCGGTGGTCGCCCTCATCGGCCGGCTCTGCACGCAGAAGGGCATCGACCTGATCGTCGAGGTCATGAAGCAATGGACGCCGGACCGCGACGTCCAATGGGCCGTGCTGGGCGCCGGCGACGGCGACTATCAGAAACAACTCCTGGAACTCGTCCAGCGATTTCCGCAAAAAGTCGCGGTGCGCATCGAGTTCTCCACACCGCTGGCCCACCGGATCGAAGCCGGCGCCGACCTATTCCTCATGCCCAGCCGCTATGAGCCCTGCGGACTCAACCAGATGTACAGCCTGGCCTACGGCACGGTGCCGGTGGTCCGCGCCACCGGCGGTCTGGCCGATACGGTCGTCGACGCCAACGACCAGTCGCTCGCGGCCGGCACGGCCAACGGGTTCAGCTTCGCCGACTACAGCGTGCTGGCCCTGTCCGAAACGCTCCAACGGGCCTGCGCCGCCTACGCCAACAAGGACGTCTGGAACCGGCTCATCGCCACGGGCATGCGTCAGGACTGGTCGTGGAAGCCCAGCGCACGGCAATATCTGGCCCTCTACGCCCGGACCATCGAACGAATGAAACAAGCGGTCCGCGTTTGACACCGGATTGTCTCTTTCAACGTCCGGTGATTTCCTCTAAAATCACTACCGTTGTGACTCGTGTGCCACTGCTTGCCGGAGAAAATGCTCCAATCCGCGGCACGTCGCACTGCTTGCAACTTTTCGAAAGATTAACGCTTTCCGGCAAGCAGTGTTGTGACGCAAGTTCAGACTCCGTGACGCTTCCGCAAGCAGTGGCACACGCGGAATTTCCGGACACTCGCCATAAGGGACGACACGGATGGGCCATTCCGACGGAACGCTGGTCACGGTGGCCACCTACAACGAGATGGAAAATCTCCCGCGGCTGGTGGACGAAATCTTCCAGAGGCTGCCCGACGCCCATGTCCTGGTCGTCGACGACGGCTCGCCCGACGGCACCGGCCAATGGTGCGACGCCCGGGCGGCCGAAGACCCTCGGCTCCATTGCGTTCATCGCGCGGGCAAGCTCGGCCTGGGCACGGCCACGATCGCCGCGATGCGCTGGAGTATCGAGCGCGGCTACCGCTACATGCTCAACATGGACGCCGATTTCAGCCACCATCCTCGCTACCTGCCCGCGATGGTCGCCGGCATGGAGCCCGCCGGCGGCCCGCCGATCGACGTGATGATCGGCTCGCGCTATGTTCCCGGCGGCGGCGTGGAAGGCTGGCCCTTGCGACGGCGGTTGATGAGCCGCGGAGTGAATCTCTATGCGCGGTGCTTGCTCGGCTTGAAGCCGGCCGATTGCAGCGGCGCGTACCGCTGCTATCGGGTCGCCACGTTGGCCAAGCTTGACTTCGACGCCGTCCGCAGCCGCGGCTATTCCTTCCAGGAAGAAATCCTCTGGCACTTGCGCCGCGCGGGCGCCCGCATGGCCGAAACACCCATCACCTTCGCCGATCGCCAATACGGCGCGTCGAAAATCAACTCGGCGGAAGCCTTCGGAGCCTTGTGGATCATCCTCAAGCTAGGCCTGCGCCGAGTGCTCGGCCGATGACGGCTCGGGCGTCCCCGTCTTTTGCTCCTCGGCGGCCAGGAGTTCGATCCCGTCGGTCTTCGCGATGACCGTCACGCCGCTGTCGGTCACGGAGAACCCCCGGCGGCGGTCCAGCTCGTGATCGTAGCCCACCTCGAACCCCGACGGCAGGCACACGCCCTTGTCGATGATCGCCCGGCGCACCTTCGCGTGACGCCCGATGTTCACGCCCTCGAACAAAATGGATTCCTCGACCTTCGCGTAGCTATTGACCCGAGTGTTCGACCCCAGGATCGACCGGCGGACCTGGCCGCCCGAGACGATCGACCCGAGGCAGACGATGCTGTCCATCGCGTAGCCGCGGCGCTGTTCGGCGGCGAAGACGAACTTCGGCGGCGGATAGCTCGGCAAGAAAGTCCGTAGCGGCCAGTCGTTGTCGTAGATGTTCAACAACGGATCGACCGACACGAGGTCCATGTTCGCTTCGTAGTACGCGTCGAGCGTGCCGACGTCGCGCCAATAGGCGCTCTCCTTGCGATTCTCGTCCAGAAACGGATGGGCGAACACCCGATGCGTGTGGATGATCGACGGAATCACGTCGCTCCCGAAATCGTGCGAGCTTCCCTGCCGTGTCGCGTCCTGGCACAACTGCTCGAACAAAAACCGCGTCGTGAAAACGTAGATCCCCATCGAGGCGTAGCAGCGGCCCGGGTCGTCGGGCATTGGTTTCGGATCGGCCGGTTTTTCCTCGAAGCCGATCACTCGCTCGCTCTGGTCGATCTGCATCACGCCAAACCGGTGGCGCGCCTCGTCCACCGGCACGCGCAAGGCGCCGATGGTCAGGTCGGCTCGGTTGTCGATGTGCGACTCGACCATCTTGCGGTAATTCATTTTGTAGATGTGGTCGCCGGCCAAGATCACCGTATACTCGGCGTGCTCCTTCTCCATCGTATAGATGTTCTGATACACGGCATCGGCCGTGCCGCGATACCAGTGCTCGTCGATCCGCTGCTGCGGCGGCACCACGTCGACGAATTCGCCCAGATCGCGGCAGAAGTAGTTTTGCCAGCCGCGGTGAACGTGCCGCGCCAGGCTGGCCGCCTTGTATTGCGTCAACAACAGAACCTTGCGAATCCCGCTGTTCAGACAGTTCGACAGCGTGAAGTCGATAATCCGATACGCTCCGCCGAACGGCACGGCCGGCTTGGCCCTGTCCCGTGTCAACGGCTCTAGACGAGAACCTTTACCGCCAGCCAAAATGACCGCCAGCGTATTCTTCATAACGCTTTCTCTCTCCGCCCATCGCCACATTCTGCCCAAATTATCCACCTTTCGCCAACCTTCTCTCTATCGGTTCTCCCATCAAATCAAGAGAACCTATGTCCCACAAAAAGTCATGCATAACCGATACAGACTACCAATTATTCCTATATTTCCGATATTCCACCAAGGTAGGCCGGGTCGTGACCCGGCAACATTCGTGCCCGCACATTCCCGGTCGCCGGGTCACGACCCGGCCTACACCTAAATCCCTAAATCCCTAAATCCCCAAATCCCCAAATCCCCAAATCCCCACCCCATCCATCCACCGCC
>DATECS010000115.1:0-2321 GCA_035286785.1 Thermoguttaceae bacterium | reverse complement strand
GACCACACACAGTGCGCCCGCCGCGAGCAACAGCAGCGTGCCCGGCTCGGGAACGCCGACTTGAACGTTGCTGAAATTGGCGCTGAGAGTTTCACTTCCGCCAAGATATCCGATGACTTCGCCACTAAAATAGACGGCCGTGTTCGCCGGGATGACCACCTGCATTATGTCGATCTCCGAATCCGGATAGTTATTGACGGAGATGCTGTAGTCAGTGCTTCCCGTGATCTGTCCAAGGCCGATCCGCGTCAGGCCGTTATTCGTGTTGAGGCCGAACGGATTGGCGCCGTCGTTGCCTTCGACGGGAGGAGAGTTTCCAAAAATGAGCAGATCGCTCATGTCTTCCGACAGGAGGATGTGCGTGTCGGCCGCGGTGTGAAGATCGGTCCAACCAGACGCGGTCCACGACGGATTGCTCGCTTCGCCCGCGCGAATCTGGGCGACCAACACCGTGGGCTTCCAGACGCCTGAATACTTTTGTTGACATTGGTGAACGATTCCATCAATGGCCGGTTGATTGAGGTACAGCGTATTAAGTTCGGCGCTGTCGGTCATGGCCCGAACGCAGTAGCTTTCAAGCCCGGCCACGGGATTGGCTTGCCGAATGACCTGTAATTCGATGCCGTTGACCGTGACGGAGTTCGTGATGTCCAGGGCCGCTGCCGAGGGAGCCGCCGTCGCCAGTGCGAGTAAAATCAATGCCGTGGTAGAAAACGCCGGTGTCTTCATGGTAGGAGCCTCCTATTGAGATGGAAACGAGCGAGAATCGTCTCGGATGCCTTTGCCCTTCATTGACGTTGCTCATGGTAGATCCCGCTCCTCGGACGAGAGTACGCCGACAAGCCTACCGGTGGGAGGCAAACGTCGGCCTGATTATCGCGGAGGGGGACGGAAAAGTCAATGATTTGGTGACTAAAGATTAAACGGCCAAGAAAAAAGAAAAGGGTCGAACAGGGAGGCGTCCGACCCTTTACGATAGTCGCAGGTTTTTTGTCTGCCCTGGCTGTTGTCAGTGGTTACGGCACGAGGTACGCCGCTCCCGTCCACGCGCCCGCTTCCCACAACGCCCCGCGGACGCTGATCGGCAGCGGATCAAGCATATACGGCGCGCAACTGCCCGGCCGGTAGTAGCCCAGCGTGTACATGCACTCGTTCGGCGGATAAACGCCCATCAGGTAAGGCAGCACTGGAATCGTGGCGAAGAAGTGGGCGTGCGACAACAGCGGCTGCGTGTACGGTCCGGTCGAGTGGCCGTAACGCTCCAGTTGAATCTGCTCGAAGTACAGCGGCTTGTGGCACAGCCCGCTCGCCTTCCACGTGTATGTCGTCTGACACCACGCGCGCGGAGTGAACGTCGCATTCTTGATCGGACATTCCTGGGGGAAGTCGCCCGACGACGCCCGCACGTCGGTCGTCAGCTTGTTGATCGGCTTGAAGTCGCTCGTGGCGGGACAGTCCTCGGCGCGCGGCGCGCTCTGGGCCAGTACATCCTCGAGCGACGGCAGCGGTTCCGGTTCGACGGATCCTTGGGCCGTTTGACCGAGTCCCTGCTCGACCATCGGCCGCGGCACGTTCGACTCGGGCGCTTGACTCGCGCCGAGCGTGTTCTGGGCGGTCGCCGTGTCGGATTTGTCCGGCAACGCCGTCGGGTCGAGGAACTCGGGTTGGAACGGTTGGTTTTCGACCGAAGGCGTCGGATGATCCTCGCCCGAGCCGGCCCCGTCGTTGAACGGATCCGCCATCGCATCGTTCGCACGGTTCGACGACTTGGCTGTTGCGTTGAAATCGGTCCGCACGACGGTGGGATCCAGCGTCCGCTCGACTTTCGTGGAGGCCCCTTGCCCGCGTACTTCGTCGGCCGTGGGCCGGTAGGGAAGCCACGTCAATCTCGTCCCGCACTTGCCGGTCGAGTAGCTCACCGGCACAACGCGCGAGTCGTCCCCGGCCGGTTCCAGGGCCCGGGCCGCGGGAGCCCACGGAAAAGCGAGCGTCGCAAACAAGAGGCTTGCGACGCAAATAAGACGAATCATCGGGCCGCGCGGGAGAACAACGGCCCGCGGCGACCTACGAGACGTCGTCGAAGTGCTTGGCACTGTAATTTGGCGCTTCCTGCGTGATAACGATGTCATGGGGATGACTCTCCCGTACACTGGCGGCGGAAACCTGAATAAATCGCGTAACGGTCCGCAATTCCTCGATGGTTCGTGTTCCACAATAACCCATGCCGGCTCGGATTCCCCCGACGAGCTGGTAAATGAACGGTCCTAACGCTCCTTTGAAAGGCACGCGGCCTTCGACGCCCTCGGGAACGAGCTTGCCTT
>DATECS010000114.1:0-10826 GCA_035286785.1 Thermoguttaceae bacterium | reverse complement strand
CCGCGTGCGCGACTGCGCCACGACCGTGGTCGGCTCCGCGAGCCTCGTCGCGCGGATCGAAGGCCCGTCGGCGGCCACCGTCGGCGATCAGGTGCAATACACCATCATTGTCGAAAACCACGGCGAGACGACGGCCACCGGCCTGCTGATCAAGGACCGATTCGACGAAGGGCTCCAATACGCCGGTCCGCCGAGCCCCATTGAGAAGGAATTGGAAGAGATTCCGCCGGGTCAGGATAGGCGAGTCGGCGTCGAGTTCCGAGTGACGCGGCCGGGCAGCCTTCGCCACGCCGTCGAAGTGACCGGCGACGGAGGCGCGAGCGCCGCGGCCGAAGTCTACTTGAACGCCGCCCCGTCGCCCAATCCTCCGGCCGCGGGCAACCCGCCGCCGGCCGCTCCACCCGTCGGACGACCGGCGATCACCGTCGAAAAGACCGGCCCCGTCGAGGCCGACGTCGGCCAGACGGCCGAGTTCAGGATCGTTGTGCGAAACACGGGCGACGTGCCGTTGACGGACGTCAAGGTGGTCGATTCCTACGACCCGGCCCTGCACCCCTTCATGGCCGACGCCGGAAACGTGGTCCGCGACAATGCCCTTGTCTGGAACATCGGGCCGATGCCCATTGGCGCGAAGAGCCAATTCACCATCCAATGCCGCTGCGAGCGCGCGGCCGCCGAGACGGTCAACCGAGTGACCGTCACCTCGGCCGAAGTCGCCGAGGTCGCCGACGACGCGCCGGTGGTGGTCCAGGCGCCGCGCGAGACGCAACTGCCGACCCAGCCCGACGGAGCGATGGGGTCCGGCCTGGCAATGAGCGTGGACGATCTGGCCGACAACGTGGACATCGGGCGAACGGTGAATTATGAAATCACCATCGAAAACAAGTCGGCCGTGATCGAGGAAGAATTGGTTCTCGAAGTGGACCTTCCGCCGGGAATGAAGCCGCTGGATGCTTCTATCCGCGGGCCGCAAGGCGTTGGCCACGCGATCGACAGTCAGGTCATTCGGTTCGAACCGGTCGGCGCGCTGCGACCGGGCGCACAGATTCGCTACGAACTCGCCATGCAAGCCGTCACGCCAGGCCAAACCACCCTCCACGCCCGACTCCGCAGCCGCCGACTCGCCATCCCGCTCGAAGGACTAGAGGAAACGACGATCCTGGGGGCAAGATAAAAGGAGGGGGCGGGGAAGAGGGTGGAAATCTGGTACGGTAAATCCACTTCACACTTCACACTTCATACTTCATACTTCACACTTTTCCTCATGCCCCGTTTCGTCATTCTCGAACACGACGCTCCGCGGGGGCGGCATTGGGATTTTCTCCTGGAAACCGGCCCAGTGCTAACGTGCTGGGCCTTGGCAAGCGTACCTGACACGCCCGGCCCGATTGAGGCCGAGAGCCTGGCCGATCATCGCATCGAATATCTCGATTACGAAGGCCCCGTCTCCGGAGATCGAGGCACGGTCACTCGCTGGGACGCCGGCACGTACCAGTTCGTCCGACAGACGGCCCGAGAAATCATCGTTGCTCTCGCCGGTTCGCGCCTCCACGGCACGGCTACGCTCGGCAGAGCAGAAGAGGACACGCGGCAGTGGCGATTTGAGATGAGTCATGTAGGTCAGGCTGTGCCTGACGGTACGACAATATGATTCCACATGCTCTTATTTCGTCAGGCACAGCCTGACCTACGGTTTCGCGTCCTTCGTGACGCCAGCGACGTAGAGTTTGCCCTCGGCGAGTCGGATCGTCTTGACCCGGATGCGTTTTTTGTCCTGTATGGAGGGAATCCGAATCAGCGCCACGGGATCGCCTTCGGCCTGACGCCACGTGAGCGGAACTTCGGCCTCCCGGGCCGACTGCGAAATGCCGTCGAGCACTTTGCCCAACGGCCAAGGAAGCCGGCCCAATCGGGCTCGGCGAATTCGCAGCGCCACGACGTTCGGTTCCGCGAGATAAATGTCTACATTCAACGCAACGACACCTGACACGGCGCCACGGTCGACGCAGCATGCGCCCCAAACGCCGTCAGACTCGATCTTCACGCGGGGATCAAAGAAACCCTTGGGCAGCGAGCCGGGATGCTTCTTGGACAAAGCGTAGTCCAGCCAGCCGTTCACTTGGGCTTCGGTGAAGAGCACTTCCCACCGGCCGTTGGTCTTCAGGCCGCTGGCCAGCTCGGCCAGACGCTGTTCCATCCGGTCGCTGGAAGCTTTCCGTTCCTCCGCCGTGTCCTTGGTCGCCACGGCTTGGCGGTACCATTCCGGCGCCTGGTGTGCAGCCTGATAAATCCAAACGCCCACCCCGACCAATAGACCCAAGCCGAGCAGCGTTAAGAGCAACCAAATTCGGACGCGTTTTCGCATGGGCGGATTTGAGAGAGATTATCTTAACCCCGAAAGACGAGCAATTGCTGCCGATCGTCCTCGAAGGCCGCATCGGCCAGGTATTGTCCGGCGTCCTCGGATCGTCCGAGCTGTTCAGCGATTTTCATCAAGTCAATCCGCCGCAAGACCTCCGCATTGATGGGTCGCTTGCTGTCGAAGAACACGAGCGAATGAATAAACCGTCTTGCGAGATCGGAATTGAGCAACTCCGACACCAATCGAGCTTCTTGTTCCGTCTTGCACGGCACAAAATAGCACGTGTCATCTGGAACGAAAGGTTTGCCGTGGGAACTCCCAACGGAACAAAATCGAATGTTCTTGTACAGACCGGCCACGGCCACCTTCCAAGGGGTAAACGTGTAATCTCCCACGCCAAAAACCGAAAACCGAGGACGACGTCGGTAAATAATGCTTTTTCTGCCGTCGAGACGTTTTGCATGTCGGAGCAAATAGGCCCAAGTCTTGGGAGCCGTGGAACAAATGGTTTCGGTCGGGTCAGTGGTTCTTCTTTGCGTCAGGAGAACAAAACGGTTTGGAGCAAGCCTGTTGTTTGCCAAGTCGGAGGACTTCAACAACGGATAGAGATATTCCTCCTCCAATTCGCAGCGATCGCCTAAGCCGTTGACGTATCGATCTCCTTCTCGTGTAAACTCCATGATCGAGGCGGCGTCATGCTTGACGCCCGAACGCCATTTGTAGTATTCAACACCGTCGATGGCACGGGTCGCATCATAATCCTTCACGTCGGCTACGAGTTCTCCGCCGGCTAGTCCCAGCAGTGAAAGCCTCTTCCCAAAACTCAGATCGGCGTATACGGGCGCCACGCATTGTTCCGAACATTGCCCAGTATGTACGATCAGCAGGCAGGCCGAAACTGAAACCCCAAAATGCGATCCCGCATCAATTAAGTGCATGGACGCATCATAAACGGCGAGGTGATGGAGCCAAGCGTAGCGAAGTGTTTTGCGCGCCGTTCCGGTTTTGCAGAGCATGGCCAAGCAAGCGTTTCGGTTTTGCAATCCCTCAAGAAGCCTGATCAACATCCATTCGGAAATGTCGAAATTCGCCTTACCTGTCTTCGCCGAGAAGCCCGTTTCGTTTTGGAAATTGGATTTCTCCGGAAGATTCCCGCTTTGCAGGACGCCCAAGGCAGCGTTGGTTACCCAGGGAGGATTGCCAAGAACCAAGACGTTGTCGGGAATTGCCTGAAAAAAAGCGGCCCAGTCTTGCTGAAAAAAATCTTGCGGATGTATGGTAACGCACTTGTCGTTCACCGCCTCAAGACGGCTACGCGTGGCCGCCACATAAGCGGGATTGATGTCAAACCCGTAAACGTGCCTGATGCTTTTCAAATGAGAAACCGCCGCCTGGAGGAAACTGCCCTCGCCGCATGTAGGCTCGACAACGACGTTCGGCGCGAGCCCCTTCTTGGCGAGCAATTCCGCAATCTCACGAGCCAAGGAAAGGGGGGTTTGAAAATCCCCATACTCGATTATTTTCTTCAGGCTCATTTCCGTCTTCCCATGTTCAGAGAATCCTTTCAACGCCTTCAACTTCGTCGGCTTTGTCAATAACTCGTCGGTACTGAAGTCGCCATTGAAGTGCGTTGGAGATCGTGAGATACCCAATCTTTGGCGGATTGGCCAGAATCTCCTCAGCCAGCAACTGGGCCTGAACCTCGTCAACCGGCAAACAACGATCGGCCATGAAGGCAACGATGTCATCGACGTTCCCGGAGTTGGCGATGATGCGTCGCAATTCAGACGTCGTCTGGAAGTCGGCGGTCTGGTCCTTTGCCACAAACACGACATGCTTGACGTCGAGGTTCCCGGTCCGTGACGCGCGATCGTCGGTTTTCTTATAAACGAATATCAGCAGCGAGTAGTCAAGGCCATAGATCTTCTGTCGCGCGGACGTGAAAGGGCACGACGATTGGGGCTGCTTGATGCTCGTGACCTTCATGTCCACTTGAAGTCCTGGGAAGTCGATGCCCTTGGCCGAGGAACCATTTTGCCAATCGTACTTACCGCGCAGATATTGTTGGAACTTGTGCTCGAAATAGGTTCCGACAGCTTTCCCATCCGTCACGCCATAGAGTGATTTTTCCTTGTACCGGGATTCTCTTCGAGAAAACTGTTCAGCCTCGTGTTTGAGCAACTTCAGAGTCAACCTTGGCTTCATGCAAATGCTCCCTCGGGTATTGAGTGGTTGACACCACAATATTGCTATCCCAGATGAGGTGGAATGTCCGTGCGATCCATTTGACGAAGACTCGATCACAATGAAAATGATCTCACAAGGAGCGGCAATCGTCAAGGCATGAGAAAATGGGGGGACTGGGGAGCCTTGTTTCCGATGCCTTGCTTATGGTGACCGTTCTTGTTTCTCGCGAACGCTTGACTTCATCGAACGATTTTCCTCTCGAACCCAATCGAACCGCGCCTTTTTCCATTGCGTCGGCGAGTAGTCCAGCGGCCGAGCCCAGGCGTTGGTCACGATGGCCACGGGATCGCCGCGGTCGGCTCGCGGCGTACCCATCACGGTGAGCGCGGAGCTGCGCTCGGCCTTGGGAATCGCGCCGGTGGGACAATGGCGGTCGCTTTGCTCCGGATGACACAGGCCCAGGTTGTGGCCCAACTCATGCAGGATCGTCTTGGCCTGATACTGATGAAAATCGGGCCCGAGCACGGAAAGGTGCGAACGGACGACCAGTGTGCCGCCGGGCAAATCAGCCCAACCCCACGACGCGCGAGGGTCCGGCGCGACGTAGGCCGACAAGACAACCAGATGGGCGTGCTCGGTCATGGGACTTTTCAGAGTGACCTTGCGAATTCGCGTGGCTTCCTGGAGACTCAGCGCGTGGTCCCGACCAAGTTCGCGGCCGTCGAGGCTTGCCAATCCCGGCTGGCACAGGCCAAGGGATTCGTCATCGTTCGACGCAAGATACGAATTCACCCCGCGACGGCGAAAACACGTCCGCAGCAGCGTTTTCGTCAGGTCGGTCATTCGCCAATCGTTGTGGGTATGGGCGACAACGAGGATGAGGTCTTTTCGATTGGGATCGCCCAGGGTAATACCACGCCGCGCATAATCGGCTTCTTCCCAGTCGAAGAGCCCGTCGTGATCGGCGTCGCCGTTGCGATCGCGCGGGTCGGCATCGGCAAACGTCTCCACCGTGATACGGAAGTCAAGCCGGACTTGTTCGCCGGACGGCAGCGAAACGGTCGCGCTCCGGTCGGCCGGACGATTCGACCACGAAAGCGTCGTGGTTCCCTGCATGGGTTGCGCGTCGCAACGAGTCACTGTGACAGGGGATTTCCACGTCGTTTGCCGGCGATCGCCTTCTTGCAGCCACGCGCCGATCGCGCGCGTCGCCACGATGCAATCCAATGTTTGGAGCGTATCGACTTGGGCGTGTATAATGCCGGACAGGTTCTTCTCGTCGTAAGGACATCGCACCCCGTCGACCGTAACGCGGTAGTCGCCCGGCACATTGGAACTCAGGCCGACAAGCGTCAGAGTTACCCGTTCATTTTTCTTGGCTGTGTACCAGCCATCGTGGTCAGCGTCGAGTTGGGCCGCCTGAATCGCGCTGTTCGTCAGCACAATGATAATCGCCCAAAGAGCCGCAATAAGTGAGAGCAATAAATAACATACGATGCGACGGTTTGGCATGGCGGCGTGGGTATTAAAGGAGGAAGCCTGGTTTCAGGCGACTTGGTTTGATTTTACATTGCCGAGCCGAGGTGTGATAGTTAAAATCGGTTGGGTCTGCCGTATGCCCAATTTATGCTGCAATCGAGGCTTGTGACCAACACGATTTTCCAGCCACGCAAGGAAACGATTCCATGTCGATCCCTTATCGCCTTCTCGTTGCAGTTGCAATAGTTTTTGTCCTCACCGTCGAATCGCCCGCGGCCGATCAGGCCCCTTCGGACCACGTCACCGCGACGAAGTCGGCCGACGGGTCAAAAGTGAGCGTCAAGATCGACGGCCAACCGTTCGCGCAGTATCTGATCCGACCGGGCCACCATCCGATCGTCTGGCCGATTTACGGTCCGACGGGCAAGCCGATGACGCGACAATGGCCGATGGCCAAGCGGCTGCCCGGCGAACCGACCGACCATCCGCACCATCGGTCGCTGTGGTTCACGCACGGGAACGTCAACGGTCAGGATTTCTGGACGGAAGGTCCGCCGCGCAAGGGACAAAAGCCGCAGTCCCGATGTTTGACGGTGCATCGCGAGTTTCTGAAGATCGAGAGTGGCCGCGAAGCCGTCGTGGCAACGCGAAACGACTGGCTGGACGACCGTGGGAAGAAGATGTTAGAGGACCGACGGACGCTGCGTTTCGGCGGCGACGAAGACGCTCGCTGGATCGATTTCGACATCACCTTGTCGGCCACCGAAGGGCCCGTCACGTTGGGCGACACGAAGGAAGGCACGATGGGCCTTCGCGTGGCCGCGCCGCTTGCGCCCGACGCGAAACAGGGCGGCCGGTTGGTGAACAGCCACGGCCAGGTGAACGACAAGGCCTGGAGCAAGCCGGCGTCGTGGGTCGATTACTCGGGCCCGATCCGTGGCGAGACGGTCGGCGTTTGCATGATGAACCATCCGAGTAGTTTTCGGTATCCGACGCACTGGCACGCGCGAACCTATGGCCTCTGTGCGGCGAATCCGTTTGGGCTTCGCGATTTCTCGGGCGATCCGGCGATTAACGGCTCGTACACGATTCCACGGGGCGAATCGATCACGTTCCGCTATCGCGTTCTATTACACAAAAGGGATGCCGCGACGGCGAAGCTGCCGGAGGCGTTCGAGGCCTACGTGAAGCAGCGTCGGTCGTGTACGAACGAGTCGGCCAAATCATTCCCGCAATTCATACTTTTCTTCACAAAATACGCTAATACTTAAGTTGATGCATTTTGCACATTCTGCGTAGTCATTCAGAATTGAATGATTATGGCGTGAAACCTTCCTGTCCATTTTGCCGATAGCATGTCTTGTCGGCAGTTATCCCATTCTCCACCACCAGTGCGTAGCGCCAGTCTAGCGCATTTTCGCACCTAGCTAGGAGAACCCACCCCAGATGGTTACGAGCGTCCTGCAATTTGACAGTATGAACGACGTCCGGGACTATGTAAACGAAATCTTCTGTAACTATTACGAACTTCAGCACGGGGCATTTCAAATGACGGAGCGGCTACTTGTTCGGGGGGGCAAGCCTTGTGGGATCCATTATTGCCTTCACGGTCCCCGGGCCGTCCGGTTCACGGCAATTTGGGAAACCGAACGGAATCAGATTCTCTTCTACGATTGCACCGGCGAACGATTCCTGAAAACGCAATTCCGCCACGCGCCCGCCTTGGATCGAGCGGCGGCATAAAGAGAAAAACAACCGTCGAAAGAGACTCGGTGGAGCGGGGCCAGGACGGCCATGAGGAAGACGCCGCGGAGATAATGAGCGTAGGGTGGGCATCGCCCACCACGTTGTCATTTTTTGGTGGGCGACGCCCACCCTACCACTACTTCATCATATTCGAAACGGAGGGCGTTCCATGCTGGTGCTGTCCCGACGCGAAAGCGAGCGTATCAGGCTTGGCGATTCCATCGTCGTAACGGTTGTTCGGGTCACGGGCGACCGGGTGCGACTGGGAATCGAAGCACCGGCGAACGTCGTGGTGCTTCGCGAGGAAATTGCGTCGGACAGATCCTCCGCTCCGTTGCCTTTGAGAGAGTCGGCATAGGCGGTAGCTCGCGCGAGAAGACTTTGTCGACGGGTGGCCCGCCTCGAAAGGGCGTGATGGACGTCACCATTGGATCCGAATCCGCATCACACCCTCTCGGGGCGTGCCACCCCAACGACGGCTTATTGGGCCCAAATGCACAGTTCGCCGTCCACTTCTTCGCGCTGACGGCGGCTGATCTCGCCGATTTGCCGTCGGACGCGGAAAAACGTCTCGACCACCGCCGGATCCCATTGCTGGCCCGCCCCCTCGTGGAAAATCGCGTCGATTTTCTCGTCGGGCATTCCCTTGCGATAAGGTCGGTCGCTGCTCATCGCGTCGAAGGCGTCGGCCACGGCGACGATCCTCGCGCCCCGCGGAATCCGCTCGGCCCGAAGATCGTTGGGGTACCCGCCGCCGGCCCAGGCCTCGTGATGATGGAGCACGACGGGCAGGACGTTTTCCATCTTTTTCAGGTCGCGGAGGATCCGGTGGCCGACGGTCACGTGGGACTTGATGTGCTCGTATTCCTCGGCCGTGAGTTTGCCCGGCTTGCGGAGCACGTGATCGTCGATGCCGATTTTGCCGACGTCATGCAACAATCCCGAAAGATAGATCCAGTGGAGCGCGTCCTGGTCGCAACCCATTTCCTGGGCCAGGCAAACGCTGATCCGCGCGACCCGATCGCTGTGGCCTCGCGTGTAGGGATCCTTGGCGTCGATCGCGGAAACCATGGCCCGAACCACCCCGGCAAACATTTCGGAGTGCTGGCGATAGAGGTCGATGTTGCCGCTGTGGATGCCGAGGATCGTGGCGACCGAATGAAGCAGGTTGGCTTCGACCGTGCCGAATTCGCCGCCCGCGCGATGGTTGGCAATGGCAAGCCAGCCGAACAAATTATCGCCCTCGGACAACGGCACGATGACGCACTGGCGGACCGCGGGCACGGGCCAAGAGACGTTCTCGGTTATCGACGTGTTGGCCACCAGCGGGCGGCTATGGGCATGAAGCCCCAGATGTTCGATCAGACCCTGCAGCGACTCGGCGTCCAGCGGACAATCGCCCCGCACGAGGAGCATGAGTTCGGACCGGGCCTGCTGTTGCAGGGCTTCGTCCTTGCCGACCACCGGCAGCATGAGCAGGGCGATTCCGTCGGCCGGAACGACCTCTTGAAGGCCCTCGATCGCGATTTTGCCCAACTCTTCGTCGCCGGCCGAAAGTTTCAAATTCTGGGTCAGCCGATAGATCAGGCTGATTTCTTCGTAGGTCGCCGAAAGATGGCCCGAGAGGCTCCGCACCTCGCGGTCCAGCGCCTCCGCGCGACGGCCCGCCGTCAATCGCTCGACCACAAGATCGGCCACACGCCGAAGCGCCTCGCTCGGCCAAACGGCCTGGGCACGCGCCCAACGCCGGGCCGTCTCGGGCGAAAGTCCGGCAAGCCGCGCGGCCGCGTGCAAATCTTCGTCCGGCGCGATCGGCCGCGTCACAAACGTGGCCACCGCCACCCGCGGCGATTCGTCCGACGGATCGATGATCGGCAACGCGAGAACGACGAACGGGTCGTTCTCCTCAATGAATTCGCCCGCGCCGCGCTCGGCCACCTGCCGGCAAAGTTCGCCACGGCCGTCCCAGTCGCGGGCCGGCTGATCGGCCGCCTCGTGAAGCACCTGCCCGGTGCGCCCGTCGACCACCGTGAATTCGACGCCAAACGCCCGATCGAGCAAGTCGAGAACTTGCGGCGAGAGGATTTCCGGCGCGAGGACGGCGACGGAAACATCCGACGAGATCGACGGGGTGGACGTGAGTTGGCTTGGGGTCATGGTCGATGGGCGGCGACAGCAATTCGAACGTGGGTTCCGCGGTATCGAACGCGGTAGAAAAACGTACCTCGCGGCCGGGGGGTGGGCAAAGGAAAAAAGGGGACTGGCTCCGCCGCTTCAACAAACGCATTTTCGCCAGCACACTCCCAGGCGACGGTGCCTGTCCCCCTTTTTTTCCGGTCGCAACGATTGTATGAAAAAGGGGGACAGGCGCCGTTGTCGCTGTCCGTATTTGAGAGAACATGCTTATTCGCGACGACGGAGCCAGTCCCCCTTTTTCCACACAGAGGTTCTCTACGAGGTTTTCAGCCATGACCGATCCCCAAACACTTCTCGAAACGCGGCTGTTCCGCGTCGTCGAATCGTCCTATGAAACGCCCGACGGCCGGCGGCACGTGCGTCAGGTCGTTCGCCACCCCGGCGCGGTGGTCATCCTGCCCGTGCTGGACGACGGCCGCATCTGCCTGATCGAGAACTATCGCGTGAGCGTGGACCAAACCCTGCTCGAACTACCCGCCGGCACCCGGGAACCGGACGAAGACCCCGCCACGACGGCCCTCCGCGAGTTGGCCGAAGAGACCGGCTATCGAGCCAAGAAAATCGAGCCGGTGGTCGAATTCTTCATGTCGCCCGGCATTCTGGACGAGCGGATGCACCTGTTTTTCGCCACGGGCCTCACGTCCGGCGAACAAGACCTCCAAGGCGGCGAACAAATCAAGCCGCGACTGACCACCTGGGACGAGACGCTGCGACTGATGCGGGCGGGCGAAATCCGCGACGCAAAAACGCTGGTGGGACTACTGTACTACGGCACTTTCCTGCGAAGATCGTAGGGTACGTCGACAAAAACCGAGCCGCGCTCCGTGAGGGAGCGGTTGAATGCATACTGAGCCGC
>DATECS010000113.1:0-10635 GCA_035286785.1 Thermoguttaceae bacterium | reverse complement strand
CGACCGTCAGGGAGCGGTGGAAACTCAATGGACATTCCACCGCTCCCTGACGGTCGCGGCTCGGTTTTTCATGGCCGCGTCACCCGGCTTGTTCCAGCCTGCTCATAAGTGGTTTCCCAAAAACGACTTGCAGGGCGTCTTTTTCGGCCCGTGCCGTTGTCGGCCGGGGGCAAAAATGGTATATTACGGTCTTGATTTGCCGACGCGCAAGACCATCCCTAAGTTGTTTGCTTAAAACGACTTAGGAACTGTTTCAAAAAGGGGGACTGGCTCCGAGCCATTTCAACATCCGCCGTGAAATCCGAACACCGCGAGGTGCCTGTCCCCCTTTTTGAAACAGTTCTTTAGCGGAACCCCGCAATATGCCGTTTTCTCGAAAGGACACGAGCCTTGTCCACCGACTCGAATTTGCCCCCGGAAGGGCCCGGTGAAACGCGGCTGCCGGCCACGGATACCCACGGCGGCCGCCTGCTGGAAATGCCCATCGAGGTCGAGCTGAAGGACAGCTACCTGACCTACGCGATGAGCGTCATCGTCAGCCGGGCCCTGCCCGACGTCCGCGACGGGCTGAAGCCTTCGCAGCGGCGCATTCTCGTGGCGATGAACGATCTGAACCTCACCCCAGGCGCGGGCCGGGTCAAGTGCGCGAAAATCTCGGGCGACACGAGCGGCAACTACCATCCCCACGGCGAAAGCGTCATCTATCCCACCCTGGTCCGCATGGCCCAAGAGTGGAACATGCGGAGCGTGTTGATCGACAAGCAGGGCAACTTCGGCTCGATCGCGGGCCTGCCGCCGGCCGCCATGCGATACACCGAGGCGCGCATGTCGCCGACCGCCGCAATGTTGCTCGAGGATTTGAAGCTCGACACGGTCGACTTCATCCCGACCTACGACGAGCGCCGGACCGAGCCGAGCGTGTTGCCCGCCAAGTTTCCCAATCTCCTGGTCAACGGCGCCAACGGCATCGCGGTCGGCATGGCCACGTCGATCCCCCCGCACAACCTGGGCGAAATCTGCGACGCCCTGGTCCACGTGATCGACGATCCCGAGGTGTCGATCGACGAGTTGATGGAAATCTGTCCCGGGCCCGATTTTCCGACCGGCGGCGTCGTCTGCGGGCGGCACGGCATTCGCCAGGGTTATCACACGGGCCGCAGCACGATCGTCGTCCGTGCCCGGGCCAAGATCGAGGCGGGCGAGAAACGCAATCGGATCGTCATCACGGAGATTCCCTACCAGCAAGCGCGGGACCGGGTCGAGGAACGGATCGCGGCAGTGGTCCACGAGGGAAAAATCGAGGGCATTTCCGCCATCCGCAACGAAAGCGACCTGAAAGAACCGGTCCGCCTGATTTTGGAGTTGAAGCGCGACGCCGATCCGGACATCGTGCTTAATCAGCTTTATCAGTTCACTCCGCTGCAAGACAGCTTTTCGCTCATTCTGCTGGCGCTGGTCGACGGCAAGCCGCGGGTGCTTTCGTTCAAGGAGATTCTGGAGGAGTTCATTCGTCATCGCGTGGCCGTCATTCGCCGGCGGACGCAGTTCCTCTTGAGCCGCGCGCGCCAACGCAAGCACACCGTCGAGGGCCTGCTTCTGGCCCACGCCAACATCGACGAGGTGATCCGCGTGATCCGCTCGTCGGAGACCCAGGCCGAGGCCAAGGAACGCCTGATGCAAATCGAGTGTCCCGGGGCCATGCTCCGCCGGGCACTGGGCGACGCGGGCTTCGCCATTTTCCAACAGGAACGCGGCGTCCAGGAAAACTACACGCTCACGCCGGTGCAGGCCGACGCCATCTTGCGGATGACGCTGGGCCAGTTGGTCAACCTCGAACAGGAAAAACTGGGCGACGAGCACCGCCACCTTCTCGAGGAAATCACCGAGTATCTGCGGATCCTCTCCGACCGGCAGAACATCCTGGACATCATCCGCGACGACCTCCGCGAGTTGAAACGCAAGCACGGCGACGCGCGGCGCACCGAGATCAGCGGCGAGGAGATCGGCAATATCGACCTCGAAGACCTGATCACCGAAGAAACAATGGTCGTCTCGATCAGCAGCAACGGCTACATCAAGCGCACCCCGGCCAGCGCCTATCGGGCCCAGCGCCGCGGGGGCAAGGGCCTCAAGGGCGCCAAGGCCGAAGAAGAAGACCCGATCCAGCACCTGTTCGTCGCCAGCACGCATGCCTACCTCATGTTCTTCACCACGCACGGCAAGGTCTACTGGCAAAAGGTCTACAGCCTGCCCCAGTTGGCCCGCGACAGCCGCGGCCGGGCCGTGGTCAATCTGCTGAACCTCGAAGAGGGCGAGCAGATCGCCGACTGCCGCGCGGTCAAGGATTTTGATCGGCCCGACCATTATCTGGTCATGGCCACGCGCAAGGGCCTGGTCAAGAAGACTGAGTTGAAGGCCTACGGCCGGCCGATGAGCCGCGGGATCATCGCCATCAAGCTCCGCGAGGGCGACGAGCTGGTTGACGTGGTTGTCACGAAGCCGGGCGACGAAATCGTCTTGGCCACCAAGCACGGCATGGCCATTCGCTTCAAGCAGTCCGACGCACGCCCGATGGGCCGCAACTCCAGCGGCGTGAAAGGCATCAAACTCCTGGGCGACGACGAAGTGGTCGGCATGGTCGTGGCCGATCCGGACGCCGAATTGCTCACCGTCTGCGCCAAGGGTTACGGCAAACGGACGCCGTTCGGCCCCAACATGCCCGGCGGCGAGGCCGACGAGATCGAGTCGGACGAGGCGGCCCCGCTCGACGACGAATCGGCCGAGACGGAACCGGAAGCGGAAACCGAGCCCGAGGCGGAAGCCGAAGGCGAGGAAGAACTCTCCAGCCAGCGGTCCTACCGGGCCCAGCGCCGCGGCGGCAAGGGCCTGCGCGACATCAAAACCACGGATCGCAACGGCCCGGTGATCGGCGCCGTCCGCGTCTGCGACGAGGACGAACTCTTGATGATCACCGCCAAGGGCAAACTCCAGCGGATCGCCGCCCGCGAGGTGAGCGTGGTGGGCCGCAACACCCAGGGCGTGCGGATCATGAGCCTCGACGAGGACGACGCGCTCGTGGCCGTCAAACGCGTCCCCCACGAGGAAGGTGCCGAAGAGGATGAACCGGCCGCCAACGGCAATGGCAACGGGAGCGAAAACCAAGCCGATCGGGCCGCACCGAGCGAAGACGCCGAGTAATCGGCACGTAGGGTGGGGCGGGAACCGGGGTTCGACAATGCCCCGCTCTATCGGCATATCCGGTTCCCGCCCCACCAGATCGCTCGAACCGCATGGTGGGGCGAGGACGGCTCGCGACGTTGATCGAGGGTGAGCGATTCCATCAACGGCAATCGCCCTTGGCTGTTCAACGCTCGCCCCACCCTACAAACTACAAACTTACGCGCCCCATCTACAGATTCTTCCGGCGCATGAAAAACGGCGGACCCGATGAAGCTGGGTCCGCCGTGGGATGATCGAAAGCGGTTCTTGCTACGCTACTACCGGCCGCGATACCCGCCGGAGCGGCGCCCGTTGAGCCAGCGGACCGTGTTGCCGTAAAAATGGCCCGGCCGGTTGGGACGTTCCAACAGGGGCATCTGGCGGATTTGTTCCCGGCTCAGGCTGGAGTAAGTGGCCCTGGGAGCGACGGTCGGCTGCGCGGCGGACGCCGCCGAAAACTGCAAGCCGGCCATGACAATCAAAACGGCTGCCCAAACGATCCAAAACCAGTAACGCATTTTGTGGTCTCCATGAAGATTCGAGGGGGGGCGACAACCGGGTGTCGATGTACCTCGCATCGGCCGTCGCGGTCTTCGCAATTTACCCTTCCCGCGCGAGCCGAAATCCTTGTTACGTCGCGCGCAATTGGAACGTCAAAAACGTAGCTTGTACCCGATCGTGTGCAAGAAAAATGCCGTCGCCGGCCTTCTCCTCGGCAAACTCGGCACAACCGGGCCCGGGCCGTGCGCGAAGGCCGACAATTCACCACGGAGGACGCGGAGGGAACGGAGAAGGTAGGGTGGGGCGATCGAAGCGAGCGGAAACTTATCCAAACCGAATCGGTCTAACCGAGCTTCGGTCGCCCCACCATGCGGCGTCACATGCTCCCGGTGGGGCGAGAACGGCGAACAGAATCAATCGGCCAGGAACGTCGGCCGATCGGCAAGAGTCTCTCGGCAATACAACGCTCGCCCCACCCTACGAACGCTCAATCGTCAAACCCAAAATTCGTCTCGAACAGACGCACCAGGGCGTCCAGCGCTTCGTTCGCGTCGGGACCGGTCGCCGTGAGGGTCACTTCCGTGCCCCCCTCCGCGCCGAGGCAAAGGATTTCCAAGATTTCGCCCGCGTTGGCCTTCTTCGCGCCGCTTTGGATTTGCGCCTTCGAACGAAACTTGCGCGCCGTGTTGACGATGGCCAGGCACGGCCGCGCGTGCAGACCGGTCCGATGGGTCACGACGACGGTCCGCGCGCCGGTCGTCGCCGGCGGGTCGTTTTTCTCTTCCGAGGTCACCACCGCTTCCACCTCCATACGAGGCGAA
This sequence comes from Thermoguttaceae bacterium, assembly GCA_035286785.1. GTDB lineage: Bacteria > Planctomycetota > Planctomycetia > Pirellulales > Thermoguttaceae > UBA11386. Next base: position 6,094 of record DATECS010000113.1, on the reverse strand, counting down.
CCAGGCCGATCGACGAGAGCGCCAGCGCCAGGATGAACCAGAACGCCGCCGGGTGATCGGTGCCGGGAAACGGCACGTTCATCGAAAAGATGCTCACCACCAGCGTCGGCGTCATGATGCAGATCGTGATGATCGTCAACGTCTTCATCAGCCAGTTGAGATTGTTGCTCACGATCGACACGCGGGCGTCCATCATGCTGGCCAGAATGTTCGAGTAAATCTCGGCCTGTTCGTAGCACTGCTGGTTCTCGATGATCGCGTCGTCGATGAACTCGATGTTTTCCGGCGAAAAACCAATCTTGGCGGCGTTCAACTTCAGGCGTTCGATCAATTTGGCGTTCGAGTTGATGCCGTTCAGATAGTACACCAGGCTCTTTTCGAGACTGAACAGGTTGAGCAGATATTTGTTCTGCATCGACGTGTTGATCTGCTGTTCGAGCGAGTCCGACACCGCGTTGATCACCTTCAAGTGCTCGACGAAATGAGCGATCGACATGTAGACGATCCGCAGCGCCACGTCCTTGAGCGTGGTCAGTTTGGTGAACAGCTTGCCCTGAAAAAGCGGCACGTCCTCGGTCAGCACAATCACCAACCTGTCGGAATACAGGAAAATGCCCGCCGAAGCCACCTTGAAAACGAACTGGTCCTCGCTCGAATAGTTCCTCGGCCGCTTGAGAATCATGGCCAGATGGTCGGGCTCGAATTCGAGCCGGGCCAGCTCGTCCGGGTCCAGCGCGGAAGACAGCGTGTGCTCGTCGATCTTCAGCGTGTCGACAAGGTGCCGGCGCTCGACGTCGGTCGGGTCGAGGTAGACCTGGATGTCGCCCTCGCGCCCCTCGACGGGAACCACCTTTCCGCCGGCCAATTCCATGTGCTGGATCATATTTGCCGCTCTGCTTCCGCTTCGCTTGCCGTCGCCGACCGCTCTGAACAGGGTATCCGAAGCCGAGCTTTAAGACCAGCCCATTTGCCCGGCAACACGAAGGGCAAGAATCGGGTCCGCCGGCCCCGGCGGAGCGATCCTTGCCCTGGTGTGCCTCTTCTCGGTTCCGTTTCCTTTACTCTCGCGCCATCCCTAGATCGACGGCGTCGCGCCGTGACGATTCTTGCCGCCGCAAAACCAGGGGCAGGTGATCGCGTGGAGTCCCATCGCGAACATCACCGTGGACCAGCCGCTGAACAGGATATTCACGCCCAACAGCAGTCCGACGACCCAAAGGGCGTCGCCGGGCCAGTTCATCCAGATGACGGCCGACAGGACCAGCGAAACGAGTCCGCTGAAGAACAACCAGTACCAGTTTTCGGCAGGCCGCAACTGGAACGCGATCATGACCTTGACGATGCCTTCGAACAGGAAGAACGCGCCCAAAAGCAGGGTCAGCATCAAAACGGCGCCCACCGGGTTGGCCAGCACCATGAAGCCGACGAGCACGTAAAGGAACGCGGCCACGCATTGCATGAAAAAGCCGCTCCAGTTACGCACGAAAAACGCGTGAAGTCCCTGGACAATGCCGCCCAACACCAACGTCCAGCCCAGCACGATCGTCGCGCTGAGCGTGGCCAATCCGGAGAACACGATCGCCAGGGTTCCCACGGTGATCATGCCGATGCCCAGGGCCAGAAACCAGCCCCAGTTCTCTTGCAAATGCGCCAGGCCCGTGCTTTGCGTGTTCGAAACATTGTGTTGTGATTCGCCGCTCATGCCGTCTTCTCCTCGTGTGGAAGGGAATTTCGAATAAGCCCCCGTGCTTTGGAATTCTAGGTCGCACGGGGGCCGGGTCAAACCGGCCGAAAGACGGTAAGCGGCCCTCGCGGGGGACTTCTCGCGGACGATCAAACGGCAAAACCGCTACACTCGGAATCGTGACAGAGAAAGTTGCCAAGGAGTTTTTGGAACCACAGATGAACACAGATAGACACAGATAAATTATGATTCTTATCTGTGTCCATCTGTGTTCATCTGTGGTTCCCTTTTCCGTGTCCGTGGCAATAGCAACGCCCTACAGCAACGGCCCGAGGAGTTTGGCGATGTTCTCCAACACCCGAATCCGTCCCGGCCGGCTGTTCCACTCGTCGGCCCCAAGCAGCGTGGAACGCGCGATATACCCGTTTTGCAGGTCGCGCAGTTGAGCCGTGACGTCCGAACCGTAGAACAACAGACTGATCTCGAAATTGAGCTCGAACGACCGAATGTCGAAATTGCTCGACCCGATCAGGGCCAGCGAGTCGTCGACGCTCATCGTCTTGGCGTGCAGCAACCCGTCGTCGTACAAGTGGAGCCGGACGCCCAGCCGCAGCAAATCCTCGTAAAACGCCCGCGACGCGGCGCCCACCAACACCTGGTCCGAACGGCGCGGCAGGATGATCTCGACCTCGACGCCGCTGAGCACGGCCGTCTCGATCGCCTGCATGAACGCGGCGTCGGGAATGAAATAGGGCGACGTGATAATCACGCGCCGCCGCGCGGCATAGAGCGCGGCTACGACCATCCGCTGATAATTCTCCGTCGGGTAGTCCGGCCCGCTGGGCAACGTCTGGACGGCGATCGGCCCCAGCATGGGCGGATCGGGAAAGACGCTCTCGCTCAGCAGCATTTCGTCCGTCTCGAAATACCAGTCGCCGACGAACACCGCCTGGAGTTCGAGCACCGCCGGCCCGGTCAGCCGGACCGACATGTCGTGCCACGCCATATCCTTGTGCCCATAGTCGGCGTCCACGAGGTTCTGCGAACCGGCGTAGGCCACGCACCCGTCGATCACCGCCACCTTGCGGTGGTTGCGCAGGTCGAGCCGGGCAAAATGGCGGCGAAACGGATTCACCGGCAGCGCGGGACGCAGGTCGATGCCCGACTCGATCATCCGGCGTCCCAGCCGCTTGAGCATCGGCCGCGAGCCGACCGCGTCGACCAGCACCCGGCACGTCACGCCCCGCTCGGCCGCGCGGGTCAGGGCGTCGGCGATCTTGCGGCCCGTCGCGTCGGCCGCGAAAATGTAGTAAAGCAGATGGACGTGCCGCTGGGCCGCGTCGATGTCGGCCACCAACCGATCGATCATGTCGTCCGTCTCGGTCATCAGCGTGATCTGGTTGCCGCCGACGATCGGCATCGAACCGAGCCGCTCGGCCAGCGTGACGAACGGTGCTTGGTCGGGCGGCAGTTCCGGATGGACGACCGCCGGGTGGCCTTCGAGCCGCCGGCCGATCGCGCCAAGTTCCTCGAGGAGCCGCGCATGGCGCCCCGCCCGGCGCCGCGGCAGCCGGTTCTCGCCGATCAACAGATAAAGCGCCAACCCCGGCACGGGCAGGAAGAAAATAACCAACAGCCAGGCCATGGGCGACCCATGCCGCCGATTGGTCACCACGACCAACATGACCACGCGGATTACCCATTCCAATAGGTAATAGACCAGGGACCAGCTAAGCCAATCATGCATGTTCGTTCGCCGTCGGAAAATTGTACAACCTGCAAAAGTATAGCATCCCGACGCCACCGCCGAGTGGGCCGAGCGTCTTTCAGTCCTATTTTCTCACCACGGAGGACACGGAGGTTTTTCTTGGAACCACAGATGAACACAGATAAACACAGATGCATGTTGATTAAAAAACTATCTGTGTTTATCTGTGTTCATCTGTGGTTCCCTTTTTCCCCCGTGTTCCTCTGTGGTGAATCCTTGGTGAGAAATCCAGGTAGACCCCAAGGTTGCGGTTTTCAGAACGGCGGGAAATGGATAAACTGGGAATATGATCCTGATTATCGACAACTACGATTCGTTCACCTACAACCTCGTGCAGCGTCTGGGCGAGATCGATCCGGCGCTGGACATTCGTGTTTTTCGGAACGACAAGATCACCGTCGACGAGATCCGCGGCCTCGCGCCCGACCGGTTGATCGTCTCGCCCGGGCCGTGTACGCCGGACGAGGCGGGCATTTCGATGGAAGCCACGCGGCGGTTGGCCGGCGTGTTGCCGATCTTGGGCGTGTGTCTCGGCCACCAGGCCATGGCCCAGGCGCACGGCGCGACGATCGTCCGCGCGGGCCGGCTCATGCACGGCAAAACCGACATGATCCACCACGACGGCCGGGCGTTGTTCGAGGGCCTGCCCAACCCGCTCGAAGCGACTCGCTATCACAGCCTGGTGATCCAGCCCGACACGCTGCCCGACGAGTTCGTCGTCACCGCCTGGAGCGACGCCCCGGACGGCACGCGAGAGATCATGGGAATTCGCCATCGGCGTCACGCCATGTTCGGCCTCCAGTTCCACCCCGAGAGTTTCCTGACCCCCAGCGGCATCGAAATCCTAAAACACTTCCTGGCCGTGCCGACGCCGTAGCCGTAGGCCGGGTCGAGATCCGGCACGAACACGAGTCGGGTGCGTCACCATCTCGGGTGCCATGCCCACGTCGGCCGCTATACGTTTTCCACTCCGATACATCTTGACCGGCCGGCGTGGGCATGATCGCCGCCGCATGTCCACGGCGAAGGCGTCAGTGTGTAATCGACCTTTGCTGGTGATGCAAACCTTGAGAAGATGGAGAATCACCAAAGCCGTGGACATGGCACCCAGATTCTACCGATTCTCCCGCTCGACCTTCGCTCAAGCGACGTGCGGGGCCGTGTTGCTTTGGGCCGCGCTGCCGCCGGTGAATCTTTGGCCGCTGGCCTGGGTCGCGCCGGTCTGGTGGATTCTGCTGGCGCGGCGCGACGAACTGCCTGGGCGGCGGCCGTATCGCGCGTTGTGGCTCGTCGGTTTTCTCTTCTGGCTGGCGACCTATCACTTCATCCGCCTGCCCCATCCGGCCACGAGCATCGGCTGGGTCGCCCTGGCGGCCTACCTGGGTTGCTATTTGCCCGTGTTCGTCGGCCTGACGCGCGTGGCCGTCCATCGAGCTCGGGTGCCGGTGATCCTAGCAGCGCCTGTCGTGTGGACCGGCCTGGAACTGGCCCGGGCCCATCTGATCACCGGCATCACGATGGGCGCCTTGGGCCACACGCAGTACCGGTGGCTCGCCCTGATCCAGGTGAGCGATCTGGCCGGCGGCTACGCGGTCGATTTCACCATAATGTTCGTCGCCGCGGGAGTGGCGCGAATGATTTCGTGCGGCCCATCGCGGCGGTGGACGTGGTGGCCCGTCGCGACGGCCGTGGCGTTGCTGGCGATCGTCGTGACCTACGGCCACGTCCGGCTGGCCCAATCCACCGCGCCGTCCAAAATCATCCGCGTGGCCCTGATCCAAGACGCGATCCCTCCCGAGTTCAAACACGACCAAAAACGGGCCGACCAAAACCAACAGCGTTACGAGGATCTCACCACCGAGGCCCTGCGGCGGTGGCCCGATGCGGATTTGATCGTCTGGCCCGAGACGATGTACCGCAAACCGTTGTTGGACGCCGACCCCTCGATGCCCGCCCCGCCCGACTGGCCCGGCACCCAGCGGCAATACGAGCGGCAACTGCCCGAGTGGTTGGAACGTCAACGGGCCGACATGGCCGACATGGTCCGCTGGTTCGGCGTGCCGATGCTGTTGGGCGTGGACACGGTTTACTGGGCGCCGGGTGGCCCGAGGCGTTACAACTCGGCCGCGCTTGTGGCGGCCGACGGCACGCTGGTGGGCCGCTACGATAAAATGCACCGCGTGCTGTTCGGCGAATACGTCCCGTTGGGCGAGTATTTCCCGCGGCTGCAACGCTTGACGCCGCTTCCCGTGAACCTGGCGCCCGGCCGGCGTCCGGAGGCGTTCGACGTGGGCGGCGTGCGGCTGGCGCCGAACATCTGCTACGAAACGGTCCTGCCCCACGTAATCCGGCGCCAAGTTCTCGCGCTGCGCGTCCGGGACGACGAGCCGGACGTGCTGGTCAACCTGACCAACGACGGTTGGTTCCGCGGTTCGAGCGAATTGGACATGCACCTCGTGTGCGGCGCGTTCCGCGCGGTCGAAAGCCGCAAACCGCTTCTGATCGCCGCCAACACGGGCATCTCGGCCTGGATCAACGCCGACGGGCGCATCGTCCAGCGCGGCCCCCGCGGGGTGGAAGGACAATTGCTGGCCACGGTCGGCGCCGACGGACGGCGGAGTCTCTATTTGATGGTCGGCGAC
>DATECS010000112.1:0-4012 GCA_035286785.1 Thermoguttaceae bacterium | reverse complement strand
CATGGAACAACAAGCCGTCTGGAAAGACGTGATCCACTTCAATCTGCCCGTCACCGACCCGGCGAACGCCCGGGCCCGCGTGTTGCCGCTCGACCTGTTCCTCTGTCCCTCGGACCCCGGCAAGCCGACGTTCGTTCTCCCCGGCGGCGGAATCCACGTCGGCCCCGGCAGCTTCTCGCCCACCGAACTGGCGCGGAACAACTACATGAGCGTGTTCGGCACGCTCGACGTATGCGATCTGGCCGGCGGCGGCCCGTGCGTCGGCGATGGCTGCTTCTTCCTCAACGAGGGCGTCGCCCAGCGCGACATCACCGACGGTCTGAGCCAAACTTTCCTCGTCGGCGAACGAAGCTCAAAATGGGTTCCGTCGACCTGGGTCGGCGTGGTCTCGGGCGGCGAACACGCCCCGGCCCGAGTCGTCGGCATCTGCCTCTTTCCACCCAACTCGGAACTCGAGGAGGAGCACTACAGCCACAACTTCAGCAGTTTCCACCCCAGCGGCACCCATTTCCTCACCGCCGACGGCGCCGTCCGCCTGATCGCCGACGACATCGACCAAAGAACCTATCAAGCCATGTCCACCCGCGCCGGCAAAGAAGCCGTTGACGTAACACACTAACCCGAAGCGCCAGCGAGGACCATCATACACGCGACACCTAATCCAAAGCGCAAGCGAGAACCATACCACGAGACGGAGTCCGCCCACGAGACATCCATACAAGTTACCTCAACCGCTTGTGACGGACGAGCAGTGATAGAAGTCGGTGGCCTCACGATCCCTCGCTTGCGCTTCGGGTTAGTATGGGCCCGCCGCGTCCCCGCCTCCCCTAATCCTCACCTTCCCCCAATGCATTCACCCCCAGCGCCAGCACCAGGCACACGACGTCCACTACCCAGAGAACGCCCGCCCCCAACGCCACGGCGTCGAGTACCCGTTGTCCAATCGCATCGCCCATCTTGCCCAGCACGTGCCCCGTGACCAGAACCACGGTCAGTGCGGCCGTCAGAACCAGGGCAATGCCGACCAGCACGGCCAGAACACGTTGAGAAACCGGCTTTCGAGTCATTATGTCGGCGCCGTCAAAGGAGCAATCACGAAAACAGGACGTAGCGACTCCTTTCTACCGCATCCACCGTCCTTTCCACAAGGACGCTATCGTCGGAGCCGACCCGATTTTTCCAGTTTCGCCAAGCCGTGCCACGAAGCTACACTTCAAGGTGGGTCGCCATGCCCCCAAAATCCCCGCCCATGGGATCTTTCGGGTTTTGACGCCGCACGGGGCCTGACGTCGCTCCCCCGCCCGCGTCAAGCCCGCGTTTGCTTGACTTCGCCCCGGATCAATGCAGAATGAAACCAGAAAACGCCGCCCACAACCACCGAGTTCCTTCCCGTCCGAGCGTTGGCATGAGTTCTCCACTCCCGCGATGCACGACCCGAGCGATGCTCGTCTGGACGCTCCTGGCCCTGTTGGTCGGCGCGGCGCGCGGCGAGGAAATCGACGTCGTGCTCAAGGACGGCCGCGTTCTGCGCGGCGGCAAGGGCTACACCGCCGGCGTGGCCGAGAAACCCCAGCCGCCGGGCCAGGGCGCCATTCAACAAATCCTCTTCGTCGACGACTACATGCGACGCACGTTCGTCTCCAAACGGATGTGGCGGGAGGAACGTTTCCTGAAACGCGGCGCCCCGCGGCGTCCCTTCAAGCTCCGTCAGCCCGTCAAACGCTTCGGCCGCACCGTCGGCTTCGCCGGCCTCATGCTCCACGTCAGCCCCTTCGACGAGCACGGCCGGCGGATCGTCACCATGCAAAGCAGCAACGGCCCGGTTGACATCGTCCAGGGAATCACCGAACTCACGCCCGAATGGGTCAAGCTCGGAGGCATCACGCTCGTTTGGGAAACCCGCATGGCCACCAGCTCACTGCCGAGCGACGCGCTGGCCAAAATCCTGAACAACCGGCCCGGCGCGAAGAGCGTCGACGGCCAAAAAAGCCTCGCTCGCTTCTACGTCCAGATGGAACGCTACGAGGACGCCCAAAAAGTCCTCGAATCGCTCTTGAAAAAGAACCCCGACGACACGGATCTCCGTGCCGAAATCGAGCCCTCCCTCCGCCAGGTCCGTCAGTTGGCCGCCCAGCGTCTGGTCAACGAATTAAAACGTCGCCGCGAACTCGGCCAGCACCGTCTCGCGTTCGACGCCCTGAGCAACTTCCCGTCCCAGGACGTCGCCGGCGAGGTTCTCCAGGAAGTCCGCGAGTTGCTGGCCGAATACGAACGCATGAACGCCGACGGCCGCCGGATCCTCGCCGCGCTGAAAACCCTCTCGGACGAACTGGACAACGACCAGGCCCGCGCGGCTCTCGCCCCGGCCCTCCAAGAAATCGAGCAAGGCCTCGGCGCCAACACGCTCGACCGCATGGCCGCGTTCCGCCTGGCGATGGACGATCCCGCCATGGCCCCCGCCGAGCGATTGGCCCTGGCCACGAGCGGCTGGCTCCTGGGCAGCAACGCGGCCACCGCCAACCTGCCCAACGCCCGCTCCGCGTTCGAGGTCCGCAATCTGGTCCGCCAGTATCTCGTCGAACGATCCGAAGCCGGCCGCGACGCGATCCTCGAAAAACTAAACTCCCAGGAAGCCTCTGCTCCGCGCACGGTTGCCTTGCTGCTGGAACACATGACCCCGCCGCTGGCCGCCGAACCGATCGAAGGCCGACCCGGCTACTACGAACTCGAAGTCCCCAGCCTCGACAACAAGCCCGTCCGCTACCTCGTCCAAACGCCGCCCGAGTACGACCCCCATCGCATCTATCCGGCGATCGTCACGCTCCATCCGCTCGGCGCGGCGCCCCAGCGCCAAATCGAGTTTTGGGCCGGCGACTGGGACGCCAAAGGCCGGCGCGCCGGTCAAGCAGGCCGCCAGGGCTACCTCGTGATCGCCCCCGCGTGGACCGCCGAAGGTCAACGGGCCTACGCCTACTCGGCCCGCGAACACGCCGCCGTCCTCGACTGCCTCCGCGACGCCTGCCGCCGCTTCTCGATCGACACGGACCGCGTCTACCTCTCCGGCCACTCCGCCGGCGGCGACGCGGCCTGGGACCTCGGCCTGGCCCATCCCGATCTTTGGGCCGGCGTCATTCCCATCGTGGCCCGCGCCGACCGCTATTGCCGCCACTACTGGCAGAACGCCAAATACGTCCCGTTCTACTTCATCGGCGGTGAAAAAGACGGCCGCTGGATCGTCGACAACGCGACTGAATTCGACCGCTATCTGACCCACGGCTTCAACGCCACCGTGGTCGAGTACCTCGGCCGCGGCAACGAGCATTTCTACGAGGAAATCCTCCGGATCTTCGACTGGATGGACCGCTGCCGTCGCGACTTTTACCCCCGTGAATTCTCCTGCGACGCGATGCGTCCCTGGGACAACTTCTTCTGGTGGGTCGAGGTCGACGGCCTCCCCGAACGCTCGATCGTCGACCCGGCCGACTGGCCCCCGCGCGGCCAGCGTCCCGCCAACATCAAAGCCTTTCTCACCCCGGCCAACGGTCTCCGCGTCCGCTCAGGCGCGGCCCACGCGACCGTTTGGCTCTCGCCCAAAATGATCGACTTCGACCAACGTTCGAAAATCGTCATCGACGGCAAGGAAATCAGCCGCCGCGAGCAATATATCAAGCCCGACCTGGCCACCATGCTCGAAGACGCCCGCACCCGAGCCGACCGCCGCCATCCCTTCTGGGCCAAAGTCGAAACCACCTCCGGCCGCTAAAAAACCACCAGGAGGCCAGACATTCCTGTCTGGCTTATCTGTCTGGCTTATTTGACGGATTGAACGACAGCTACGAATGACGTCCTCCTGGACGTTTCTCGCAAGTCATGCTAAACTACACCGCTTACCTGCATGTGGGGTGGCCTTACATGTAGGGTGGGGCGATTGGAGCGAGCGCAATGGACGACTCGGGGACTGGCTCATTTTTCGGCCCGGTTGGTGTTGTGTTCTGAATACGCTTTACGGCCG
>DATECS010000111.1:0-2390 GCA_035286785.1 Thermoguttaceae bacterium | reverse complement strand
ACGGTCGCGGCTCGGTTATTTTGATAATCCACGAATTTCTGGACAGCCTCGACTACTTCGCCACCCGCACAAAAACCATATCCGCCTTCTCGCCCTCCGGAAAACAATCGTCGCCGTTGGCTTCAAGAAACGATCGCAGTTCGTCCATCTCGGCCGTGATCCGCACCGTCTCGCGTTCGGATATAGGTTTCTTGCCGGTCTTTATATCCGTGACGACCGTCACTCGGCCCGAAAGCCGCTGGTCCTCGATCGCGTCGCGGACGGCGTCGATCGAAAGGTATCGAATGCTCAGCGTGTTCTCGTCGGGCATCTCATAACGGCAAATGATGAAGTTCGTTTTACCGTTCTTTGGCTCGCGTCCTCCCCAACTGAGATACTTCTTGCCGCCCAACTCAGTCGTCAGGAGCAAGTCAGCCGGATCATACTGTTCCTCGTATGGTCCCAAAGTGACGAGCACGTTTTCCGACTGCGGACGCTTCACAACTTGCCAAACACCCTTTGCGTCATCCGACTTCTCCTTCCAATCGCCCAGCAACCGCGTGTCGGCCTTTGAGGTCTTCTCGTCCGACAGCGGATGCTTCGAACTGACGAGGCAGCCGCCCGCGACCAACAGGCACAGCGCGACGGCGATTCCAGCCGTTCTCGTTTTTAACATGGACATCATTGGACTCCTTTACTTTATCACCCGCACAAAAACCGTGTCCGCGTCCTTGCCCTTGGGGAAACAAGCGTCGCCGTTGGCTTCAAGGAACGATCGCAGTTCGTCCATTTCAGCCGTGATGCGCACCGTCTCGCGTTGCTCGAAATCCAGTTTGCCGGCCTTCTTTTCCGTGACGACCGTCACTCGACCCGACAGACGCTTGTCCGTGATTGCCTTACGAATGGCGTCGATCGAGAGAAATCGGAGGCGCAATGTACTCTCGTTAGGCATTTCATAGCGGCAGATGAAAAAGTGAGTTTTACCGCTTTTCGAGTCCCGGCCTCCCCAACTGAAATATTTCTTACCGCCCAGTTCGGTCGTCAGTAGCAAGTCGGCTGAGTCGTCTAATTTTCCCGGCAGATCGAAGGCCATCAGCGCGTTTTCCGATTTTGGATGGGCCACGATCCTCCATCCGTTCTCTTCATTTGTTTTCCCCTTCCAAGTTCCAAGCAAACGAGTGTCGGGTTTCGAAGTTTTCTCGTCCGACAGCGGATGTTTCGAGGTAACGGCGCTGCAACCGAACATAACCAACAGGCACAGCGCGACGGCGATTCCAGCCATTCTCGTTTTCAACATGGACATCATTGGACTCCTTGCAAAAAAGGATCCCTACACGCTAAACCGAATCAGCACAACGTCATCGTCCTTGAGCACGTAGTTCTTCGGCTCCTGGCGCATCAGGTGCTGGGCCTTTACCTCGCGCTCGCTGCCCAGGCGGACCAGGTCGCCGCACGTCATCACCTCCGCGCGGATGAACCCCCGGGCCAGGTCCGAGTGGATCCCGTCGGCCGCTTCCAGCGCGGTGGCCCCCTTGCGGATGAGCCAACTGCGGACCTCTTTCTCGCCGGCCGTGAAAAACGTCATGTAGCCCGAAACGCCGAGCATCTGCCGGATCAGGCCGCCCCGATCGGAGCCGCCCACGCCCATCTCGGCCTCGAACTCCGCACGGTCCTCGGGCGACATCCGCGATAATTCCAACTCCAGCCCGGCCGGAATCGCCACGACGGGCAACTCGGCGGTCGCCCGCTCGGTGAATCGCTCGGGCCGCGCCTCGTCGTCGGCCGTGTTGACGACCACCATTCGCGGCTTCTCGCTGAACAGGCGGAACGCCCGGGTCACGACCCGCTGCTCGTCCGTCATGTGGCTCTCGCGCATCGGTTTGCCCGACTCCAAGCCCGTGAGCACCAACTTGAGCGTCGCCTGCTCGTGTTCGAGTTTCTCGCGTTCGACGCGAGGGATGGGCTTGGCGAGCGATTGGGTCATCCGCTCCAACCGGCCGGTGACAATCTCCATGTCGGCCAGAATCAGGTCGTCGTCGAACGCGGCCACTTCGGCCAGCGGATCCGACCCGTCGAACGCGGCGGCCACGAGCACCAGACACTCGGCCTCGCGCAACATGGCCAGCCGAGCCGCGTTGCCCTGGTGGTCGCGGCTGAGTCCCGGCGTGTCGACGATCTCGATTGCGGCCCGCGTGATCTTTTTGGGCTGATAAATGGCGACCATTTGCTCGATCCGCGCGTCGGGAATTTCGGCCATCGCCGACTGGCCTTGATGGGCCTGCGCCGGATCGGACGCCACGCCCGTCAACCACGCGAAAAGCGTGCTCTTGCCCGAACCCTGATAACCGACCAGACCGATTTTCATGACGCCATGGTTTCCTTTCCCCGCCGCCGGGCCCGCCGGCGACGGT
>DATECS010000110.1:0-9962 GCA_035286785.1 Thermoguttaceae bacterium | reverse complement strand
TTCCGAAGGGGCTCCGGCTGGGCGTCACCGGATCGGCTGCGATCGGCTCCGACATGCTCTTCTCGGCCCAAGAGAGCATCCGCAACACGGAGTTGACGACGATCGTGATGGTCGTTTTCTTTCTGCTGGTGGTCTATCGCGCGCCGGGCCTGGTGCTCGTGCCGTTGGTCACCATCGGGGCGTCGGTGTGGCTGGCCATGGATCTGGTCGCCATTGCGGCCCAGTGGAGCGACTCCGTTTCCTGGTTCGATTTCAAGATTTTCAAAACGACGCGCATCTTCGTCGTCGTCCTTTTGTTCGGGGCGGGCACCGACTTCTGCCTGTTCCTGATTGCGCGCTACAAGGAGGAGTTGCGCCGCGGCCTCGACTACCCGGCCGCCGCCGCCGAGGCGCTCGCTCGGGTCGGAAGCGCCCTGGCCGCCAGCGCGCTGACGACCGTCTTCGGCCTGGCCATGATGGCCTTCGCCGATTTCGGCAAGTTCAGCAACAGCGGACCGGCCATCGCCGTCTGTCTCGTCGTCACTTTCGTGGCGTGCGTCACCTTGGCGCCGGCCCTCCTGCGAGGCACGGGCGCAACCATCTTCTGGCCGTTCGGCGCCAAAGTGGCCCGGGAGGACATTGCGCCGCGCCGCGCCGGCGTTTTTTGGGACCGTGTCAGTCGCGCAATCATCGCCCGGCCCGGCCTCATTCTGGCCGCCAGCCTGTTGCTCTTGCTCCCTCTGACCCGGCCGGCTCGCGTGTTGACCGAAAACCTTGCCTCGGGCAACTTGGCCGCCGCCCAGTGGCCGTTGGCCGTGCCGGTTACCTACGACCTGTTGGCCGAACTGCGTGCCGACCGGCCGAGCGTACGGGGCACGCATCTGCTGTGGCGCTATTTTCCCGCCGATCAGACGGGCCCGTTGACCATCTTGGTCCACCAGCCGGGCGCCGACTTTAACAACCGCGAAAGCCGCACGGAAATCGCTTGGCTTACCCGGCGGCTGTTTGAGTTCGAGTACATCGACGCCTCGGGCCGCACGGTCCGCCCGATTGTCGGCGTGCGGAGCCTGACCGAACCGATGGGCGACGCGCCGGGCAGTTTCAACCCCCTGAGCACGGCCGGCCGCGGCAAACTCATCGCCATGCACAATCCCCGGACCCGGGCCCGGTTCGTCAGCCAGACGCCGGGCCTGGCCGGCCAGGTCGCCCGGTTCGACGTAATCTCGTCCTTCGCCCCGTTTTCCCGCGATAGCGTCGATCTGTTGAATCGCCTCGAAGAGATGCTCCATGCCGAAACGGACCAGGCCGACTCGCCGTTGCACGGTGCCGACGTGGCCTTCGCCGGCACGACCGCCGGCATCCGCGACCTCGAAACGGTCACGGCCAGCGACCGCCTGCGAATCCAGCTCCTGGTGATGCTCGCCGTGCTCGCCGTGCTGATCGTTCTCTTGCGCCGGCCGCTGGTGTGCGTCTACCTGATTCTCTCCGTGCTCTTGGGCTACGGCGTGACGATCGGTGCGACCGACCTGTTGTTCGGCTGGATCTACGGCGCCGCCTACACGGGCCTCGATTGGAAGGTGCCCATCTTCCTGTTTGTCATTCTGATCGCCGTGGGCCAGGACTACAACATCTACCTCGTCACCCGGGTGGTCGAGGAGCAGCGCCGGCTCGGCCCGGTCGAGGGCCTGCGCGTGGCCGTGGTTCGCACGGGCGGGATCATCACCAGTTGCGGCGCGATCATGGCCGGCACGTTCGCCTCGATGATCACGGGCACGCTGCAAACCATGCAGCAATTGGGTTTCGCCTTGGCCTTGGGCGTGCTGCTCGACACGTTCGTGATCCGCACGATCCTGGTGCCAGCCTTCTTGGCCATCCTTGCCCGGCGGGAGGAAAGACGCACAGCCTCCGAGGTTTCGGCCGAGATGCCATCCCGTCACCGGCCGAAAACGGTTTCGGTCTAGCGTTACCTCGCGGGTTCAGGAGTCACCAAAGGGGACTGGCTCCGTCGCCTTAACAAATGTATCCGTGCCAACACGGTCTGCGGCGACGGTGCCTGTCCCCTTTGGTGACGGCCCTTTTGTGACGGACCATCCACGTGCCGCATGGAAAAAGGGGGACAGGCACCGTGGCCGCGACGTTTCTTCCACTGCCACGGTTACTTGTGCCGCGGAGCCAGTCCCCCTTTTTCCGTCGAACCTGCGCGGGCGGCCGCCGTCTGCAACTGGCACGCCTTGTGGACCAGATCGACGAACTCGGCCCGATAGCCGCTCGGATCGTTGCCCAGCCCCGGCGTGGCGTACTCTTCGACGGCCGCCAACGTCGCACGGCCCGCGTAGCGCGAGCCGCGCAGGATCATGCCGAACGACGCCACGGCTGCGGCGAACTGCGTGTCGGGCGACGCGGCCGAAAACGACCGGCTCTTCGAGGAGACCGTTCGCTCGATCAGGCGGCTTTTCTTCCCGTCGGGCTCCTTGTAGCGCAATCGCACGGTGGCCAGTTCGTCGCTGTCGGCCGCCTTGGTCAGCATGTTGTCGGGCCGGAGGACTTTTTGATATTTCAATTCCGGCGAGCCGCGGCCGGCGTCGTCCGCGACGGCTTCGGCCGGGACGATCTCGTAGAGCGCCGTGACCGTGTGGCCCGAGCCGATTTCGCCCGCGTCTTTGGCGTCGTCGTTGAAATCACGCGCGGCCAGCCGGCGATTCTCGTAGCCGATCAGCCGGTAGGCGGCCACGCGGGCCGGATTGAACTCGATCTGGATTTTCACGTCCTTGGCGATCGTCACCAGACTGCCGGTCAATTGCTCGACCAGCACCTTGCGGGCCTCGCGGAGCGAATCGACGTAGGCATAATGGCCGTTACCCCGGTCTGCCAATTTTTCGAGTTTCGCGTCCTTGAGATTGCCCATGCCGAACCCCAGCACGCTCAGAAACACGCCCGAGCGGGCCTTCTCGGCGATGAGCTTGGCCAGTTCGTCATCATCGGTCACGCCGACGTTCAGATCGCCGTCGGTGGCGAGGATCACGCGGTTGTTGCCCTCGGCCTGGAAGTTTTTCTTGGCCTGCTGGTAGGCCAGTTGGATGCCTCCGCTGCCGTTGGTCGAGCCCACGGCTTGAAGGGCCTCGATGGCGTCCAAAATCACCTTCTTGTTCCGGCCGTTGGTCGATTCGAGTCGCACGGCGGCCGTATCGGCATAGGTCACGATGGCCACGCGGTCGTCCTCGCCGAGTTGATCCACCAGAAGCCGCATGGCCTGCTTGACCAACGGCATCTTGTTCGGCTCGGCCATCGAGCCGGACGTGTCCAGCAGAAAGACAAGGTTGCTGGGCCCCCGCTTTTTGGATTCGACCCGACGCCCGGCCAGTCCGACGCGAAGCAACTGGCGGCCCGCGCCCCACGGGCAATCGGTCAGCTCGAAGTTGACCGAAAACGGCTCATCGCCCGTCGGCCGCGGATAGTCGTAGGTAAAATAGTTGACCAATTCCTCGACCCGCACCGCGTCGGGCGGCGGTAGTTGGTTGTTGTCCAAGAATCGCCGCACATTGGCATAGGAAGCCGTATCGATGTCGATCGAAAACGTGGAAAGCGGCGAGTCAAACGGAGCCAAAAAGCGGTTTTCGACGATCGGGGCGTATTGCTCGGTGTTGACTGGCGGCCGGGGCTGGTGCGCGACGCGAACTCGCTGATCGACGTACCAATTCGGGGAAGCCCCGATACGCTCCTCTTCCTCTTCGCTGATGATGATACGCGGTGTGACATTCATCCGGAGCGAGTCACGTCCCATCGCGACATCGGTCGACGACACGGTTGCCGGAAATCTTCCCCAGACAATCGGCTTTCCGGCGTAGTTCAAGCTTTCAGTAGCCGGATAGCCGATCGGTCCGGAGTCATTCACGGCGGCTTGACCGGCCTCGACCGCGCTGGCCGTCGAACACTCAATGACCGACGTGCCTTGACCAAACGCGAACCGTCCGCTTCGTTCCGCAAGATAATCCCACACTTCGACCGGTGGGTAGCAAATCGGTTCATCATCGCTCAAGGCGATCTGACCGCCCTCAACGCGGTTGAGCGATTGCAACAGTGCAAGTTGCCGTGCCCTTTGGTGACGGATCGATTCCTCGCTATAGCGATGAGTTCGAGCCCACAACACGGCATTGTCGATAGACGGATCGGGTACTTGGCCGTTCGTGGCATTACTTTCCGTGTCTGCATGAAAACGCTGGCTTGCCGTATATTCAACACAAGGAGTGCCAAGACTTTGTCCGGAGTAATATGTTCCTGAAGACACCAACGTGTCTGGCACGAGCGAGAGCTGGTTCAACATCGTGGTCTCAATCATCGTCTGTTTTTCGCTCGCCGCATTCCCCACGTTCTGCTGATCATAGGCCACGTTGTAGCCGATCCCAGTGGTTCCGCCGGTGGCGTTGATTTTCGAGAGTTGCGATTGAAATGGACCGGAATAGTCCAATTCAGAATTGACGCGGAAGTCAAAGCCGCGAATCGTCGAGTAGCCGCCCGCGTAGTACTTGCCGTACAGCGGTTGCGGTCCCGCGCCCGGTGTCTGCTGGTCGTAATATCTGTTGTCACCTATTGCCGTGGTTCCGCTGGTGTAGTTTATTTTGTAAGGCTTCTTCGGCGGGAACTCGCTGGGATCCACATAGGTAAAAATGTACTTCGGCGGCTCGCCGGACGAACCGTAGACCCCAAACGGGTCGGTGATTGATTGAAATCCGTAGTTGAAAATCGTGGGGGGCGATTCGAGCCGAACTCTTTGGCCATAGCCACGCCGAGCGATCACGGCTCGCGAGTTGGCCGTGTCCCCGGCTGCCAGCGCCGGCTTGTCCGAGCCGCGACCGTAAGGGAGCGGTTTTTGAGCGTCTTGGGTTACAACCGCTCCCTTACGGTCGCGGCTCGGTTTTTTCAGCGGCGGTTCGGTTTCTTCGTTACGCGGGGATCTTGGGGCGTCCTTGGGCAAGTCGGCGGTGACCTTCCGCTCGGACACATTGGGCCGCGCGGCGGGCAGCAACAGGCCCGTCACGATGCCGCCGGCGACGAACGACGCGGCGGCCGTGGCCCAAAACGACCGGCGACGGCGGCGACGTTCGATTCGTTCACTTGATTGTACGCGGCATGATTCCTTCATGGCGACCTCCTTGTCTGGGGTTTGAGTTTGCTCGACCATCCTTTGTCGAAGTTCCGTCGAGGCGGCCGGCAGGGGTTCTGCACATCGGGCCGCGCGAACGTGCTCGCCCAGCGCGCGAATTTCGGCGACAAACGCGGCCGCGTCGGCGTTCTCGCGCAGTTCCCGCTCAACCGCCTCGCGCTCGGCGCCGTCCAGTTGGCCCAGCGCATAGGCCGTCCATTGGGCCTCGTTCGCTTCACGTTCGTTCGGCATATCATGCAAATCCATGATTCACCTCTTTCTTTTCACCGCAAAGACGCGAAGACGCAAAGACACAACGGAAGAACCTTGCCCGTCACGATCAAATCCTCGTATCCTTTGCGTCTTCGCGCCTTTGCGGTGAAAAAACTGGCGTCTACTCTTACCGGTTAAACAACCGCCGCGCGATAGGGTCGTTGCGCAACCGCGCGAGGCCCCGGTGGACCAGCACGCGGACGTTGCCCTCGTTGGTGTCCAAAATTCGTGCCATCTCGGCGTACGAAAATCCGTCGGCCCAAAGGTTGACCGCTTCGCCTTGCGCGGCCGGCAGCCGGCCCACGCGATCGCGAAGCCCCGCGTACAATTCGTCAAGTTCGGCCGCCTCGGCCGGGTCGGGCTCGCCCCCGGCCGGAAGCGCGGCGTCGGTCGCGTCGAGCGTCTCGGTCCGCCCTCTTGCCCGCAACAGGTCGATCGCCCGATGACGGCACACGGCGAATAGCCACGGACCGAGCCGCCCGTTGAGCGACTCGCTCGGCTGCTCGCAGAGTCGCACAAACGCATGTTGCACCGCGTCGCGGGCCGAAGCCTCGTCGCCCAACAATCGCACGGCATAGCGCACCAGCCGCTGCTCGTACTGCCCGAGCGCGGAGAGCACCCATTGCCGCCGATGGTCGAGACTCGGTTCGGTCATCCGTCACTTTTTCCGCGAGAAGGTTCCGTCTCTGGAGAGATAACGCGAAAGAGTCCACTTCGTTACGCAGAAAACCGATCATGGGGCCAACGGGATAGAATGACAACCCCCCAGACGTCGTAACCGTTGGGCAAATAATAGTTAGCCGTCGAGCCTGCTCGACGTTTCCACGGGGCATTCTCCGCCACCGCCGTGCAGGCACGGCGGCTAACTTGGTTTCTGCTGTTCATTTATTTCTCCCATGCTGCCTACATTGCCACGGGTCGCCAATCTCCGACAGCCCTCATGCCCAATTCAGGCGCTAGCCGATATCTGACAACGGTGGGCTATCCTCGCCGGTAGAATTGTTCGACGCAACCGCTAGGCGTCGCGGCCCGAGCGCGTGCGTCCCAACCGGCCGGTTTTTGCCGCGTTCCCGCAAGCGACCAAACCGATCATGCCCGAGCCGACCCCGTCCCAGGCCCGTCCGTTTCGGCACCAGGCGTATCGCTTTGCGCCGCCCGGGGCACCCCATTACTCGCTGTGTCCGGGCCCGCATCCGCCGATCGGGTCCGAGGAGTTCGCCCGACGGATGGATCGGGTCGGGGCTGCCCTGGACGCAGCCGGCGTGTCGGCCATTTATCTGGCGCATGGGACGTTCGTCGGCCATGACGCGGCCGGCGTCGTGGCCGAGTTGGCCCGGGTCTTCCCCAAGGCGGCCCGGCCCGTGCGCGACGCGATCAAGCGGATCGTCGACAAACTTAGCGGCGAGGTGGGCAACTACACCGGCGCGATGGCCGAGGCGTTCGAGCAGGCCATCAACTCGCCCCGCCGGCCCCACATCTCCGTGCGGCGGTTCCATTGGTCGAGCGAAAATCACCACCTGGGCCGGGCCGACGGCGCGGTGCGGCTCATCGACGAGTTGGTTCGTGAAAAACCGCCCGCCGGACGACGCATCCTGCTCTGGGGCCACAGTCACGCGGGCAACGTCTTCGCGCTGGCGACCCATCTCCTGTCAGGCCGTCGCGAGGCGATTGACGCCTTTTTCGAGGCCACGGAGATTTACTACTCGTGGCCCGTGGTCGGTTGCGTCGACGTGCCCGTCTGGCGTCAGGTCCGCGATTTGCTCCAATCGTCCAACAACCGTCCGCTGGCCGACGTGGCGTTGGACATGGTCACGTTCGGCACGCCGATCCGCTACGGCTGGGATCCGGCGGGCCACGAGCAGTTGCTGCACTTTATCCACCACCGGCCGGTCCAGGGGCTGCCCGAGTATCGGGCCGCCTTTCCGCCGCGGTTGGACGACGTGACCAAGGCCGTCGGCGGCGATTACGTGCAGCAATTGGGCATCGCCGGCACGAACATCATGCCCAGCGTGTTTGCCTGGCGAAGCTGGCTGGCCGATCAGCGGCTCCATCGCCTGTTGCAGAACGACCTGCCGTCCGGCCGCCATCGCGATCGGTTCCGCGCCGGGGCGATCGTGCCCGACGCGGGCACGAGTCTCCTGGTCGACTATGGCCCGTTGCAAGGCGACGTCGCCGAACACCTGGCCGGCCACGCGGTTTACACCAGCCCCCAATGGCTGCTGTTCCACGCCGAGGAAACGGCCCGGCGGTTCTACGGGCTGGCCGCCGACCATGAGTGAGCACCTCGAGGTCGTCACCACGGTCCAGACGCAAGACGACGCGCGGCGGATCGCCCGGGCGTTGGTCGAAGGGCGTCTGGCGGCCTGTGTCCAAATTCGCGGCCCCCTCGAGAGCACTTATCGCTGGAAGGGCCAGATCGAAACGGCCCAGGAGTGGCAGTGCGCGGCCAAAACCCGGCGGGACCGCTACGCCGACGTCGAACGAGCGATCCGCGAGTTGCATCCCTACGAAGTGCCCGAAATTCTCGCGGTCGAAATCGTCGAGGTCAGTCCGGCCTACGCCCGATGGCTCGACGAACAGGTTGAGTCTTGAGGGGTGGACGGGGGTGTTGGACAGGATTTACAGGATTGACAAGAGGAAATACTTCTATCCCGTCAATCCTGTAAATCCTGTCTATTTGTTTTTGTCTACTCCTGTCGCGGCTCGGCCGACTCGTCGAGTTTCAAACAAACCGAGTTGATGCAATACCGCAGCCCGGTCGGCGCCGGCCCGTCGTCAAACACGTGACCCAAATGGGCCCCGCACTGCCGACACAACACTTCGACTCGTTGCCGATCATCGCTCGTGTCGTCGGCCGTGCTGACGCTCTGCTCGGTGGCCGGCCGGTAGAAGCTGGGCCAGCCCGAGCCCGAGTTGTACTTCGTCTGGGATGAAAACAGCGGCTCGCCGCAACAGACGCACCGATACACGCCCGGCCGAAAACACTTGTCGTACTCGCCCGAGAACGCCGGCTCGGTCCCCTTGCGCCGAGCCACTTCAAACTGCTCCGGCGTCAGACACCCTCGCCACTGTTCCTCGTTCTTGGGAAGCGGATCATTTGGCTTAGTCATCATGGAACTCCCGAACCAGGTTTGTTAGCGTTAGCCGTCGAGCCTGCTCGACGATCAGCAGATAATAAATCATAACCGTCAGCGAGTGAAATCAATGCGACACCTCACCCCGCCATCGCCGCGGCCAGGTCGGCTTGGGCGTCGGGGCCCGACAGGCGGAGGTCGTATTTCTGCTGGAGGATTTTGAAGACGTTCGGGCTGATGAAGGCCGGCGGCTTGGGGCCGATGGTGATGCGCTTCACGCCTAGGTAGAGCAGGGTGAGCAGTACGGCCACCGCTTTTTGCTCGAACCAGGAGACGACCAGGGTGAGCGGCAGGTCGTTCACGGAGCATTTGAACGCCTCGGCCAGGCCCGTGGCCACGCGGATGGCCCCGTAGGCGTTGTTGCACTGGCCCATGTCCAGTAGGCGCGGCAGGCCCAGGAGCTCGCCGTAGTCGTAGTCGCGGATGCGGTACTTGCCGCAGCCGAGGGTGAGGATGAACGAGTCGGGCGGGGCGGCCTGGGCGTATTCGGTGAAGTAGTTGCGGCCCGTCTCGGCCCCGTCGCAGCCGCCGATGACGAAGAACCGGCTGATTTTGCCGGCCTTCACTGCCTCGACGATCGTGGGGGCCAGGCTCAGCACGACGCTGTGATGGAAGCCGATCGTCGATTTGCGGGTGGGCGAATGGGAAAGCGGCGGGCACTGTTTGGCCATGGCCACGACGGGCGAGAAATCGTCGCCCACGATTCGTCGTCCGCCCGGCACGGCCGTGCAACGGGTGGTGAACAGGCGGTCGGCGTAGGTCGGCTTGGGGATGAGTACGCAGTTGGTCGTGGCCACGATCGGGCCGGAGAACGCGTCGAACTCGCGGCGCTGGATTTGCCAAGCCCCGCCGTAATGGCCCGCCAGGTTCGGATGCTCGCGGAGCTTGGGATACATGTGCGCCGGGAGCATCTCGCCGTGGGTGTAGACCTTCACGTCGGTGCCCTTGCACTGATCGAGGAGGTGTTCGAGGTCGAGCATGTCGTGGCCCGTTACGAGAATGCCCGGACCGGCGGCCGTGCCCTCTTGGACGGTGGCGGGCGAGGGGGCGCCGTAGCGCCGGACGTGGCCCTCGTCGAGCATTTCCATCACGCGCAAGTTTTGCTTGCCGCATTCGAGGACCAGTTCCAACAGCGACTCGATGTCGAAATTCACGTTGGTCACGGTGGCGAACAGGGCCTCTTCGGTGAAGGCGTCGACCGCCTCGTCGACCATGCCCAGCCGCCGGGCATGATGGGCATAGGCCGCCATGCCCTTCAGCCCATAGAGCAGCGTTTCCTGGAGCGACTGCATGTCCTGGTCCTTGCCGCACACGCCGGGGCTCGAGGCGCAGCCGGTGCCGTGGGCCGTTTGTTCGCATTGGTTACAGTACATGGGTCGATCTCCTGTGAGGGTTCTTGGTTTCGTAAACCGTAGGCCGGGTCACGACCCGGCGGG
>DATECS010000109.1:0-4676 GCA_035286785.1 Thermoguttaceae bacterium | reverse complement strand
AGCCACCCGGCCATTGCCGCCTCGCTGGCCGTGTGTCTGTTGAGTCTGACGGGCGTGCCGCCGTTGGCCGGCTTTTGGGGCAAGCTGGTCGTGCTGGCCGGGGCCTTGGAGGTTGACCCGGCGGCGTCCGGCGTGGGCGTGACCCGTTTCTGGCTCATCGCCTTGGCCGTCCTGGGCGTGCTCAACGCGGCCGTGGGCGCGGCCTATTATCTGCGCGTGATCGCCGTGATATACTTCCGGTTGCCGCTGGCCGAACTTCGCGCCGAGGGCGGCCGGGCGTGTCGGGCCGTCGCCCTGGTGTGTGCCCTGGCCGTGGTCGGCATCGGATTGGCAAGCGGCCCGCTCTGGAACGCCTCGCGCGACGCCGCCCGGAGCGTAACCACCGCGCAAGGACCATCGCATGGCTCCACAACGCATCAAGACGGCCGAACTGGTCCGAGTGTTCAACTCGTCGGGTCGGCCGATTTACGTCCTGGACGATGAGCTTTCGTTCGTCTTTTGCAACGAGGCGTGCGCCGAGTGGATCGGGCCGGCCACCGGAGAGCTTCTAGGCCGTCGGTGCGTCTATCGCACGAGTCCCGCCCACGGCGACGCAGCCACGGTCGACGCATTGCTCGAAGGCCTCTGCCCGCCGCCGATCGTTCTGTCGGGCCGCGAAGCGGTTGCCACGGTTGCGGTCCCTGGTCCTGACGGCGTCCCGCGTCGCCGCCGCGCGCGGTTCGTGCCGGTGGGCCCGACGGAGGGCGAACCTCTGGTCGTGATCGGGCTGGTCGAGCCGGCCGATCTCACCGAGGCGGATCTGGCCGTGGCCGACGAGACGTTCGCCCCAACGCTCGAATCGGCCGAGCCCGACGCCGACCGGCTCCACGACCAAATTCGCCGCTTCCGTCAAGAAGCGGCCGGACGCTACGGCGCCGAGCGGCTCGTGGGCGCAAGCCCCGCCATGCGGCTCGCCCGGGCACAGCTCGAACTGGCCGCCGCGAGCTCGGCCGCCGTGCTCGTCGTGGGCCCGGTGGGAAGCGGCCGTCAGCACGTGGCCCACGCCATTCATTACGCCCGCGATCCCCGACGCGAAGGCACCCTGTTTCCGGTCGATTGCGCCGTGCTGGGGGCCGACGTGATCCGTTCGACGGTCCGGGCGCTGGCGGCCAATCCGCTGGGCGACCGGGCCGCGCGGAGCACCCTCCTGCTGGCCGACGCCGACCTGATGCCCGTCGAAGTTCAGGATGACGTTGCGGCCTCCTTGGCGAGCCGGTCGTTCCAACTTCGGGTGATCGCCACGGCCGCCGCTCCGTTGACCGAAGCCGACCCGGCCAAGGTTCATCCCCAACTGGCCTCGCTGCTCGGCACGATCGTGATTCGCCTGCCCGGCTTGACCGACCGTCGCGAGGATATTCCCCTGTTGGCCCAGATGTTCCTCGAACGGGCCAACGCCAAGGCCACGAAGCAACTCGCCGGCTTCTCGCCCGAGACGCTCGACCGGCTCGACGCCTACGACTGGCCGGGCAACCTGGACGAATTGGCCGACGTGGTGGCCCAGGCCCATCAACAGGCGGCCGGTCGGGTGATCGAACCGGGCGACTTGCCTCCGCGACTCCGCCGCGCGGCCGTCGCCGCGGCCCACCCGCCGCGCGAGGAAAAAACCATCCGGCTGGATGAATTCCTCGGAAAAATCGAACGCGAACTGATCGCCCGCGCGATCACCCAGGCAAAAGGCAACAAAACCAAGGCCGCCTCCCTGCTCGGCATGACCCGACCAAGACTCTACCGCCGCATGGTGCAACTGGGGCTGGAGGAGTGAACGTAGGCCGGATCGCGACCCGGCAACCGAGGGCCGGGTATGCATCGCCGGGTCACGACCCGGCCTACACCTTACGGCCCATGACCCTGATAATTGTCCATTGAAGGAAGATGCCCATGAAAAACTTCATTCTGTTTTCCGGCCTGACCGCCTTGCTCGCCGCGGCGACAATCGTCCAAGCCGCCGAACCTGCCGCCTCCGCCAAGCCGACGAACGACAAGAAGCCGCTACGGCTGGCCTTCATCACCACCTGTAAAGACGCCGTGTTTTTCGAGACGGTCAAGAAAGGCATGCACGACGCGGCTGAAAAAATGGACGTCCAATGCGACTGGCTGGGCACCGACGGCGTGGATCTCCCGGCCCAGGCCGACCTGGTCCGCCGTGCCGTGGCCGACGGCTACGACGGCATCGCCCTGAACCTGATCGACCCCAAGGCCTTCGACGGCGTGGTGGCCGAGGCCATCCAAAAAGGCGTGCCGGTCGTCGGATTCAACGTCGACGACAATGCCACCCCCAACGCCCGGCTCAGCAGCGTCAACCAGCGGCTCTACGAGGCCGGCAAAGCGCTGGGCCGGCACGTCGCCCCTCGCATCCCGCCGGGCAGCCACGTCCTTTTGACCATGCACGACAAGGGCGTCTCGGCCCTCGAAGACCGTCGGCGCGGCATCCAAGACGCCCTGAAGGAAAAGAAGGTCCGCTGGACCATACTGGTTCCCGGCAACGTGTCCACGAAGGGGGCCGAAGCGATCGCCAAGACGCTGCGAGAAAATCCCGACATTCGGGCCGTCCTATGCACGGGCCAGGCCGACACCGAAGCGGCCGGACTGGCCGTCGAACACGAATACCCCGACGGAACCCGCTGGGCCGCCGGATTCGACCTTTCGCCGACGACGCTCCGGTTGGTGAAGCAGGGCTACATCCTGGCCACCGTGGACCAGCAGCCCTACGTTCAGGGTTTTTATCCGGTGGTTCAGTTGACGCTCAACCTGCGCTACGGCATTGTGCCCACCGACATGGATGCCGGGGCCATCATGGTCGACCGATCCAACGCCGACCGCGTGCTGGAATTGACCAAGCAAAAATACCGATGAATCCGAGCGAACCCTTGCCCGACGCCGCGGAACCGCCGCGCATCCTCATGGCCGAACCGTCGGGCGGCTGGGCTATTGCCTTGCGCCGCGAGTTGGGGCCGGACTGGCCGATTGAAGAGGCGCGGAGCCTGGCCGAGTGCTGGGCCCGGCTGGCCCGGTCGCCGGGCAGTTTGGCGGTGGTTCAACTGACCCAAGGCAACGTCGAATCGCTCTTGTCTCGCATGGCCCGATGGGAAGACGAGCACCCCCGGGCCCGGCTCGCCGTGGTCGCCGACCGGCGATGGGCCGGCCATGCGTGGCTGTTGCGAGAAGCGGGCGCGGTCCTATTCGTCACCTCGCCCCGACGACTCGCCCCACTGGCCGCGTTGGCCCGACGCCATCTGGCCGCCCAGCCCGAGCCGCCCATCAGTGTCCAGCGCCAAATCTGGACCAACCTACCCTGGCATAAGGAACCACGGATGAACACAGATAAACACAGATGATCATTTGGTGCGCGAAAACACACGTCCCATAATACTATCCTTCGTAATCTGTGTTCATCTGTGTCCATCTGTGGTTCCACCCTTCCGTGCCTTCTGTGTCTCCGTGGTGATTTGGTCGCAACTCCTTGCCCCATAAACAGTTAGAGCCGCCAGGACATGCCGTCCGGGCGGCTCTTTCTCGTCGTGGTTCCGCGAAGCCGATCGCCCCGATGAACAACGCCTCGGGACACAACGGGCCAGAAGCGCCTCGTGCCCGATCGGTTGATCGGTTCTTTCCTCGGGACGATCCGCTTGTGTCCGGTCGTCGCCGAACGGACGCGCCGAAGCGCGGCGACACTGCGTCAGGGTCGCCGGGCCGCGCAAGGACATGCTACGGGCAGCAGCAGCCCTTCATGGCCTTCTTGGCGACCTTCTTCTTCGCCACCTTCTTCTTGGCCACTTTCTTCGCGACCTTCTTCTTGGCGACTTTCTTCTTGGCGACTTTCTTCACGGCCTTCTTGGCTACCTTCTTCTTCTTGGCCACGGTAATTTCTCCGCTATAAGGGCCTGGATGAAACTGTTTCCATTGCTTCAACACGAGTCGAAGCATCCAGTCTCATCGGTTGACTCGCTCAGTATATCAGAGCCACGACAATTACTTCTAGCAGGTCTTTAGAAAAAATCAATCCTTATATCGGCGCATCGACCGCCAACTTCTTGAGAAAGAATTTTGCCCGACCGATCCAAATATCCCCGTCGTGTCCCGTTCCTCGCGCCGAAGGACGCAGCAAAAGCATGTCGCCTCGACACGCGAAACGAAGTTCAACGCGAGTCCATGCTCCTCGCCGCGCGCCGCGCCGACGAAACCTCAAACCGTGTTTCACTCCGCCGTTGCGCGCGACAAAAACAGCCCGCCGCGCGGCGCCGTTCACCATCGCGAACGGCCGCGGTTGTACGCCGAAAGGACCGCGTAACTGCTGTAGGCCAGATAGCCGAAAAACATGGCTATATAAAGACTTGCGCCGCCGAACGGAGAGCCCGTCGGTTCGCCCAATTCCTGGGCCGCGCGTGCCGAACGGACCATCGTCGCCAATGCCAACGCCGCCAACGACCCGCCCGTGAAAACCGACAGCATCAAGCTCCGTCGAATGCCTTCATGCGGATTCCATCGAAGAAGAATCTCGCGCGAAATGTGCCCGCCGTCCAACGGGTAGACGGGCAACAAATTCACCAGTCCCCAGAGCAAACAGATTCGCAAAAAATATTCCAAAAAAACATACAAAGTCCCCGCAGAAATCCCTCGAAGGTGCAAACTAATGCCCG
>DATECS010000108.1:0-21776 GCA_035286785.1 Thermoguttaceae bacterium | reverse complement strand
GACTTCGTTTGGAGAGTCGCCGCAATCGCCCCACCCTACAATTCTCGAATCCGCGATTTTGTCAGGCATAGCCTGACCTACGGCGGAGGCGCCAGGCGTCACGGGAGGCGCGGGCGAGGAACACGGGGTTGCCGATGAGGTAGCGCCGGGCCTTCGCGGGCTGCTGGAAGAGAATGCCCAGCCATTCAAAACCGCGTCCACGCAGCCAATGTGGGGCGCGTCGGATCGTGCCGGCCCAGTATTGAAACAGGCCGCCGACGCCCAGGCATACCGGGCCGCCGAGTTGATCGCGGTGGCGGTGGATCCATAGTTCCTGCAACGGATTGCCCATGCCGACCAACAGGAGGTCGGGCCGCGCGCGGCGGATGCACTCGACGGCGCGGGCGTTTCGCTCGGGCGTGGTGAGATAACCGTGGTGGAAGCCGGCCAGGGTCCACGCGGGAAACGCCCGGGCGGCGTGGGCCGCGGCGCGGCCGATCGACTCTTCATCCGTGCCGAGCAGGAAGTAACCGCGGCGCCGGCCGGGGGCCTTGCTCAATAGGGCCGGCACAAGGTCGGTGCCGTTGACGTTGTCGGACAAGCGGATTCCCTGCATTCGAGCGGCCAATCGCACGCCCGTTCCGTCGCCGAACACGCAATCGGCCGCGTTGAGCACGTCGGCGTAGTCGCGATTCTCGGCGGCGACGTTCAGCGCGTGGGCGTTGACGAAATAGACGCCGCGGCCCCGTCCGTCGTCGTGGTCCATCATTCGACGGACGATGTCCAACGCCCGGTCCATGCGGACGTCGGTAACGCGGACGCCCAAGACCGAAAGAATCCTGTCGGCCTCGGGCGGGTCGAACCGCGCGACGGTCGGGGTTTTCGGGCTTCGGTCCGCTTGAAGCGTGTTGGGCGAAATCATGTCGTTTGTCTCCGAGATAACAACAGCGAGATTTGCGAACTCTTCCGAGCCGCGACCGTGAGGGAGCGGTTGTGGCTTATAACGCTCAAATCCGCTCCCTCACGGTCGCGGCTCGGTTTTCTTGCCAGTCATGGATTTTCGAACTCTCTCTTGCCGGCCGTGGACATGGCACCCTTGCCGTGGACATCACGTCCCGTTCACTACGTCATTCTGACGCGGCGGGCGCGGCCGCGCGGTTTGGCTATCCGCGGCTATTCTACGGACTCGGCAAGATCATTTTGGCCGAAATACGGCGTTTTCGACGGGGCGGCCCCGGTGGTTCCACCACAGCTCCACTAGCTCGCCGGTAGTCCGGCGCGGGGCGGGCGCAAGAATGCATACGGCGTCACGCGAGCGTTTTCCAGCTTCCTGGGATTGTCCCCGAGGCGGGGAGAACGACGCGATGACAAGGGAGCCGAATCATGCATGCCTCTGAATCCCACGAAATTACGTTTTCCGACATCACGCGCACGCTCTGGAAGCATCGGGCGCGCGGCGCAATCACGGCCATCGTCGTCGTTTGCGCGGCGGCGGCCTACGCCGTCTTCATGCCGCCGACTTGGGACTCGTCCCAGGCGATCGTCGTCCGCGAGGACGCGACACGCTACCTGGGCGCGGGAACGGGAGGCCGAAGCGAACAAAACGCGAAGAACGTCCAACAAACGTTGCAGGAAATGGTTCACAGCCGGTCGCTTCTGCGCAAGGCGCTCGATCGAGTGGGACCGCCGGCGACGGCGAACTCGCTGGACCCGTGGCCCGACGATCAGGCGGTCGCCGCCTTGAACGACGCCGTGACGCTCACGCCGCCGAAGGGGACGGAGTTGGGGGCAAGCGACGTGTTTTACCTGCGTGTTCGGGACAAGGACCGCGAGCGGTCGCTGCGGTTGACCGAGGCGGTCTACGCGGAACTGCAAAAGGCGTTTGGCGAATTGCGGGCCACGCTTGCCCAAAGCGAGATCGACGAGTTGAAGAAATGCGCGGAGTTGTCGGAGGCAAATCTGGCACAGGCCACGGGACGACTGTCGCAGATCGAGAAGGGCGCGGGCGTGGACCTCGTGGCATTGCGGATGCTGCACCAGTCTCCGACGGGCGACACGCACATTTATCGCGAGTTGACCGGGGCACTCGACGAACTTCGTCAGACCAAGGCAACGCAAAGCCAAAACGTGGCGATGCTCGACATGCTGAAGAAGGCCGAGAAGAACCCGCTGGTGATGGCGGCGGCGCCGAAGGAGTTGCTCGATTGTCACCCGAGCCTCGCGCGGCTGATCCGTGGGTTGGCCGAATCGCGGCTTCGCACGTTCGCGGAGTCGAGCCGATTGACGGAGGAGCATTGCGATCTTAAGGCATTGCGGCGCGAGGAAGAGGCGATTCGCGAGGGGATTCGTCAGGAGGTGGCCTCGGCGATCGAGGGCGTTTCGGCCGCCCAGGAGTTGACGTCCGTACGGTATGCAACCCTGGAATCGCTGGTCGACGGGCTGAATCAACGTCTGGCGCGGTTGACGGAGGTGCGGGCGGAATACTCGAATCTGGTCAGTCAGGTCGAGTATCGCCGCAATCTGGTCGAGGAGTCGCAGCGCAATCTGGCGGAGGCCCGGGCGGCGTACAGCACGGCCACGGCTTCGAGCGTTTTGAGCCGGATGGATTTTGCCGAGGGCGGATTGCGGCCGGTCAGTCCGAGCCGCGCGATGATCGGCCTGGGGGGGCTTTTCCTGGGGATCGTGGGTGGCGCGGGCATGGTGTTTCTGACGGCTCCGATCGCGCGGCGCGAGAAGCGGCTTTCGCCGGAGTCCGCCGCGGATTTCACGCCGGTCCGGCGCGCGTCGCGCAACGGCCGCCGCGGGATTCGGGCGAGACGTCCCGAACCGGTCGCCGCGGGCGACAACAACCACTAATCACGCCCGTCCCCCTTGCCGACCTTCCAACCGCAAACGGGAGCCACCATGAACGGATTGATACTGACGGCGGTCTTCGTCGGGGCTATTTGGTGCGCCGTCTTCGTGTTGCGCGCGCCGTTGTTGCTCGCGGCGATGGCGGCGGTGATCATCGGGGCGGGATTCGGCTATCCATTCATGACGTTCACGGTCGCCAGCACGCACTGGACGCTCGACCGGGTGCTGCTGCCGCTGTTGATCGCGGCCTTTCTCGTCCAACGCCAGCAGGGCGTCACGGCGCCGAAACCCTGGGGATGGAGCGAGTGGCTGTTGGCGGCGTTTCTCGCATGGCTCAGCGTGAGCCTCCTCGCGCACGACTTCCGCGCGACGTTCGCCGACACGGCCACGCCGGTTTGGCGATGGTTCACGGCCTATGCCATTCCGATTCTCCTCTACACGATCGCTCGACAGTCGTCCTACGGGCGGCGCGAGATCAACTGGATACATGGAGGCCTGGCCCTGTTCGGCGTGTACCTTGCGGTGACGGGCATTTGCGAGATCCTGCACTGGTGGTGGCTCGTGTTTCCCAAGCATATCGCCGATCCGACGGTGGGGCTCCACTTTGGGCGGGCTCGCGGGCCGATGGTGACGGCGGTCAGTTATGGGTTGTACCTGGGCACGAGCTTCTTATGCCTTTGGATGGTCCGGGAGCGGCTGGGAAAATTGCGGTGGCTCGTGCTTCCGCCGCT
Source organism: Thermoguttaceae bacterium (assembly GCA_035286785.1). Taxonomy (GTDB): domain Bacteria; phylum Planctomycetota; class Planctomycetia; order Pirellulales; family Thermoguttaceae; genus UBA11386. The sequence continues at coordinate 18,213 of DATECS010000108.1, read as the reverse complement.
CGTGGCATTGGAGGTTACGGCGCTCTATTACAGCTACACGCGAAGTTGCTGGATGGGGGCGGGCCTCGGGACGTTGCTGGTCCTGGGCTTGTCGCTTCGCGGCCGAACGCGGATCGTCGCGCTGACTTCGCTGGTCCTCGGCGCGTCCGTGTTGCTGGCGGCCAAAATGGACAGCATCGTCGCCCTGCGCCGCGAACAAACGGCCCAGGTCGCCGAGAGTTCGGCCGAGGCCCGGCTGAGTTTCGCCTACGTGTCGTGGGAAATGTTCAAGGACTCGCCGGTCTGGGGCGTGGGATTCGGGCAGTTTCCGACGGCCAAAATGCCATATCTGGCCGACCGTGTTGACTTGCCGCTGGCGGACCTTCGCATGCTCGTGCATCACAACACGTTTTTGAGCTTATTGACGGAGACGGGCATCGTGGGATTGGGATTGTTCGTCGCGCTGCTTGCCGCGTGGGGGCGCCATGCGTGGCGTCTCCATCGCGACGCGCTCGCGCCGCCCTGGGCGCGGCGCCAGGCCGTCTTGTTCCTCGGCGTGCTGGGGCTCTACGTCTGTCAATTGATGTTCCACGAATTGTCCTATTCGACCATCGACAATTGCCTGGTGTTCGTGCTGGCGGGAGCGACGACCGGCATTGGCCCGGCGTGGTCCACGGCCGCCGCGAGCGCCCGCGCGGCCGAGCCGGAACCGGTATTCGCGCCCACGGCCGGCTACACGGGTTATCGACTTGTTCCAAGGTAGTGAGAGTGTTCGGGAAAAAAAGGAGATGTTCCCATGACCGCGAGTAGTTCGTCCGCGATTCAATCGGCGCCGGTACGCCGCAAACGGAAGAAGTCCGCTCGGCGCGCCGGGCAGGCCGCGGGCCAATCGTCCACCTCCGTGCTGGATCGGCCGAGCGGCGTTCTCGAGGAAACCATCGTCGCAACTCCAAAAAGACGCGCCGCCGTGAAGGAAACGTGGCGGATCGCGCCGGGCGGCAATCGGTCGCGGCTTTATTTGGCCACGAAACGGGCGTTGGACGTGTTCGGCGCGACGGCCATCCTGACGCTTCTGTCTCCGCTGCTGCTGGCGGTGACGGCCGTTTTGCTCGTCACGACGCGGGGACGCCCGATCTTCGTTCAGGACCGCGTGGGCCACCTGGGACGCTCCTTCCGGCTCTACAAGTTCCGCACGATGATCGTCGACGCGGAGCGGCTGCGCGACACGGTCGAGAACCAGCAGGAAGGGCCCGTCTTTAAGAACGACGTCGATCCGCGGATCACGCGATTCGGCCGGATCCTGCGTCGAACGAGCGTCGACGAGATCCCCCAATTGCTGAATATTCTGAAGGGCGACATGTCGCTGACCGGTCCGCGTCCGCCGATCGCCGAAGAGGTGGCGAAGTACGAGCCGTGGCAACGCAAACGGCTGTCGGTCAAGCCGGGACTGACGTGCTTGTGGCAGGTGAGCGGGCGAAGCGAGATCGCTTTCTACCGCTGGATGCTCATGGATTTGTGGTACGTGCGGCACCAGAACCTGGCCACGGACGTCATGCTGTTGTTGCGGACGCCGTGGGCCGTGTTGAGCCGGCGCGGGGCGTATTGAAAGATTGGAATTAAACCACGATACGGAGATGGGGAACACGCCGATGAGCACGATGACGCACGAACTCGACACGAAAGACGCGGCCCGCGAAGAGCGGGTCGTCGCCGCGCCGCCGGTTCGCGTGTTGCACGTGATCAATGGCGAACACTACGCGGGGGCGGAACGGGTCCAGGACACGCTGGCGCTGGGGCTCGCGGAGCACGGGTTCGAGGTGAGTTTCGCGTGTCTGAAGCCCGGCCGTTTTGAGCCGATGCGCCGGGCGAAGGACGCGCCGCTTTACGACGTGTCGATGCGGTCGCGGCTGGACCTGCGCTCGGTGGGGCGGCTGGCGCGGCTCTTGCGCCGCGGACGTTTTGCGCTGGTCCACACGCACAATCCCCGCACGGCGATGATCGGCTCCCTGGCGGCGGCGTGGCGCGGCGTTCCGTTGGTGCATCACGTCCACACGCAGACGCGCGAAGAAGTCGACGACAACCGGTTGCGCCGCTTCAGCGCGCTGATCGAGCGGCGAAGCCTGGCTCGGGCGCGGGGGCTGATCAGCGTTTCGGAGAGCATTTCGCGCTACCTGCGCGACCACGGCTACGACGGGCGACGGATTTGGCTGGTGCCCAACGGGGTGCCGGCGCCGCGCGAGCTGCCGGTCCGGTCCAGGCCGGCCGGCGCGTGGACGCTCGGCGTGCTGGCGTTGTTTCGTCCGCGCAAGGGTCTCGAAGTCATTTTGCGGGCCATGGCCGAGCTTCGCCAAGCGGGCATTGCGGCGCGACTCCGGGTGGTGGGGCCGTTCGACACGCCCGGCTACGAGCAAAGCGTGCGGCGGCTTGCGTCGGACCTGGGACTGGCCGAACAGGTCGATTGGCTGGGTTTTCGCGCGGACGTCCACGACGAACTGCGCCGGATGGACGTTTTCGTGTTGCCGAGCGTCTTGAGCGAAGGGATGCCCATGTCGGTGCTGGAGGCGATGGGAGCGGGAACGCCGGTGGTGGCCACCCGAGTCGACGGCGTGACCGACGTGGTGCGCGACGGGGAAGACGGACTCCTGGCCGCGCCGGGCGACGCGAGCGACTTGGCGCGAGTCCTCGCGGCGGTCGTGCGGGGCGAAGTCGATTGCGACCGAATGCGGCGCAACGCTCATCGGCGGCAGGCGGAAGCGTTTTCCGACCGCAGCATGGCGGCGGGCGTGGCAAAAGTTTATCGGGAAGTTATCCAAGAATACGCGGAGGCGCTAGGACGATGATCTCACTCTCGAATCCACCACGGCGGGCGGACACGTCGCCCTTGGAATCACAACGGCCGTCCACCACGTCGCACGGCGGCCCGCCCCCGCCGCGGCTGCCGGCGCTGCGCCGCGTTCTGGGGGAACTCTATTACTATGCGACCTACTCCGGCCGATCGTGGTATCTGCGGCGTCTGGCCGCGGCGGGGCGGGCGCCGATCGCCGTGCTCACGTTCCACCGCATCGCCGACGATCGGGCGAACCGATGGACCATGCGGACGCGGGATTTCGTCCACGCGATACGATGGCTCAACCGGCGGTTCGAGATGATCTCGCTGGCCGAGTTGCAGCATCGGATGCGCGGCGGCTTCAACTCGCAAGCGGCCGTGTGCATTACGTTCGACGACGGGTACGCGGAAAATGGCAGGGTCGCGCTGCCGCTGCTGGTCGAGCTGCGCGTGCCCTGCACGTACTTCGTCACGACCGACGCCGTGCTGGAACAAAAACCGTTCGTCCATGACGCCGTGATGGGAAACTATCACTTTGCCCCCAATACCGCGGCGCAACTGCGCCATTGGCGCCGGGCGGGCATTGAGATCGGGGCCCATACGCGGACCCACGCGAATCTCGGCGCGTTGACCGATCGCCGGCGCCTGGTGGACGAGATCGTGACCTCGCGCGTCGAGTTGGAGTCGGCCCTGGGCGAACCGGTCCGGTATTTCGCGTTCCCCTTCGGATCGCCCGAGAATTTGAGCCGCGAGGCGTTCGACGTCGCCCTGGAGGCCGGCTACGCGGGAGCCTGCTCGGCCTATGGACGGTGGAATTATCCGGGCGACAATCCGTTTCACATTCGCCGGCGATGCGTGGACGGGCCACCGAATCGGGCGAAAAACTGGGCCATGATCGACCCGATCCGCGAAGGAAGTTTGCCCGACTTTGTTTATCGGGACGAGGGAACGCATTGGCCACAAGGGCCGAGGAGGTCGACGGTCGATCAACCGATTTCGCGGATTTGAATGAAGCACGTGATTTGGTGGGCGGTGCCACCCTACGGAATTTGGTGGGCGGTGCCCACCCTACGGATATTCACGAACGTAAAGAGAGGAACACATGATGGAAACCCCGCGGATTGAATTTCCCCCCGACTGCCAGTCGTCGAGCGTGCTGGCGCACGGCTGCTTTCTGAATACGGCGGACACGGCGCGGCAGTGGGCCCGTCGGCTCCCTTGGGCCGCGCTGCGACGTGCTCGACGGCTGGCAGTATATTTTTTCGGTCGCACGGACAAAGTGACGCGCTCGGCCCGCGCGACGATTGCGGATCGGGCAACGCCTGTCGCGGAGTCCACCGAGCCGTTTCAAGCCGGGGACGAGGTTGAAGTGCTCAGCTATGAGGAGATTTGCGCGACGCTCGACGACGAGCGGAAGTGCGAGGGGCTTGAACTCATGGAGGGCATGAAACGGTTTTGCGGAGAGCGTCTGATCGTCTTCAAGAAAGTCGAAATGCTGTTCGACGAGAAGGCCGGGCACATGCTCAAGATCAAACGGGAGCGTTACGTCCTGGAGGGCGCGATTTGCGACGGGCGAGGGACGACCTCGCGGGAAGGCTGCGACCGATGTTGTTTCTTTTTCTGGGGCCGGCCATGGTTGAGGAAAGCGCGGTAGCGCGACACACGAAGGAATTGCGATGATACGCGTGGAAGAAGTTTCCGATCCGGCTCGGCTGACGGCGTACCGCGGGCAGTGGGACGCGCTGGTCGCCCGATGCGCGGACGCCAGCATGTTCGACACGTTCGAGTGGGTGACCGCGTGGATCGAGGCGTTTTGGGCGGGGCGGCTCCTCTGCTTTCTCTTTTTCTGGACGGGGGACGTGCTCGAGGGGATTGCCCCGTTGTTGGCGGACGAGCATGGCGACGTGTGGTGCTCCTCCTCGATGGTCTGTCCGGTGAATCGGCACGGCAATCGGGCGAGCGTGATCTCGGCGGGCAACGCGGCGGCGATTTGCGGGGCGATGCTGGCCTATCTCCAACAGAGCCGACAGCACGTTCGGCTGGCGTTTCGGAACGTGCTGGCCGGCGCGCCCGTTTTCTCGGCCTTGCCGGCGACGGCGGCGGCGGCCGGCATGTCGTCGCTGGTGTTTCCGAGCGTGTCATCGCCGATCGTGCGGATCGCCGGCGATTGGCCCTCGTATCTCAAATCGCGATCGTCGCACCTGGCCAAGGAAGTGAAGCGAAAGGTGAAACGATTGCAGGACGCGGGCCGGGTCGAGATCGAAATGGTGTCGCGGGGAGATGATTTCTCACGGACGATGGGCGACATTTTGCGAATCGAGGAGCGGAGTTGGAAGGCCGAAAGGAAGGTTTCGCTTGACCTCATGCAGGGACCGCAACGGCTCTACGAGACGTTTGCCCGGGCGGCCACGGGCAACGGTCTTTTGCGGTCGTACGTGTTGTATTTGGACTCGAAGCCGGTGGTGTATCTCTACGGCGTGACGTTCCGCAACGAGTATTACGCGCTGCGGACGGCCTACGACTCGGAGTATGGGAAGCTGTCGCCGGGCGTGGTGCTTTTCGACCGGGTGCTGCGCGACGCCTTCGAGGAGAAGCGGGAAGTGGTTGATTTCGGGCCCGGCGACGAGTCGCGGTGGAAACACGATTTCGCCAACGACGTGCGGGCGCAGGTGAATGTGTGCGTGTTTTCGCCGTGGTCGGTGCGGTGCCGGTGCTGCGGCGCGTGCGAGCATCGGGTGAAGCCGTTCCTCAAGAAGCACGCGCCGGTGCTGGTGAAGATGCGAGACCGGCTGTGTCCGAAGGTGTAGGAGAATCATGGGAACCGCGGTTTTGAGCGACACACAGTCCGAACGGTTTGCGATCCGGCCCAATTCGCTCGCGCAGAGTCTCGTGCTGCTTTTGAGCCTCACGGTGATTCAGCGGGCGGTGGGTTTTGGACGCAGCCTGCTGCTGTGCCGGTGGCTTCCGCCCGAGGAGTTGGGCCATTGGGATCTGACGCTCGCCTTCCTGGAACTGGCCGCGCCGATCGCCGTGCTGAGCATTCCGGCGTGTTTCGCGCGATACGTCGAACATTATCGGCAGCAGGGGCAACTGCGGGCGTTCCTGCTAAGGACCAGCGTGGCGATTGTCGTGTTGCTGACCGGGTCGGTGTGGTTGTTGCATTGGGGACGTTCGTGGTTTTCGCACTTGCTGTACGGCCACGGAGACAATCTCTCGTTGATCGGGCTGGTGGTTTTCGCGCTGCCGGCGGTGATCCTGTTTAATTCGATCAACGAGTTGTTCGGCGGGTTGCGGATGTATCGGGTGGTCGCGTTTCTGCAATTCATGCAGAGCATGTTGTTCGCGGCGTTGGCGTTGTCGCTGGCCGGCGGGTGGCAGGCCGGGGCGGGGAGCGTCACAGCGGCCTTCGGGCTGACCTGCGTGGCGTGCAGCGTGGTTCCTTTGTATTGGCTCGGGCGGATGTGGTGGCGGCTGCCGGAGAATACACCCGGCCCGGCGCATACGGCGTTTTGGGGAAAGGTGCTGCCGTTCGTGGGCGCCGTATGGATGAGCAATCTGCTGGGCAACCTGTTCATGATGAGCGACCGGTACATGATCCTGCACCACTCGGGGCTGGACCCTACGGCGGCCACGGCGGCCGTGGGCCAGTATCACGCCGCCCGACTGGTGCCGCTGTTGGTCGTCCAGTTGTCGGTGCTGGTCGGGACGATGTTTGTTCCGTACTTGAGCCACGACTGGGAGGCGGGGCGTCGCGACGCGGTCCGGGCGCGGCTCAACCTGTTTCTTAAGGTGCTTGGTCTCGGGCTGACGGGGCTGGCGGTGGTCGTGATGGCGGCGTCGCCGATCTTGTTCGGCGGCGTGTTCGCCGGGAAGTTCGCGGCGGGCGAGGCCATTTTGCCTTGGACGCTGCTGGCGGCCGCGTGGTTCAGCATGTTCGCCATCGCCAAGAGCTACCTGTGGTGCGACGAGCGCGTGTGGCTCGTGGGACTGGGGCTCGTCGCGGCGCTAGCGGTGAACGTGGCGGCGGCGTTCGTGTTGCTGCCGCGATGGGGCCTGGAGGGGGCGGCGGTGGCGGCGTGCATGGCCACGCTTGCGCTTTTGGCGGTGGTCTATGGGCTGGCGATCTGGCGCGGGATGCGAATAACGCTGGGAACGTGGATCGTCTCGGCCGTGCCCGGGGCGATTTGTCTCGGGGCGGGTCGGGCGTTGGCCGTGTTGGCCGTTGTGTCGGCCGTTTCGTTGGCGACAAGTATCGTGTTCACCCGCGAGGAAAAAGAGCAAATCGTCGCCTTTGCTCGAGAGTCGCTGGCGCGATGGCGTTTCGTGCCGGCCCGTTGGACGAATATATCGCGTAAGGGCGTGGAGCTCGAATGCGTGGTGATATCTCCCGAGGAGCCCGTCTGATGTCGGCATCGAATGGAAAACATGTTGCGATTCCCCGTCCCCTTCGAGTGATGTTTTTGCACACGATCGCGCACGGCGGCGGCGCCGAGACGCTGATGGCGAGCCTGATTCGGCGGCTGGACCGGTCGCGTTTCGCACCGGAATTGTGTTGTCTGAAGTCGCTCGGGGCGCTGGGCGAGGAGTTGGCCCGGGAGATTCCCGCGTTCGAGGGCCTGCTGGGCTCGAAGTACGACCTGCGCGTGCTGCCGCGATTGACGGGACTGTTGCGCCGCCGGGGCATCGACGCGATCATTTCGGTTGGGGCGGGCGACAAGATGTTTTGGGGACGCCTGGCGGCGAGGGCGGCCGGCGTTTCGACGGTGATTTGCTCGATCCACTCCACCGGCTGGCCCGACCGGATCGGACGATTGAATCATGCGTTGACGCCGCTGACCGACATGTTCGTCGCCGTGGCCGAGACGCACGGGCGATATCTTGTCGAGGACGAACGGCTGCCGGTTGATAAGGTTTGCGTGATTTCCAATGGAGTTGACATCGAACTCTATCGTCCACGACGGCCGGATTCCGAATTGCGGCGCCGCCTGGGGATTCCGCCTGGACCCGTCGCCGGCACGGTCGCGCGGCTGGGAGCCGTGAAGAACCACGAAATGTTTCTGGACGTGGCCGCGCGGGTGCGGCACGAAACGCCGGACGCGCAATTTGTGATCGTCGGCGACGGCGAACTGCGCGAGTCGCTCGAAGAGCGGGCGCGACGGTTGGGCGTGGGTGATTGCGTCCACTTCCTTGGGTGGCGGTCGGACGTGCCGGACGTGCTGGCCCTGATGGACGTGTTTCTGCTCACCTCGCACATCGAGGCCAATCCGGTGTCGATCCTGGAAGCGTTCGCCGTGGGCGTGCCGGTGGTTTCGACCCGCGTCGGCTCGGTGCCGGACACGGTGCGCGAGGACCGGGGATTCCTGGTCGAGCCGGGCGACGCCGAGGCGATGACCCGGGCGACGTTGCGATTGTTCCGCGATCCGGGACTTGCCCGGGCGATGGGCGCGGCGGGACGGCGAAGCGTCGTCGAACATTGGTCGGTGGACCAGATGGTCCGGCAGTACGAGGACCTGATTGAGCAAATTCATTATCGCAAGCGGTTGTTGCCGCTTTCGCATGAACCGGCCGCGGAAAACGGCCACGTGCATGTGGTCGAAGAGACGGACTCCGATCAGCGGGAGGACTGTGTCGTATGCGGTTGAATTGCCGGAAAAGTGTCCCCCTGAACGCAAGCGAGGAGAATCGGCGGCCGGTCGTCGGCCTTGTGTCGCCGGGCGAGATGGGGGTGAGCCTGGCCGCGCTCTTGGCCGAACAAGGGTTTCCGGTCGTTACGACGCTGGACGGCCGCGGATCGCGGACGTTACAGCGGTGCAACCGGGCGGGACTTCGCGTGTTGCACACGTCCGACGACGTCGTGGCGGCGTCGGAGATATTTATTTCGTTGGTGCCGCCCAACGCGGCCGTGGACGTCGCCGAAGCGTATTGCCGGGCCGCGGCGTCGTTGGACTGCCCGCCGCTTTTCGTCGAGGCGAATTCGGTGTCGCCGGCCACGGTTCGACGGATTCAGCGGAGGGTCGAGGATTGCGGCGGGTCGCTGGTCGACGCGAGCATTCACGGACTGGCGGGGCGATTGCGTGAACAGGGCACGCTGTTTCTTAGCGGTCCGGAAGCGTGCGATCTGGCCGCGATTCTGACGGGCGTACTACGCGTCGAAGTGCTGGACGAGCGGTGCGGCACGGCGTCGCTGTTCAAGATGCTGCTGGGCGGCGTGTCGAAGAGTCTGGTCGGGCTGTTTGTCGAGATGGGACTGACCGCGGCGGAAGCCGATCTTTTGGAACCGTTTTTGAAGACGTGCCGGGAATACTATCCCGGCTTGATGGATATTATTGACCGACTCTTGCCGACGTTGCCGCGTCATGCGCGTCGGCGCGCCGCGGAAATGGAGGAACTGCAATGCACCGTTCACGCGCTCCGCCTGCCGCTGGGAATCGCCGCCGAGATCCAGCGGCTGTATCACGTGCTCGGCGACTCGCCGTTGCCGGAGTACGCCGAGCATATTGACTCGGGCTCGGCGACGATCGCTGAATTGTTGGAGTTGATTCGGACGGTTGTTCCCTTGAATCCAGCCGCCGCGGAGGAGGGCTCCGCGGCGGCTGCTTGTAAGTAGCCCGTTTTTCGCAAGAGGATTGCACTGATGGCCACTAAACCACGCTCCGCCGAGATGCACCCTGGGCCCGGCTTTCGCGTTCGCGCGGATTTCTACCGGCTGCCGCGTGAGTTGATGGACTCGTTCCGTGAGTTCGCCACGCCCGACATTTCGGACCAGTTGAATCGCATGTACGCCGTGGATCACGGCATCCGCTGCCTGACGGGCGACCACCATCGGCTTTGCGGGCCGGTCTGCACGGTGAAGGTTTTTCCGGGCGACAATCTGATGGTCCACAAGGCGTTGGACATTGCCAAGCCGGGCGACATCATCGTCGTTGACGCGCACGGCTCGACGATGAACGCCGTGCTGGGCGATTTGGTCTCGACCAAGGCGTGGCACCGCAAAATCGCGGGATTCGTCGTCGATGGCCTGGTGCGCGACCTGCCGGGCATCGTGCCGTTGGATTTACCGGTGTTTGCCCGGGGAACCACGTCGCTCGGTCCGCTGCACCGGGGGCCGGGCGAGATCAACTATCCCGTCTGCTGCGGCGGAATTGTCGTTCACCCGGGCGACGTGCTCGTGGCCGACTCGGCGGGGATCGTCGTCATTCCGTGGAGCATCACCGAGGAACTGCTCGGGCGATTGAAAGAGTATCAGGCTACGATGGCCGACTACCTGGAGGGCGTGCGGCGCGGGCAGTTCTCGAACGCTTGGGTCGATGCGACCCTGGCCGAGGCTGGTTGCCCGATCATTCATGAAGAAGCGGCCGACACGCGGACGCCGTGGGCCGATGCGGCGGACGCGCCGGCGGATGGAACGTCGGACGCGGCGCCGGCGTTTGCCGAGGGACGACAGGACGCTTGAACGAGAACCTCGCGATGATTCCACGACTCCGTTCCGCTTGGGTTCAGCTCACTTCGCTGCGATGGCGAGTTCAGGCGGCGCTGTTGCGTCGTTCGCCGACGGCGCGCGAGGCCGCGCAACAGCGGGCCGCGTTTTATCGGCACGTCTGGCGCGAGGCGGCCGAGCAGGCGGGAATGGAAGTCGAGCCGTTGGGCGACGAGATTCTGCGGATCACGCGCGAGGGGTTTTGCACGAAGGTTTGCGGCAATTGGACGGCGATCGACGATCCGGTGACGCTGGCGTTGGCGGGCAATAAGGCGGCCGTTTATCGGTTGCTTGCCCGCGAAGGGCTGCCCGTGCCGCGCCATGCGCTGTTTTCGATGGATCGGATGGCGCCGGCGCGGGAGTATTTGCGTCGGGCGACGGGACCGTGCGTCGTGAAGCCCGCCAGGGACACGGGGGCCGGAATGGGAGTGGCGACGGGGGTTCGCACGCTCCGTCAGCTTCGTCGGGCCGCCGCCGTGGCGGCCGTGTATGATCACGAGTTGATTATCGAGCAACAAGTGCGCGGCGGGAATTATCGGTTGCTCTATCTGGACGGCGTGTTGCTTGACGCGGTGCGGCGTCATCCGCCCACGGTTGTCGGCGACGGACGTTCGACGATTCGCCGGTTGGTCCACCGTGCGAACGCCGAGCGGCTCTCCGGCGGGTTCGCCGCCGCGCAGGTGCTGCTGACCATCGACGCGGAAATGCGGCGGACCCTGGCGAGCCAGGGGCTTTCGCTGCGATCGGTTCCCGCGGCGGGGCGAGGTGTGGTCGTAAAAACCGTCATTAACGAGAACGCGGCGGTCGACAACGAGGCGGTCGGCCAACGGATTTGCCCGGCGATTGTCGCCGATGGGGCCCGGGCCGCCGCGTGCGTCGGCGCGCGGCTGGCGGGCGTGGACGTGATTACGGAAGATCCCAGCCGGCCGTTGGCGGAAACCGGCGGCGTCATCCTGGAAGTGAACACCACGCCGGGATTTTATTATCACTATCACCGGCGCGGGGAAGCGGTTCCCGTGGCGATTGACGTGCTGCGGCGATTGATCGAAGATTCATCGAACAAACCGAGCCGCGCTCTGTGAGGGAGCGGTTGAGCGTGTCACAAACCGCGACCGCTCCCTGACGGTCGCGGCTCGGTAAAGAAAACAATGCAGATTGGTGGGCGGTGCCCACCCTACGGAATGCTGCCTTATTTGTTGAACAAAGGGTCATTCATGAGTACCGTCACGAAACCTCATCGTCTTGCAGTTTCACCCCATCGACGGCGGCGGGCGGAGTTGCTTGCCTCGCCTCCTCCGGTGGTGATTTTGGGCGGGGGGACCAATGCGCTGTCGATTGCGCGGAGCCTGGGACGGCGCGGGGCGGCGGTTTGGGCGATCAACTTCGCGAACGAGGCGGTTTGCCGCAGCCGTTATGCCCGGCGGGTTCCGTTGGCTGATGGGCCTGATCCGGCGGCTGTCTGGACCGAGTTTCTGCTGAGCCGGCGGTCGGATCATCTTCGCGGCGCCGTACTGCTGGCCGCGTGCGACGACGGGCTGAAGATCATCGCTGAGAACCGCGCGGCGCTCGACGAGAAATTCCTGCTCGATGATTCGAATCCCGAGGCGCAACTGTGCATGCTCGACAAGCTCTCGACCTATCGGGCCGCGACGGCCGCCGGCGTGCCTACGCCGCGTTTCTGGACGGCCGAGAGCATGGCGGACCTCGAGGCCGCGCGGGACGAGTTGGTCTATCCGTTGATCGTCAAGCCCCGGCTGTCGCATCTGTTCGAGCGGCGGTTCGGGGCCAAGTTCGTGGTCGTCCGTTCGTTCGACGAACTGCTCGCGGCCTTTCAAAACGTCCACGACGCGGACATTTCCGTGATGCTGGTCGAACAGATCCCCGGGCCGGACGATCGGTTGTGCAGCTACTACACCTATCTCGACGAATGGGGCAATCCGCTGTTCCATTTCACCAAGCGGATCGTCCGGCGGTATCCGGTCGGCATGGGCGCGGCCTGCTATCACGTGACCGACGCCATTCCCGAGCTGCACGAACTGGGCTTGCGGCTGTTTCGGCACGTCGGTCTGCGCGGGCTGGCCAACGTCGAGTTCAAACGCGACGAACGCGACGGGCGGTTGAAACTGATCGAGTGCAACGCACGGTTCACGGCGGCCAATTGCCTGGTCGAACGGGCCGGGTATGATCTGGCAAGGCTCGTCTACAACCGCATCGTGGGATTGCCTCAGCCGCGACTGACCGGATTTCGCACGGGTCTGCGGCTTTGGTATCCGATCGAGGATTTTCACGCCTTCCGCCAGATGCGACGACAAGGCATGCTTTCTTTTCCCCGCTGGCTGGCAAGCCTCTTGCACCGACAGACGCTGCCGTACTTCTCTTGGCGCGACCCGATGCCGACGATCGTCGGCCAGCTTCGCCGGTTGAGACGCAAGCTGAAACGGTAGGGTGCGTCCCGACGCACCAACGCCATGTAGTACTCCTCACGCTCCGCGTGAGGTGGTCATTGATGCGAACAGCGAGTTGTCGGCGGCATCACGCGGAGCGTGATGAATACGGAGATGCCCTTGGCGCGTCCAGACGCACCCTGCGTCGTCCCCCTGTTCAAACGCCCCGGGTCGTGTTATCTTTACTTCATGCCTCCACAATTCATCTTCGAAATGTCCGGCGTCACCAAAATGTTTGGCGACCGGGTCGTCCTGCGCAATATCAACCTGTCGTTCTACTACGGCGCCAAGATCGGCGTGGTCGGCGAGAATGGGGCGGGCAAGTCCACGCTGCTCAAGATCATGGCCGGTCTCGATAAGGACATCGACGGCACGGCCAAGCTGGCCAAGGGAATGCGAGCCCGCTACGTGGCCCAGGAACCGGTCATGGAGTTGGACAAGACGGTCCGCGAAAATCTGCTGACCGCCGTCCGACCCGTGCAGGATCTGATCGACCGATTCAACGCGGTGTCCGAGCAGATGGGCGACCCGGAGCAAGCCGACAACTTCGACAAACTCATGGACCAGATGGGCCGGCTCCAGGAGCAGATCGACGCCGTGAACGGCTGGGAACTCGACCGGCTGATCGACATCGCCTCCGACGCCCTGGTGCTGCCGCCCGACGACGTGCCCGTGCGAATTCTCTCGGGCGGCGAGCGGCGGCGCGTGGCCCTGTGCATGGCCCTGTTGGAAAAGCCCGACTTGCTGCTGCTCGACGAGCCGACAAACCATCTGGACGCCGAAACGGCCCAGTGGTTGGAACAGGCCCTGCGCGAATACCCGGGCACGGTGATCGTGGCGACCCACGACCGCTATTTTTTGGATAACATCACCCGCTGGATTTTGGACATCGACCAGGGTCGCGGGCTGCCGTTCGAGGGCAACTATTCCTCGTGGCTCGAACAGAAGGCCGAGCTCTTGCGTCGGATCGAGAAGCAAGAGTCGCAGCGACAGAAGACGTTGGAACGCGAGCTGTCGTGGATTCGCAACTCGCACGAGGGCCGTCGTCAGAAGAACCAGGCGCGGATCAAGGCCTACGAATCGCTGGCCGCCGAGCAGACGATCGACGCGCGGAGCGAAACGCTCATCCAGATCGCTCCAGGCCCGCGGCTCGGCGAGCACGTCCTGCGGGCTGAGGGACTGTGCAAGGCGTTTCAGGTGGACGGCGAAAAGCTGACGCTCTTGGAGGCTTGCTCGTTCAACGTCCCTCGCGGAGCCATCGTCGGCATCATCGGCCCCAACGGCACGGGCAAAACTACCCTCATGCGGATGATCGTCGGCCAGGAGAAACCCGACGCGGGCTCTCTGGAATTGGGGCCCACCGTGGTGCTATCCTACGTCGATCAGCACCGCGACGCGCTGAACGACGACCGCACGGTGTTCGAGGAAATCACCGACGGCCGCGACCGCATCGAGTTGGGCAACGTGGCCGTCAACTCGCGGGCCTACGTCTCGCGGTTCAACTTCCGCAAGGCCCAGCAGCAGAAAAAAGTGGGCGAGTGCTCGGGCGGCGAACGAAACCGCATCCACCTGGCCAAACTCCTGCGCCGCGGCGGCAATCTATTGCTGTTGGACGAACCAACCAACGACCTGGACGTCGACACGATGCGCGTCTTGGAACAGGGCCTCCTCGAATTCCCCGGCTGCGCGATGGTCATCAGCCACGACCGTTTCTTCCTCGACCGCATCGCCACGCACCTGCTTGTCATGGAAGGCAACGGCAAAACCCGCTGGTTCGAAGGCAACTTCGCCGACTACGAACAGGCCATCGCCGCCGAAGACCCAGGCCGAGTCGCCCACCGCCGCGGGAAGTACAAACGATTGGCGTTGAGGTGAGATGCTCCGGGTTCGGAATGGTGATTCGCCAGACAAAATATAGGCAGAGGGCAGAGGTTTTTGGGCGCGGGAGGGAATTTGGACTGAGGGGGAGGGTGTTCGGAAATGGGGGCGCGGGGGTGGAGGCGGCCGAAAAGTTGGCTAGAGGCAAGGAGTTGCGGCGGGTAGAATCGTTGGGAGTCGGTGTTCAATAATACGAGCCCGAAAGTGAAACAATGGATGGGACTGTGTGTTGTAAGTTCTTCGGGGGCAAGGGGTTGGGGTGATAATGCGGGGCTTCTTGTTTTTGTGAAAAATCGGGGGTTTGGTTTTTGACGAGTTGCGTCGAGAGGGAGACGGGCGTTGAGAGACGCAAGTGGTTGGTTGCGCGGCAGTTCGGGACGAGAGGAAGAATCGGTTGGGCGACGTAAGACGAGATTGCCATGATGGAAATTTCCATCACGCAAGGGGAAGATTGCCGTGATGGAAATGTGAAGGGTGAAGGGAGGCGGTGGAGGGAGGAGGCGGGGCTTCTTTCGCTCGGCATGGGTCGGGGGGCCGAGAGGGAGACACGAACCGGGAGACACGGGGTCAAGATTGTTGCGAGCGTCTGGGTTGGGGCCAAGGATGCAGGGTTAGCAAGAAGCTCGCAACGCTTGTCGGCAACTCTAACACTAGCGAGGACAGTGGCACACTTGCGGCCGTTCATCGTCATTACGCAGAATGCCAAAACTGGTATTGAGTCCCCGACTTTCCCCCCGATTTCTTAAAACCGAAAAACTCCAATCCCCATTAGCCCGAAGGGCTTGCATACCCCAGCCCAGGGTTGCGGCGTAGCCGCTACCCTGGGATATTGGTGGGAAATATGGAAAACCCCAACGGGGTTTCGGAGGCACTCCAATCCATGCCCCAATCGCTCGCCCAGGTCTGGATACACATCGTCTTCTCGACGAAACACCGTCGCGCTCTTCTGCAATCCGATACGTTGCGAGATGAAATGCACCGTTACCTGTCGGGCATCTCCGCAAAACTCGATTGCCCGGCGGTGGTCGTGGGCGGCACGGAAGATCACGTCCATCTTCTAGGTCGCCAATCGCGGACCATTACCTTGGCCGATTGGGTCAAGGAACTCAAACGGGCGTCATCCCTCTGGGCAAAGACAAAGGGATCGCAATGGAGTCGCTTTCAATGGCAAGCCGGCTACGGCGCGTTCTCGGTCAGCCAATCGCGGCACGCCGACGTGCAGCGCTATATCAAGTCGCAAGCGGAACATCATCGGCGACTTTCTTTCCAGGACGAACTACGCGAACTCCTCCGCAAACACCGCATCGAATTCGACGAAAAATACGTCTGGGACTGACGCCGTTGCTTACGAAACCCCGTTGGGGTAAACGTGCCAAATCGACCTGCTCCCCAGGGTAGCGGCTGCGCCGCAACCCTGGGCTGAAACATGAAGTCCCTTCGGGACAAGGAAAAAGGGACAAGGAAAAAGGGGACATTCTACTTTTTCTCCCAAGAGACGATGGTCTCCCGTTTTGGGTGCAAGAGAAAAAGTAGAATGTCCCCTTTTTCATCAGAACTCATAGATTGCCGAAACGCCGGCCGCTCCCGGCGTGCAGAGCGGGGCGAAGGTGAGCCGTCGTGACTCGCAGTAATCGTCCGTTTGGTCGATGCTACGGCAAGCCATATAAGCGATCCACCAGCCCAGCACGCTTTGCGACAGATAGTGCGAGTCGTCGTTGATCCGCGACCAGGCGGGCAGGGTGGACATAAAGTAGAAGCTGCCCGCGAGGTAGGGGTTCTCGCACATGTTGCCCGCGGTCAGGAAGGGCACCGCGCCGATGAAGGCGTGGCCGCTCACCGCGTTCTTGTCCTCGAACGGCCGCCAGGACGACTCATACCACCGCTCGCCGGGCCGTGAACTGCCCAACGCCCATTGCAGAAAAACGGCCGGCGGCACGCCGACCAGGTAGGCGCGGCTCGCTCGCCATCCATACTTGCCCATCGCGTTGCCCACCGGGCAATCTTCCATCAGCCAGCCGCTCAGGCCGATGCCGACCATCGCGGGCACGATGTACTGGCCTTCGCCGAACGGCTTCCAGAAATCGGCGAAGTCGTCCGTGCCGGAGTCGCGGACGTCGTCCTGCACCCAATCGCGAAAGTCCTGGTCCATCGACGTGTTGGCCAGAAGGCTCGCGCCGGCGATGCCCAAAAACAGGTCTCGGCCGCTCGACCAGCGATAGAAGTTGCACTGATCGCGAAGCGCCTTCCAGCGCAACCGGGTGAGGCCCTCCGGCAGACGCGCGTAAACGCAGTCGGTCCGGGCCACGAAATCCATCTCGGCCCGGCGGAACGTGCCGTAGCCGCGAATCACCGGCTCGGGCATCCACGCCCAAGCCGACTCGGGCAACGGCGGCTCGGACGGCTCGCCGCCGAAAAAGGTGTCACTCGACGACGCGGCCGGCGCGCTCGCTGGAACCGGTTCAACCGCGGTTGCCGCCACGGCGCCGCCCGGCGCGGGACCAAAACCTTCGAACCGCGCGGGATTGGCCGGGAGTTGCGTGGTTTGGCAGACGGTCGGGACAACTCGTTGGACCGAAATCGGAGGCGGAACCTCGTCGGGAGGCATGGTCCGTGGATCGCGGGAATCGGCCAGCCGGGGCTGCTCGGGCGCCGGCTCAACGACGGCGCGATCGGCCAAGTTCAGTTGGCCCGGCGGAGCGAACGTCCACCGCTGGCTGCACCCACCCGTGAAAACAAGCAAGGCGGCGCAGAGAACGATCGGGTAGCAATGTTTCCGTCTGCCGGTCATCCGTCCCCCACAGTCGCGGCGACTTTACACGGCGGAAAACAGTTTCTTGGCCGCCAAGACGTGGATTTGGTGCGTCCAGACGCACCCTACAAGGTTCCGCCCGACCTACGGACTCGGGCGGGACGGAGCGGCCGTTAGATTCATCGGAACCGGAATGGGCGGAAAATGAGGCACGACCCCTATGGCCCGGACGACCCAAATAATCGGAAAAGTTTAACACCGCCTGACGGCGGGGGTATCCAAGCACACCTCAGGAGAACTGCAAAGTCCCATGTTCCAGGAGGCCAGACATTCCTGTCTGGCTGGGTTGGACGAAAAAGACAGGCAGGAATGCCTGTCCTCCTGATCTTTCACAACTTTGCAGTTCTCCTGAGCACGCCTCGGAAGACTTGTCCGTCCGACGCCGCTTCTATAGCATCATGGGTTTCCAAGCGGAATGGTTTGGAATTATAGAAGAGGCGTTGGAACCAAATACTGAAAGAAATACATTCGCCATGTCCAACTTGATGACGCTTGCCGAGGCGGCACGGAAGATTCACGCCAAAGAGATTTCGCCTCTGGAACTGGTCGAGGAATGCCTGCGACGCATCGACCGGCTTGAGGATCGGCTTCGGGCTTGGGTTGTGGTCGATCGCGAGAACGCCCTCCGGACGGCCCGGCAAATGACCGAGGAGGCGGCACGGGGCGAGTTTCGCGGGCCGCTGCATGGGCTGCCGGTGGGGGTCAAGGACATCATCGACGTCGAGGGGCTGCCAACGCGGGCCGGTTCGCCGTTGCGAGAGAATCACGTTGCCGCGCACGACGCGCCGGTGGTGGCGGG
>DATECS010000107.1:0-4760 GCA_035286785.1 Thermoguttaceae bacterium | reverse complement strand
CCACCGCACGGCAGGGCATAACCTGTTGGTTTGTGTTTTTCTCGGCGCGGCGGTGGCGGCGTTGGACTACCGCTATAGCCTGGTCTGTCGGGCTGCGCGCTTCGCGGGAAGCCGCTTTGGGAAAAAGGGGACAGGTACATTTTGTGCGGAGCACCCTTCGGGCCTTTCAGGCAAAATGTGCCTGACACCTTTTTCCAGCCCTATCCAATTATGCGTTTTCGGCCGGATTAGGCAATTGGGCGCCAAGGGCGGCGGGCCTCTTTTCTCGGCGGCCGCGCGGGCCGGATATTTTACGCGGATTACGCCGCCGAAAGCGGGGGCGTTTCTTCCCCACGGCCCGGCGATCTGGTACGATGGACCGTCTTGACCAAAGGCGCAAAAAAACCATCCACTCAGGAAGGAGCATTGACCATGGCCTATGCAGTTCCGAAGCTTACCACCCCGAAGAAAGTTTCCTCGAAGCAGGTCCTGTTAGTGGCCAGCGGCGACTTGCGGCTGTCGGCCAACCAGACGTGCTGGCCCGCGCAGAAGGCGATGGAAGACGCGCTGGCCACGGCGGTCAAGGCGGCCGGCTACGAAGTGGTTCGCGCCCATCCGTTTAAGAAAGACGAAAAGCACGGCTTCATCGCCTCGCAAAAGGAAGGCCTCGACGTCTTCTCGAAAATCGATCCCGACGCCAAGCTCATCGTGGCCGAAGCCGTTTGGCAGTATAGCCACCACGTTCTATCGGGCCTGCTGGGACACCGCGGACCCATCTTGACCGTGGCCAACTGGTCGGGCACGTGGCCGGGCTTGGTCGGCATGTTGAACCTGAACGCCTCGTTGACGAAGGCCGGCAAGCCGTTCTCGACGCTCTGGAGCGAAGACTTCACCGATAAATTTTTCACCGGCAATCTGGCCAAGTGGCTCAAGTCGGGCAAGATCACGCATCCGATCAAACACGTGCAGCCCTTGTCGAAGGTCAAAGTGCCGACGGCCGAAAAGAAACTCGGCGAAGCGCTGGCCGCCGAGTTGAAGCAAAACCGCGCCATCATGGGCATCTTCGACGAAGGCTGCATGGGCATGTACAACGCCATCATTCAGGATGAGTTGCTCAACCCGATGGGCCTGTTCAAGGAACGGCTGAGCCAGTCGGCCCTTTACTACGAGACGACCCAGGTAAGCGACCGCGAAGCCCAGGAAGTCCGCAAGTGGTACGACCGCGCGGGCATCAAGTTCGTCACCGGCAAGAACGAAGCGACCGAACTGACCGACGCCCAAATCTTGATCCAGTGCAAGATGTACATCGCCGCCATGCGGATCGCCGACGATTTCGGCTGTGATCTGATCGGCATCCAGTATCAGCAAGGCTTGAAGGATCTGCTGCCGGCCAGCGATCTGGTCGAGGGGACGCTGAACAACAGCGACCGCCCGCCGGTCAAGAGCCGCGACGGCAAGCGGACGCTCTGGCCGGGCGATCCGTTGGTGCATTTCAACGAGGTGGACGAGTGCGCGGGGCTCGACGGGCTGATGACCTTCCGCGTCCATAAGGCGATGGGCCAACCGGTCGAAAACACGCTGCACGACGTCCGCTGGGGCGATTGGGACCAGTCGGGTACCGTGAAGGACTACGTTTGGGTCTTCCTGATCAGCGGCTCGGTCCCCCCGGCCCACTTCGCCCGCGGCTGGAAGGACGCCGTCAGCATGCGCCAGCCGTCGATGTACTTCCGGCTGGGCGGCGGGTCGTTGCACGGCGTGTCGAAGCCGGGCGAAATCGTTTGGTCGCGGGTGTTCGTCGAGAAGGGCAAGTTGAAGATGGACCTCGGCCGGGCCGGTGTCGTCGAGTTGCCCAAGAAGGAAACCCAACGGCGGCTGGACTTGACCACGCCCCAGTGGCCCATCATGCATGCGGTGACCTACGGCGTGTCGCGCGACCAGTTCATGGCCCGTCACAAGGCGAACCACATCCAGGTGGCCTACGCCAAGAGCGCGGCCGACGCGGACAAGGCCCTGTTGGCCAAAGCCGCGATGGCTGAAGCGATGGGCATTGAGGTGAGCGTCTGCGGCACGCGCAAGGGCGGGAAGGCGTGGTGAAGCGCCGGCCCGACGAAAAAATGAACGAAGGCGTCTCGCGGCGCGAGACAAGAACGGTTTGTTCCCTATTGCTTCCCGCGTCCATTTTCGGAAGATGAGTACGGCCCGAGAGTCAAACGGCGTTGATCCAATTTTTGATGCATTCCTCATGATGAAAGGGGTGAAGGCATGCTCGCGCGAAAGTTTGATGTGGTATCGGTCGTTTTCATGGCAATCGCGTTCTTCGTGGTCGAGACGTCGTCCGCATCGGCGGAATGGCGGATTCCCGTCACGCAACCGGACTCCATAACTCGAATCACCGAAGATCTCGAAACGCCCCAAGAGGATTGGCCCGGTTTGCCCGACGCGCCGTTGCTCGCCGACAGCCTGCCCGCCATCGGCATCCCGGCGATGCGCGCCGCCTATCCTTTCATCACGGGCGCGGGCCAGACGGTCGCGGTGATCGACACGGGCATCGACTATAACCATCCCGCCCTGAGCGGCCGCTACGTTACGGGTTGGGACTTCGCCAACAATGATAGTAACCCGATGGACTACAATGGGCACGGCACCCACGTCGCCGGGATCGTCGCGTCAACCAACGCGACCTACGGCGGCGTCGCGCCCGGCGCCGGCATCATCTCGTTGAAGGTTTTTTCCGATGCGGGCGGCTCGGCCAGCGACGCGAACATCACGGCCGCGTTGAACTGGGTTGCCGCCAATGCGGCCACCTACAACATCACGACGGTCAACATGTCGATCGGCAATAGCGCGGAATGGACCGAGTCTGACGTCAGTTCGGGTTGGGCCCGCGAGCAGGCGATGGCCAATCTCAAAAACGCGGGCATCTTCCTCGCCTGCGCCTCGGGCAACGAAGGGTATATCGACGGCATCAGTTACCCCGCCGTCAGTCCGAATGCGGTGAGCGTCGGCGGCACGTGGGCCAGCAACGATTGGTCCGGTCATCTAATCTCTTGGAATGATTCGTACACCTACGGCGGCCAGCCGGCCATCATGGCGGACAACGGCCCGAATCAGGACGACATCATGGTTATCAGCAATCGCTACCGGACGACGACCGAGGGAGAGTTGGATCTCCTCGCGCCGGGGGCGATGATTGTCTCGTCGATTCCGACGTCCCTGGACACCGTGGACGGGAATCAAGACGGCTGGGCGACGAAAACCGGCACCTCGATGGCTTCGCCCCACGTGGCGGGCGCCGCCGTGCTGGTGCGACAGGCGCTCGAATTGGCCGGCCAGCTCGACCCGAATCCGGCCGATCAGGTCGATCAGATTCTCGGCATCCTCCAAGACACGGGCGTTTCGCTTTGGGACAAGTACGTCTCGTACGGCGGCAACAACTGCAATATCGTGCAAATACCGGCCGGCACCGGCAGTTGGTACATCCGTCCTTCCACGGAGGAGCATTTCCGCCGAATCGACCTCGACGCGGCTATCGCCTCGATCCATCCCATTCCCGAGCCGTCTGTCTTTGTGACGCTCGCCGTCGGGTTGTTGATCGGCGTTTTGCGGTTCCGCCGGCGTTGAAACGTCTCGCGGGATTCAGGGCGATAAAACTTACCGTGAAGACGCGAAGAAGCGGCGGCTGTCAGGCACAGCCTGACCTACAGGGTTAGCACGATCTTGCCTGTCAGGGTGCCGGCGTGGGCGAGGGTGTTTTGTTCTTGGAGCCGATGGGCGGCGGCCGTTTCTTCCAGCGGCATGACGCGGCCGATGGGGGCGCGAAGCTTGTTTTTGGCCAGCCATTGGTTGATTTGCTCGGCCGCCGCGCGCTGTTGGTCGGCCGGGGCGTTGAACAGGGCGAAGCCCAAGAGCGAACTGTCGCGGGTGTAGAAGCGGCCCAAGGGCAGCGCGGGCCGCGCGTCGCGGCCGGCCATGACGACGATCCGGCCGCCGACCGCGAGGTGGGCGAGGATCAGGTCGAAATCGGGCTCGCGCGTCGTCTCGAACCAGACGTGGACGCCACGGGGAGCGAACTCGGCCAACGCGGCCGTCAGGTCGTCGGTTTTGTAGTTTACCACGCGCTCGGCGCCCCATTCCCGGCATAGTGCGGCTTTGGCGTCGCTTCCCGCGGTGGCGATCGCCCGGGCACCGACGGCCGCGGCCATTTGGACGACGCTGGAGCCCACTCCGCCCGTGCCGCCGTGTACGCAGATGGTTTCGCCCGGCTGGAGCCGCGCGGCGCGGAACGTGCCTAGGTGGGCGGTGAGCGAGACCATTGCCAAGGCGGCGGCCTGACGGTCGTCGATTCCGGCCGGCGTGGGATAGAGCCATTGGGGATCGACGGCCGCAAATTGGGCGAACGTGCCCTGGCGGCCGAAGAGGCCCTGATTCGAGCCCCAGACGCGGTTGCCGGGTTTGAATTGCGTAACGTCGCGGCCGACCGCTTCGACCGTGCCGGCCAGATCACAGCCCAAGATGTAGGGACTGGGAATGGGCATATCGACCGTGCCCGAGCGGAGGTAGGTGTCGATCGGGTTGACTGCCACCGCGCCGACGCGGACGAGAACCTGCGAGTCGGTCGGCGTGGGCATGGGAAGATCGCCGACGACGATGGATTCAGGCGGGCCGGGACGTTCGATATAGGCGGCTTTCATGGGTCGAGAGTCCAGGGTCGAGAGAAAGTAGGGTGGGGCGATTTGCTCGCGTCACTAATCGATGGGTACCGAAAACGTCTCCGCGAGCAA
>DATECS010000106.1:0-3735 GCA_035286785.1 Thermoguttaceae bacterium | reverse complement strand
CGGGGGCGGGGGCCTCATGAATCCCGGCGCGATGGGCGCCGACGAGGGACTCGGCGCGCCGGGCGGCATGGGCGGCCCGGCCGGTCCGGTCGCCCCGGACAAGGCCGTCTCCGACCGCATCCTCGCCGAACTCACCCGGCTGGTCGAACAACGCGAAAAACGTGCGTCGGGCCCGTGAGCGACCACAGTGTTGCGACATCTCATAGTATCTCGTAGGTCAGGCATCCCGTGCCTGACAGTCTACGCTTTGTCGGGCCGTGTGCTCGCTGGTTTTCGTTCTCGCGGCATGGGCCGTCCCTGTCCCTCGCGGCGGATCTTGCGGAGTTGGGCCAGGAGATTCCTTATCTGCTCGTGACCTTCCCACGTTTGGGACACGACCAACACGCGACTGCCGCCGCCAGCGAGCGGCATGATGGTCGCGGTGCCGCCCATGTCCGCCCACCATTCCGGCTGAATACTGCCCGTGATGACGCCCATTAGCGGCTCGAAGTCCGGCTCGTCTCCTTTCCCGCCCGTTTCCACCAGATCGGCCACGTCGTGGATCATCACCATTGGATTTTCGTGGGCATAGTCGAGGCAGCAGATCAAGAGGCAATCGTCCTTGACGATCCACCCTAGCTCAAGGTCCGAAAGCGCAAGCCGCAGAACGGAAGCAGCCGAGATGCTCGAGACACGGAGCGTCACCGGCATATCGGGTGTGATTTCGAATTCAGCGAGCGTTTCCTTGTCGAGCCGGACCTCGATATCCATCAAGGCTCCCATCTTGGCGGCAAACTCGGACAGCGGAACTTGATCGAAGTCCACGTCGATCCTTTTAGACAAGGCACGGTGAATCTTCTCCTCCTCGGGCGATTCAAGTGCTTTCGGTTCCGTCACCCGAGGTTCGATGTATCCGGCCCGAGAGGTCGTTTTATTGTCCGGCGTCTGTTTCGGGACGTAGGTCCGTAGCATGGCAAGCAGTCGGCGGATTTGTTCATGTACCTCGCGGGTCTGCATAATCACGAACACCTGAAGGCGGTCGGCCTCAAAAATCTCGATGGTGCCGTTACCGCCCGCATGCACCCAACGGTCCGGCTCTGCCGTGGCCGTGATCAGGTCATGCAATGGACCCGCGTCAATCGTGTACGTGCCGTCGGCGCGAAACGTGGTGACTAAATCGGCCACGTCGTAGACAATCACTTCTGTTGACTCCTCCGCCACGTCTTCCGTGGTAACGAAGAGAACTTCGTGATGAATGATCCAAGTCAATTTCAGTGTCCGAAGCGCGGCTTGCAAGGCGGTTTTCGTCGGCAGATCACGACATGAAAAATCCAACGGGTCACATTCGCTGATGCCGTACTCTTCGAGAGCCTCGCGATCGATCACCACGTTGATCCCGAACTGCTTCGCCAACTCCCGGCAAAAATCGTCCAGCGAGGCATCGACCAATTCCAACCGCACCCGCGATTCCAACGCGCGGGCGATCTTGGCCTCGGACGATTCATTTTTCGCGTCGGCCGGCGCGGCGGGCCGTTGGAGCACCTCCACCTTCAAGACGGGCGGCTGCAAAACCGTCGCCGGCTCGGCGGCCGAGCAAACCGACGTCCATGCGAGCATCGCCAAACAGACCGCCGCCGCCACGCTCGATAGCTTCATGCGACAGATCATGAGCGCCTCCTCTCCTTAGTTTCCAGAATCGAATGGTCCGACCCTCGTAGGTCAGGCTGTGCCTGACAGTCCACGCCATTTAGCCACGAAAAGCACGAAAAGACGCAAAAACGTAAGGATGGCTTCTCGTCGTTGATGTCTTTTCGTGTTTTTCGCGGCCATCCTCGACACAACGGTAAACCAAAGCATATCGGCCAGATTGTCAGGCACAGCCTGACCTACGATCCATAGCCCATTCCGTTCGTGAAAAGACGCCCGCATTTTAACTCCGCGTGGCGCGCCCTTCAATCATTTCTGGATTGGATCCGCCGCTTCGTCCCGCCCGCAAGTGGGGATTGGTTGCGGGTCGCCGTGGGCCTTGCCATAATACCCGATCGGTGTTCCCCGGCAGCGGTTCAGCCAAAGGGGACAGGCACATTTTTCGGCCGTCACGCGTATCCAGCGCGCAACGCCAAGGGGGCCGAAAAATGAGCCAGTCCCCGAGGGCGTGGACGGTTACGGTTCGACAGACAGCCATTCAGCAACAATAGCAACCAATAAAGGATGTACCCATGAAGGTTCTCATTGCCGACAAGCTCTCGAAAAACACGGTCACGGCGCTCGAAGCATTGGGTCTGGAAGTCGTCGTTCAGGCCGACCTGACCGAGGACAAACTACCCGAGGCCATCGGCGACGCGGGCATCCTGGTGGTCCGCTCGACCAAGGTCTCGGCCAAGACCATCGAGGCCGGCAAGGCCCTGGCGCTCATCATTCGGGCCGGCGCGGGGGTGAACACCATCGACCTG
Source organism: Thermoguttaceae bacterium (assembly GCA_035286785.1). Taxonomy (GTDB): domain Bacteria; phylum Planctomycetota; class Planctomycetia; order Pirellulales; family Thermoguttaceae; genus UBA11386. The sequence continues at coordinate 1,303 of DATECS010000106.1, read as the reverse complement.
GCCGCGGCCAGCGCCAAGGGCGTCTACGTGGCCAACTGTCCCGGCAAGAACACGGCCGCCGTGGCCGAGTTGACCATTGGTCTTTTGATCGCCGCCGACCGGCGGATCGCCAACGCCACCGTCGGCATGCGAGCCGGCAAGTGGGAGAAGAAGGAATACGGCAAGGCCCGCGGGCTCAAGGGCCGAACGCTGGGCATCCTGGGCCTCGGCAACATCGGCAAGGCGGTCGCCCAACGAGCCAAGGCGCTCGAGATGAACGTGATCGCCTGGGACGGTTGGTGGCTCACGCCCGAGCTGGCCGAAAAAAACGGGGTGGGCTACGCCGCCTCGCCCGAGCAGTTGGCCGCCGCCTCCGACGCGGTGACGGTCCATCTGGCCGCCTCGCCGGTGAGCGCCCACATGATCAACAAGTCGTTTCTCGACGCGATGAAGGAAGGGGCCATTCTGATCAACGCCTCGCGCGGCGAGCTGGTCGACACGGCCGCGCTGAAGGAAGCCATTGTCAAGAAGAATCTCCGGGTCGGGATGGACGTTTATGAAAACGAGCCGTCGGCCACGGCCACCGCGTTTCCCGACACGGAACTGGCGGGCCTGGTCACTTGCACGCCCCACGTCGGCGCGTCGACCGACGAGGCCTCCGAGGCCATCGCCCAAGAGACCGTGCGGATCGTCGACGTGTTCCTCAAGACGGGCAACCCGCCGGGCACCGTGAACGTCTGCAAGCAGTCGCCGGCCGTCTGTGGGTTGGTGATCCGCATGCTCAACAAGCCGGGCATTCTGGCCGACGTGCTCGGCATGCTCCGCGACGAGGGCGTCAACGTCGACGAGGTGGACAACACCGTGTTCGAGGGGGCGAAGGCCTCTTCGTGCTCGATCCTGCTGGATCAGCAGCCCTCGAAAAAACTGCTCGACTGCCTGCGGGCCAATCCGAGCATCGTCCACGTGATGCTCAGCAAACGGTAGGGGGCGGGCATTCGTCTTGAAATCACAAATGGTGATTTCAACCGAAAACAACACAAAAAATTCGACACGGACTAAGAAAAACGATTTTGACTGTTTGAGTCGCCAATTTGGTGTCTCAAACAAGAGGGGGAGCAACGACGATGACGCTTTCGCCGTCGGTAGCCGCGATGAACGGGCTGTTCCTCGAAAAAATCGCCGCCGGGGTGCATGTCAGGGTTTGTAGGGTTTTATGCGGCGGCGACAAGGGGATGGCGGAGGCGTGCATAGCCGGGCCGGGTGGCAAGGTGGTCCGCAAGTCGGTCGTCGTCGCACAACGCCGCCGCTCGGACTTGGAGAATGG
>DATECS010000105.1:0-13508 GCA_035286785.1 Thermoguttaceae bacterium | reverse complement strand
GGACGCCGTGCTCACGGACGCGCCGGACACCTGGTCGCACCGTGTCCGAAAGGTCTTCCGCCGACCGTGTCATAACTTTCGGCACGCCGATGAGCAACATGTGAAGAAGTATAGGATCGACGCCTCGCGATTGTCAAGAACAAGATAAGTCGCCGCTTCATTTTGACGAAGACGCTGACAGTTTTGACGGAGACTCTGATTTCCCTTCGCGCGTCCGCGAAAGGATCAGTCGCGAGGGCGCATGCCGGCCAGCTTAAGCAGCACGGTTTGTAGAATTCCGCCGTTGCGGTAGTAGTCAAGTTCGACCGGCGTGTCGATGCGCGCGACGGTCGTGAATTCCTTGACCAATCCGTCGGCGGCTGTCGCGCGGACGGTGAGCGTGCCGCCGGGCTTGAGACTTTCGTCGAGTCCGGGAACGTCGAACGTTTCTTCGCCCGACAGGCCGAGCGACTGCCACGTTTGTCCCGCCGGCAATTGAAGCGGCAGCACGCCCATGCCGACCAGATTGCTCCGATGGATGCGTTCATAGCCGGCGGCGATCACTGCGCGAACGCCCAATAAATACGCCCCCTTAGCGGCCCAATCGCGGCTGCTGCCCGTGCCGTACTCCGCGCCGGCCAGCACCACAAGCGGCACGCCCTCTTCGCGGTACTTCATCGCGGCGTCGTAGACGGTCATCGTCCGGCCGTCGGGCAGGTGGCGAGTAACGCCGCCTTCCGTGCCGGGAGCCAGTTGATTCCGGATGCGAATGTTGGCGAACGTGCCGCGCGTCATGACCCGATCGTTGCCTCGCCGCGCCCCGTAGCTGTTGAAATCCTTCGGCTCGACGCCGATCGAACGGAGATACTCGGCCGCCGGGCTGTTCATGGCGATCGAGCCGGCCGGCGAAATATGGTCGGTCGTCACCGAGTCACCCAGCGCCAGCAAAACTCTCGCGCCGCGGATCGGCCCGATCACCGCGGGCCGCTTTTCGAGATCAACGAGGAACGGCGGCTCTTGTATATAAGTATTCTTTTCGTTCCAGGCGTACAATTCGCCTTCGGCCACGGGAATGCGGTTCCACGTCTCGTTGGCGTCGAACACGTTGGCGTATTGGCGGCGGAACATCTCGGGCGAGACCGATTGGGCCACGGCCGCCTCGACTTCGTCGGCCGAGGGCCACACGTCGGCCAGCATCACCGGCCGACCATCGGCGCCGATGCCCAGCGGCTCGATGGCCAGGTCGATGTCGGTTGTCCCGGCCAAGGCGTAGGCGACCACCAGCGGCGGGCTGGCCAGATAGTTCGCCTTGGTCAACGGATGCACCCGGCCCTCGAAATTGCGGTTGCCGCTCAGCACCGACGCGGCCACCAGATTGCCACGGCGAATCGCGTCGGCAACCGGCTCGGGCAGCGGGCCGCTGTTGCCGATGCACGACATGCAGCCGTAGCCGACGTTCTGGAATCCGAGCCGATTCAAGTATTCATCCAACCCGGCCTCGCGCAGGTAGTCGGTCACCACGCGCGAGCCTGGCGCGAGACTCGTCTTCACGTAAGGCTTCACGCGCAAGCCCTTTTCGACCGCTTTTTTAGCGAGCAGTCCGGCGGCCAGCATGACGCTCGGGTTGCTCGTGTTCGTGCAACTCGTGATCGACGCGATCACGACCGCCCCGTGGGCAAGTGTGGCCGCTTGACCGTTGATTTCGAGGTTCTCCGTGCGACCCAGTTCGCACTCGGGCAAAGCGAATCCACGCTTGTCAATCGGCGCGGAAAGCGACTGGCGAAAAGTTTTTTTCACGCCGGACAACGCCACGCGGTCCTGCGGACGCTTTGGCCCGGCGAGGCTTGGCTCGACCGTGCCCAGTTCGAGACGGACGACCTTGGTGTACTCGGGCGTCGGCGCGGCGTCGGCGCGGAACAACTGTTGTTCACGGCAGTAGCGCTCGACCAGCTCGACTTCCGCGTCGGTCCGCCCGGTCTGCCGGAGATAGTCGAGCGTCTGGCCGTCGACGGGGAAGAAGCCCATCGTCGCGCCATACTCCGGAGCCATGTTGGCCACCGTCGCGCGGTCGGCCAGCGTCATGCTCGACACGCCGGGCCCGAAGTACTCGACGAACTTGCCCACCACGCCCTCGGCCCGAAGCATCTCGGTCACGCGGAGCACCAGATCGGTGGCCGTCGCGCCGGGGGCGAGCCGGCCGGTCATTTCAAAGCCGACGACGTCCGGCGCGAGCATGTAAAGCGGCTGGCCGAGCATCACGGCCTCGGCTTCGATCCCTCCAACACCCCAGCCGAGCACGCCCAGCCCGTTGATCATCGTCGTGTGGCTATCGGTGCCGACCAGCGTGTCGGGAAACGCCACCGGCCCTTGCGAGTCCTCGCCCAGGAAGACGCACTTGGCCAGGAACTCGAGGTTCACCTGATGCACGATGCCCAGCGACGGCGGCACGACGCGGAAATGGTCGAGCGCCTTCTGGCCCCAGCGCAAGAATTCGTAGCGTTCGCGGTTGCGGTGGAACTCAAGATCGCGGTTCAACTGCAGCGCGTCGGACGACGCGAAATAGTCGGTCTGCACCGAGTGATCGATGACCAGATCCACCGGAATCAGCGGGTTGATCTTTCGTGGATCGCCGCCCAGCCGTCGCATCGCGCTTCGCATGGCCGCCAGATCGACCACCGCCGGCACGCCGGTAAAATCCTGCAACAGCACCCGGGCCGGTTTGAAGGGCACTTCGCCGCGCGTCGTGTCTTGCGATTTCCAACCGGCCAGGTCGCGGACGTTTTGCTCGGTCACTTGGTAGCCGTCGCAGTGGCGCACGAGCGATTCGAGCAGTACGCGGATCGAGTAGGGCAGCCGCTCGACGCGGCAAAGTCCCTGCTCTTCAAGCCGGCTCAGGCGATAAATCCCCGCGCGGCCGCGGCCCGTTTCAAACGTGTCGCGGGCATTGAACGGATCGTAGTTATTCTTGGTGGTCGATGACATAGAATCATTTCCTTGTAGGGTGGGCATCGCCCACCGAAGTATCGAAGTGAATCCGAGCCGCGCTCTGTGAGGGAGCGGTTGCGGGTTATACAAACCACAACCGCTCCCTCACAGAGCGCGGCTCGGAAAGGCATGTCAGTGGGCGATGCCCACCCTACGATGTGCCAATAATCATATCAGCCACCGCGAAAACGGCTAGTCAATCGGCAGGCCGAGATCCCTCCAGACGGCCGGAACCGGGGCCGTGACGTCGACGGCCACTCGCGTCATCGGGTGTTCAAAAGCCAGCCGCCGGGCGTGCAGGGCGATGGCCCGGCGCCGCGGGTCTTCGTCCCAGACGCCGAACCCGACGGCCGAGCCGTATTGCTCGTCGCCGAGCACCGGATGGGACCGCGAGGCGGCCTGGATCCGGATCTGGTGCATCCGGCCCGTTTCCAACCGCACTTCGAGCCACGAGCCCCAGTCGGCCTGGGCCAGAGTACGGTAGTGAAGCACGGCCAACCGCCCGTCGGGGTGGCCCTCGGGCACGATTTCGGCCCGCGGCTGCTCGGGGATTTTCCGAACCGTGTCAATCCACGTGCCCGACTCGGGCGTGACCCGGCCGGCGATGCACGCCCAGTAGACCTTCTCGATCTTGCGCAACTCGAACTGCCGGGAAAGCTTCCGCGCCGCACGCACATGCCGGGCGAAGACGATCGCCCCGGACACGGGCCGGTCGAGCCGATGGGGCACCGCCAGATAAACCTCGCCCGACCGGTCCAACCGCCGCCGAAACAGATCCTTGACCCGGGTCTCCAGGCTGTCGATGCCGAACGGTGCCTGGGTGGACAAACCGGGGGGCTTGTTGACCACCAGACACGGGCCCTCTTCGTACAAAATTTCCACGCCAAATTCCTCGATCATGGGGCCATTGTACAAAGGCCGTGCCAGCTTGCGAACAAGGGGGGAAAATTGCTAGAGTGACGTAGGCCGGGTCGTGACCCGGCGCATCAAGGGATCACACGGATATTGCCGGGTCACGACCCGGCCTACGGGATAAGCATCAGCCGGAATCAAGGAGGCCCATCGATGAACGACCGCCCCATCGGATGCCCCGTCGAGTTGCTCTTGATTGAGGACGACCCGGACGACGTCTGGGAAACGCAGCAAATGCTCAACGAGGCGAAGGTCACAAACAATCTTCACGTGGCGACCGACGGCGAGGAGGCGATGGCTTTCTTGCGTCGCGAGGGAAAATACACGCTCGCCCCGCGGCCCGACTTGATCCTGCTCGACCTCAACCTGCCGAAGCGCGACGGCCGCGAACTGCTAGCCGACATTCAGAAAGATTCCTCTCTCGCCGCGATTCCCGTCGTGGTGCTGACCACCTCGCGGGCCGAGGAAGACATTCTGCGTGCCCGCGAGTTGAATTGCCACAGCTACCTCAGCAAGCCCGTACGGATCGACCATATTCTGATGTTGGTCCGCTCGCTGGAAGAGTTTTGGGTGACGATTACACGACTGCCGGGCGGGGTGGAGAAAGAGAAGAAAAATGACGCCACGTGAACGGGTTTTGACGGCATTGCGGCACGAGGAGCCGGACCGTGTGCCGCTGTTCTATCGCGACGTGCCCGAGGTGGGAGGACGGCTGGTGCGGGATCTGGGGGTTGCCGGACGCGATGAATTATTGGAGCGGCTGCGGATCGATTTTCGCTGGGTCGAACCGCGGTACGTGGGACCGCCGCTGGAAGACGCCGCGACGGGGTTGCGGCGGAACATCTGGGGCGTCGAGTACCGCTACGTGGCGGCGAGCGGCGGGGGCCACTGGGAACCGACCGCGTTTCCGCTGGCGGGCGTCGAGGGCGTCGGCAAGCTAGACGACTACCCTTGGCCGCGGCTCGATTGGTTCGATTTTTCGGTTTTGCGAGAGCAAACGCGGCGTTACGACGAATACGCTCTGATGACGGCGCCGGGCGTGGCGTCACCGGGCGTGCTCAACACGGTTCAGGATTTGTTGGGCATGGAAGATACGTTTTTGGCGATGAAGCTGCGGCCGGAATTCTTCTCAGCGCTCATCGACCGAGTGTTGGAGTTCGACGTGGCGTTCATCGAGCGGATGCACGAGGCGGCCGACGGGCGGATCGATTTTTTCCGGGTCGGCGAGGATTACGGGACGCAACGTGGATTGCTCCTTGGAATCGAGGACTGGAAGAAGTTCTTCCGACGGCCGTTGGTCGCGATGAGTTCGGCCGCGCGGTGGTTTGGGGCGCACTATTACCACCACAGTTGCGGGGCCGTGCGCCCGTTGATTCCGCATCTGATCGAGTGTGGCGTTGAGGTGTTCGATCCCGTGCAGGTGAAGGCGACGGGCATGGTCCCGGCCGAATTGAAGGCGGAGTATGGCGATCGGTTGTGCTTCAGCGGCGGGGTGGATGAGCAGGACCTATTGCGGGCCGGCTCGCCCGAGGACGTTCGCCGCGGGGTGCGCGAACTGCTGGGGACGATGGCGCGGGGCGGCGGGTATTTCCTGGGACCGACGCACAATTTTCAGGCGGACATTCCGACCGATAACATCGTCGCGATGTACGAAACGGCGTGGGACTGAGGAGGGAACGGCTCCGCGGTTCGGCATGGTCGTGTTGATGTTTGCGGAGCGGCTGGAGTGACGTATAATTATGAAGCAACGTCAGGGCCGAGCGACCCTTGTTTCTGGTTCGGCTTCCATCAACTAACGGAGGAACGATCCATGTTCGATCGAATGTCTCGCGGTTGGGAGTTGGCCCGTGAAAGTTGGAACGTGCTGAAACTGGACAAGGAACTACTCGTCTTTCCGATCCTCAGTTCCCTGGCGTGCCTGGTGGTGCTGGCGAGTTTCGCCGTGCCGCTTTGGGGGACCGACGCGTTGAAAAACATCATCGACGAAAAGGCCGTCGCGCAAAACCCGCTGGTCTACGTCGTTCTGTTTTTGTTCTATTTCTGCAACTACTTCGTGATCGTTTTCTTCAACTCGGCCCTGGTCGGCTGCGCGATCATCCGATTCAAGGGCGGCGATCCGACGGTGGGCGACGGACTTCGCGCGGCCGCCGATCGGCTGCCCCAGATCCTCGGCTGGGCTCTGGTCAGCGCCACGGTGGGCCTGATTCTGCGAATTATCGAATCGCGAAGCGAGAAGGTCGGCCAGATCGTCGCCGGCCTGCTGGGCATGGGCTGGTCGGCCGCGACCTACTTCGTCGTGCCCGTGATTGTCATCGAAAAGAAGGGCCCCATCGAAGCCACCAAACGCTCGTTCGCCATTTTGCGGCGGACCTGGGGCGAGGCGCTCACCGCCAATTTCGGCATCGGCTTTGTCGTCTTCCTCGCGAGCCTCGTGGGCATCGTGCCGATCGTGCTGGGCGCGATGGCTTGTGGCGCCGGCCTGGTTCCGCTGGGCGTGGCCGCGATCCTTTTGGGCGTGATTATCCTGATGCTCGTCAGCCTCGTCTCGTCGGCGCTCAGTGCCATTGTGATCGCCGCGTTGTACCTCTACGCCGCCGAAGGCTCGGTGCCTCGCCACTTCGACAACCGGTTGCTGAGCGACGCTTTCGTCTCGCGGTAAGTCACCCGTCGAGCCCGGGCCGGCCAAATCACGAGTGTGCCACTGCTTGCGGAATTGCCGAGCATGTATGCTCTCGCAAGAAGGCACTCCTTGCCGGAAAGCGTTGCCTGTTCGCAAAGTCGCAAGCAGTGCGATGTGCCGCGACGTGGAAAGGTTCCCACAAGCAAGAAGCAATGGCACGCGGTTTTCAGGAAATAAGGAAACGTCGCCTCGAATAATCAGCGGACGAGCGGCTGCGGTTCGGCGGTTATTCGATCGCGGATCGAGGCCAATCGGGCCTTGACGCGATCGCGCTGCCCAGCCTCCCAGGCGGCGGTCAACGCATCAAACAAGGCCTCGTCAACCGGCTGCTCGGGCCGCGCGCGGAGCACGCGAACCAATTCGGCCAGGGCCGACGTCTCGCCCGTCGGTAGCGGGCCGAGAATCGCTTCGACCTCCTCCGGCTTCAACTCGCGCACCGCAACGGCCATCCGCCGAGCGCAGCGGCCCGCGATGCAGTCTTTGTCGAGCAACGCGCGGCAGTCCTTCTTAAAATCATCGGCGGAAAGCTTCTGAAGTCCCTGTATAGCGAACATTTTCGCCGCATCAGGATTGAAAATATTAAACGCTTCGGCCGCCGCGAGATAGAAAAGGGGCCCGGTCTGGTTCGAGGTCCATAGTCCTTGGAGTTCGGTCCAGGAATACCGGCTCTGCCGCGTGGCGACGAAGACCAGTTCGCGGGTAAAGGTCCAGGGCCAAGTGTTGCGTGGAAAAATCTTGTCGACAGCCGACAAGCCGCCGGCCATGACTACATACTGGATCATGCCGGCGTTCGATTGGTTCCATCCATCGGGGGTGGCGGGAATCCGGAACTCGCGTTCCTTGTCCTTCTCGGAGAAGAGAGGCCCAAGGATCTCGCTCACGCCGCCGGGCCCTTCAAACACGCCCTTCTGTTGCATGACCCAGGCCAGACGCAGCCATCGAAGGGTTTCAGGTTGGACGTTCTTCAAAGAACCGAGAAACTCATCGCTACCGACGAGTGCAATCCAGGAGGTCAAGGGAGCGTCGGCATCGTAGAGATTCGGGCTGTGGGCCGCCGCTTTTTGAATTTCCGCAAGACGTGACTCGAAGGTGTTCTTCCCGAACCGTATTTTGAAGCTAGAATTCTTGTCATCTTCTCCGAAAAGTACGTATTCCATGAGTCGGCCCGTGGAGGCTTCGACGCGAAGGTGGACCTTCGAGGAGAAGACCGTCAATACATCGTCCGAAATGGAACTCGTGACGTTTTTGTCAATAGTGGGTATTGCCAGGAAAAACGACGGTGTCACGTCGAAGACCAAAGTAAATGGCTGAGCCGACTCACCTTCGTCGAGACTCTTGGCTCCGAAATGAAACATGAAGCTGCGAGTACTTTCGGGATCATCTGTTCTTTCCAGAAGGTTCAGCGAAATGGTTGCCCAGAGCTTGGATCGAGGTGTTCCTGTCCGCATAATCAATAATCTCACATGCGTTGGCTCCGCGCAGACTAAACCGCATTGTCGGTCCGAAATAAGGAACGTCCCATCGAACCGAGCCGGATAACCGTTTTGTGGAGGAGCCGACCATCGCATTCTTGTTACGGCGCCATGTGTTGCGGAGAAAATGAACTCGACGTCATAGTCCTTGGCCTTGGCTGCGACAATCAGATCTCCAGGCCATGCATTAGGATTAGCCAACTGGTCGCGCAGCTTCAACAAGACCGTTTGTTCGGGCGAGAGCGGTTCGCTCAGCCGCGGGGCCCAAGGCGATTCGGTGAGTTCGATCCGTAGCGGCGCGCGATGATCGCCTTCGGCCGGCGGGTCGATGGTTGCCTGGGACTTGATGAACCGGCCCGAGCGCCACAGTCGGTGTTCCAACTCGGCTTGCCAGTTGGGCACGAACGCCATGCCCGTTTTGAGACCGAAATAGTCAAGGATTTCGTTGCGAGTATTGTTCTGATTGCCTGTGACGGTGATTTCGCCGAGAACCGCCTTGGGACCTTCGTCGATGATACGGATCACGAGCAGTGCCGTTTTGCCGTCGGACTGCGGAATGAGATCTGTCTCGAAGGTGGAAAAGAATCCCTGGTCGGCCAACGCTCGCTTCGTCCATCGCTCGACGATCTGGTGCGAGACCCAATCAAAAGAAGCCGGCTTGTCCGGCTCCCAGACGGGATCGTCCATCTTGGCGTTGTTTCCGTCCTTGTCGATCCACTTGAAGACGGGCTTTTTCTCTGGCGAGTCTACCCGCGTCAATCGCGCACCGTCCGGAGGGCGGCGCGAGGTCAACACCTTGATCAGTTCATCCGCCGCAACGTCCTTGTTGCCTCGCACGACGATCTCGCCGGCCGTGTAGCGGGGGCCTTCCTTGATCGTGACCCGCATCTTTTCGTCCTTGCGGTCGATTTGCGCGGCGACCTCGACGTAAGGGAAGCCCGCGTGTTGATAGCCCGCGACGATCCGGTCGCGGAGGGTCGCGCGATACTTTTCGAGCGGCGCGGCCGGATGGGCCGCCAGCACCACGTCGACGTTGCTGGTCGCGGCGGCGATGATTTGCTCGGGCGTGAACGTTTTGCAGCCCTCGACGACCAGCCGCTGGGGATCGCCGTTGTCATTGACGCACGTCGGCCCATGCGAAGCCGCGGCGGTAGTGGTTAGAAAGAGCGAGGCAAACAGCAGTCCCAACGGTTTCTTGAGCGATCCCATCGCAATACCTCCAAAGCGAGACGGAATACACGGACGCATTCCAGTCCTTGTTGGGGGTGAAGTTTATCGCAATGGGGGTGTTTGGGGCAATGGCAGTTTGGGAGAAGTGAGTTTTCAAAACTGCCAATAGAATGTTGCCGTCAAGTCTGCCGGCGACGCGCGTGGCGATGGCGAATTTCCTCCCGGATTTCACGCCAATCGGCATCCGTCATGGCCGAGGCGTCTCCGCTGGCAAGCCCCTTGAGCATCTCAGCTTCCAGAACCGCGCGAGCCTTCTCTTTCTGGTCGGACCGGATCAGGTCGCGGACGTATTCGCTCGCGCTGCTATATCCACCCCGGGCAATCTGCTCGTGAACAAACTGCTTCATGCTTTCCGGCAAAGCGATGTTCATCGTGTCCATGGAAGATCTCCTTCTAGAAGAATTCTATCTGACATGGCAAGATATGTCAATCCATTGTCATCACACTGCCATTTACCCCCACTATGGGCTATCAGTGGTGTCAGGAAAAGCAATTGATTTCCCGGCAGTGTGATCCAAAAATTCATGAACCCTGCTGCTTGCTCACGAACCGATTGGCCAGGAACGTCTCGACGACCAGCAGAAGCAGAACGGCCGAGAGGAAAATGTCGCGGAGCGAACGGCCTTCGCGGAGTTTTTGAAATACATCGGCCAGGTTGTCCGGATGGTCAGCCACGACCAGCGGAACGTCGCCCAATCGCGCGGCGAGTTGGTCGGGCGCGATCGTGCGGGAGTTGATTTCGCTTGGATCGAGGTTCACCGCGACGGACGTCGGGAGGCGGGAGGCGGGGGACGAGGGATGCGGAGTGGAGGGTAAGGGACGGATGACGTACACGCCCGGGTCATGGATGTCGAGGTATTGCGATTGCTGGGGTTCAACCTCGCGTAGGCCGGGTCGTGACCCGGCAATATTCAATCGCACCCGCTCGCCGGAAGGGTGTTCGATTTCGACGCCCGTGACGTCCGACGTATCGTCTGCAGTCGGTGCGTCGATGTTCGATTGCCGGGTCGCGACCCGGCCTACGGTCGGTGGATCGATCGCCAGCGGCTCGCCGCAAAACGCCTCGCGGACGTCTTGTTGCGTGCCGGACCAGGCGTAGGTCAGCCGCAGGAGCATGGGCAAGAAAATCGGCCGCAGCGGCAGATTCGTCCAATCCACCTGGCAGCTTGTGCCCAAGAGCACGACGCGGCCGCGCCCGACGTCGCGCTGGGCCAGCAGACACTCGCCGTCGTCCAACCGAGCGAGGATCCACGCGCCGGGCGCGTCGCGTGTGTCGAGCCGCGCGTGGCGATAGACGAGCACCGATTCGTACAGCGCCGCCGACGCGGCCAGATCGCCCAGTGCCGGATGAGTATTGTCGAGAAACGTGACGTTCCAACTGTCTCGCCCGGGCTCCTCGGCGGCCGCGCGCACGTCGAGCAGCTTCCCAGGCAGCAGCGACCCGCCGGCCGCCGCGTTCATGCGGTTGTACGCCTCCGACTCGACCCGATCGCCGACGATCCAGACGAGCGTTCCTCCGCCGGCGACGTACTCGCGTAGCCTTGCGGCGGTGGCCTCGTCCTGCGCGGGCAGATTCACGCAGAAAACGATACGATAGGCCGACAGCGACTCGCCGGGCAACTCGGCCGCGTCGAGTCGTGTGACGCGAAGGGCCGATCCGGCCAATTCGCCGGGCGCGAGGGCCTGTTCGAGATAGAAGGCGTCGTCCAAGTAAGCGATCTCGTGCTTCCGCCCACGAACGATCGCCACCGGGACGGACGGATCAATCGCGGCGGCGAACCAGCAGCGGTCATCAAGCGACGATCCGTCGCGCCCCGTCAATCTCGCTTCGCCCCGATGCAGGCCGCCGTCGCGGAACGTGAAGACAAATTCGTGCCGGGCGCGGCCGCCGGGCGGCAGTTCAATGGCGGGACTCACGGCCTGGCGGACGCCGTCGACGATCAGCTCGACGTGCCGTTGCTGGGCAATCGACGACGTGTTTTCAAGTTCGACGGTCGCACGAAAGGGCAGACCCACGATCGGCAGCAGCGCGTCGAGCCGCACGTCGGCCACCGCGACGTTCGGCGTGGGTCGCCGGTGACAGTTGACGAGGATAAGAGGAATATCAGAGTCCGTAGGCCGGGTCGTGACCCGGCGGGGTGAATCACCGGTGTCGTCCGATGGATTTGATTGCCGGGTCACGACCCGGCCTACGTCACTTTCCCACGACCGGGCCTGCATGTCGGTGATGACCCAGATTTGTTTGTTGGCGGCGTCACTTTGGGCCAACAGTTCGCGGGCCTGATCGATTTTCGCGGGAAGGTCGGCCGGTTCATGACTCGCGCGGCACGCAGTCAGTCGCTGGCGGATCTGTTCTTGCGTCCGTTCAAGCCGCGGCGGCTCACTGGGCGTGGGCCCGTTGGTCGACAAAAGAGCCACCTGGTCGCTTTCGCCCAATTGATCGAGAATTTGCCGCACGGCGTCGCGGGCCGCTTCGAGCCGCGGGCGGTCCGGGTCGATCGACGCCATGCTGGCCGAATTGTCGAGCACCACGACCGCCGCCGCCCGTCCGCCACCCCAGAGACGACTCAACCCCACGATCGTCGGCCGCGCGAGCCCCACGGCCACCAGCGCCAACGCTGCCACGCGGATCGCCATGAGCAACAAATCCTGAATCCGCCGCCGACGCCGCGTCTTTTCGACGCTCGCGCGGAGGAACCGCAACGTCGGAAAGGCAATCTCCTTCGCCCGGCGGCGATGGATCATGTGCAGCACGACCGGAATGGCTCCGGCCAGCGCGGCGATCAGGAAATACGGGGCTAAAAACGTCATAGCTGGCTTCGCGTGGCGACGTAGCGCGACAGCATGTGGTCGTAGGCAACGGACGTGTCGGTGGCGACGTAGTCGATCCGGGTGTCGGCGCAGGCCCGGCGATAGACGCGAATGAACTCGCGGATCTGTTCGACATAGGCGTCGCGGACGTCCGTCGGGTCGATTTGGATTCGCTCGCCGGTCTCCAGGTCGAGGAATGACGTCAAGTCGCGGAACGGAAACTCGATCTCGGCCTTGTCGAGCACGTGGAACACAATCACCTCATGCCGGTGATGACGAAAATGGTGCAGGGCGCGAATCACCTCTTCGGGCTCGTCGTACAGGTCGCTCACCAACACGATCAGCCCGCGGCGCTTGGATCGCGCGGCCAGATGGTGCAATGTGGCGGCAACGTCCGTGCGGTTGCCTGGCGCGAGGTGTTCCAACTGTCGCATCATTTCGCCCAGGTGGCGAGGCGAGCTTCGGGCCGGCATGTCGAGCCCGATGGCCGTGTCAAACGTCGTCAGTCCGACCGAGTCCTGCTGGCGCGTCATCAGATAGGCGAGAATGGCTGTCAGGTAGCAGGCGTATTCGAGCTTCGTCAATCGTCCGTCGTGCCGGTAGCCCATCGAGGCGCTCGTGTCCAACAATATCTGGACCCGCATGTTGGTTTCTTCTTCATATTGTTTGACGTAGAGCCGATCGGTTCGGGCCCACATGCGGTAGTCGACGCGCCGTGGGTCGTCGCCGGGCGTATATTGACGGTGCTCGGCGAACTCGGCGCTGAAACCCTTGTAAGGACTTGAGTGCAGACCGGAGATGAACCCCTCGACCACGCCCCGGGCCACGAGCGAAAGATTTTTCACCCGTGCAAGAGCCGACGGTTCGAGAAATCGGTAGCCGGTGGACATGGGGGAGAAAGGGATTAGGGATTGGGGATCAGACGTAGGTCAGGCTGTGCCTGACATCTTGTTGGTAATCGCCGCGTTGTATTTACAATAGCCGTATTCTGTCAGGCACAGCCTGACCTACCTATTTCAATTGAAACAATCGTCGCAGAGTCCATTCCGTGGTGAGCGTTCCTATAAGAAGAAGCCAAATCACCGGCGGATACCACAGTCGTCTTTGGAACGTCATGGTATTCTTGCTTTGTTGGCGGTCGAGGGTGTCGAGCAAGGCGTCGGCCGTGGTCAGATGTTCGTAGCGTCCGCCCCCCGCTTCGGCGATTTGGCGGAGCATCTTGTCGTCCAAGTCGAGTCGTTCGAACTCGAGGCTCGACCGGCCGACTTCGGCCAGGACCTGTTCCGCCTTCAATATTTTTCCGGCTAGGTCGGCCGAGACTTCGACGGCGTACGCGCCGGAGGCGCCGGGTTGAAACGTCGTCTCGTAGCGGCCCGCCGGGCCAAGGGTCGGCGAGAGCGTTATCGTAGGAGTCGATTGCCGGGTCGCGACCCGGCCTA
>DATECS010000104.1:0-4684 GCA_035286785.1 Thermoguttaceae bacterium | reverse complement strand
GCGGGCAAGCGGGCGGGCGCGACCACGGCGTGAGGGGGAGTGGGGGCGGGGGACGAGGGGCGCGTGAAGGGAGGAGATTATGGGCGCGGGCGATGTGATTGGCATGCTTGTGGTGCTTGCTGTCACCGTGGTGCCGGTGATCATTCAGTTGATCGCGAAGCAGCAGAAGGAGAAGGCGGCGGCCGAACAACAGGCGGGGCAGCCGCAACAGGGTCGCGCTGCGGGCCATCCGCCCGCGGCGCCGCGTCCCGCGAAACCGGCCACGCTTGAGGACGAGATCGGCGATTTTTTGCGGCGTGCGGCGCAGGGTCGCCCAGGCCAGGCTCGGCCGGCGCGGGTCGGACAGGCTCCGGCCCGGCCGAGTGCGCCGCGGCCCGTGCAATCGCGGCCCGTGGAGATTCCGGTGGCGGCCGAGGTGGTTGACAACGATCCGGGGGCGCGGCCGGTCGGCGGGCACGTCGAGGCGACGGTGGCGAAGGATCTCGATACGAGCGTGTTCCGCCAGCGGGCCAAACAGTTGGGCGAACAGACGCGCCAAGCGAAGCAAGAGGCCGAAAAGCGGCTGCAAAAGAAGTTCGACCACAAGCTCGGGAAGCTGGATTCCCAGAAGCAGCCTCGGGCCAAACCGGTCGAAAAACCCCAGGCGGCCGTGGCGGTCATTCCCGCGACCAGCGCGGCGGGTTTCGCCGCGATGTTGCGCAACGCGGACAACGTCCGTCAGGCGATCATTCTGAACGAGATTCTTGCGCGGCCCGTCGATCGGTGGTAGAGGGGCGTCTTTCGCACTCCTCGCGTTCCCGCCTTTGGTACTCCTCGCGTTCTGCGCGAGGTTCCATTTGCCCACAAGAAATACCGGCGTCAGACGAGGTAGTCGTAGTCGTAGTCGTAGTCGTAGGGTGGGCATCGCCCACCAAACCGGCATCTCATTTGGTGGGCGATGCCCACCCTACGATATCGTGTTGAACATCGAGCGTTGATGAGATGTATCTTGGCGTCAGAAGAAGCCTCACGCGGAGCGTGAGGAATACGGCTCGGGGCCCCGCTATTTGGTGGGGCACCGCGTGATTCCAAGGCGGACTCAGGAGAACTGCAAAGTCCCGTGTTCCAGGAGGCCAGACATTCCTGTCTGGCTGGGTTGGGCGAAAAAGACAGGCAGGAATGCCTGTCCTCCTGATCTTTCACGACTTTGTAGTTTCCCTGAAGGCGGACTGGAATTGCTTGCCTTTTGGATACCCCTCAACTAAGATGACGGGTGCTGAAAAGTGGTAGCCTGCTCGGCATTGTCGCCTTGGCGACCGGTGGTAAGTGCCTCACCGGGCATTCGAAGGCAGTCGCGGAACACTGCCTGGACGATGCTCCTACCACGCGCGGGACGTTCGGAAACTTTTTGTTGACGCGCGGCGTCGATGCGCCGTGGCGGCGACGAACAGGAGGGCACGGCCGATTTTATCTCTTGACCTTCCCCCGTCCCTGTTGGACTCTAGAACCAGTTTCAAAACCATCGCCGTTCCGCAAAAGGGGACAGGCGCCGTTGCCGCAATCCTGTTTGGAAGGGATACCGGCCTTGAGGCAACGGAGCCAGTCCCCTTTTGCACGGTGCGTGCAAGCACGCACCCTACGTTGTGCAATAAAACGAAAACCCATTGGCCCGGCCTCGGAGGAACCTCCCATGGTGGTTGATATCAAGAACGCGGAAGCGGCGCAAGCGAAGGTCGAACTGTTTGCCGATCGGGTCCGCACGATCCGCGCGAGTCTGCACGAGGTGGTCGTCGGGCAGAACGCGGCCATCGACCAATTGCTCATCTGCGCCCTGACCGGCTCGCACGCGTTGTTGGTGGGCGTGCCGGGGTTGGCGAAGACGTTGATGATCAAAGCGTTGGCCAGCGCGTTTGACTGGAAGTTTTCGCGGATTCAGTTCACGCCCGACTTGATGCCGGCCGACGTGACGGGGTACGAGCTTTTGAGCCGCGGGCACGACGGGCAGGCGCCGGAGATGGTGTTTCGCCGCGGGCCGGTGTTCGCCAATCTGGTGCTGGCCGACGAGATTAACCGCGCGGCGCCGAAGACGCAATCGGCCCTGTTGGAAGCGATGGCCGAGCGTCACGTCACGGTGGGCGGGCAAACGTATCCGCTGGAAGAACCGTTTCTCGTGGCGGCCACGCAGAATCCGATCGAGCAGGAAGGGACGTATCCGCTGCCCGAGGCGCAGTTGGACCGGTTCATGATGGAGATTCGGATCGGCTACCCGTCGCTGGAGCAGGAGGAGCAGATTGTGATGCTCACGACGGGCGGGACTCCGCCGCTGCCGAAGGCGTCGCTCGACCGAAAGCAGTTTTTACAGCTTCGCGATCTGGTGCTGGCGGTGCCGGTGCCGAAGAGCGTCGCGCAGGGCGCGGTGCGGATGTGCGCGGCGGGGCGGCCGGACAACGGGCACGCCGGCCCGTTTGTGAAGGACTACGTGGCGTGGGGCGCGGGGCCGCGGGGGTCGCAGAATCTGGTGCTGGCGGCCAAGGCGTGGGCCCTGTTGCAGGGGCGGACGTCGCCGATTCTCGACGACTTGCGCACGGTGGCCAAGCCCGTGCTGCGTCATCGGATCATCGTGAACCACCGCGCGGTGGGCGACTCGGTCAATTCGGAAGCGGTGATCGACCACTTGCTCGCGGAAGCCAAGGTATGAACGGGCCTTGCACGAGCCGGTTTCTGGACATGGCGGCGCTGGCCGCGTTGGAACACATGCGGTTCACGACGCGCCACCACATCGACGGCGCCTACAGCGGACGCCATCGGTCGCGTCAGCAAGGCGGCGCCGGCGAGTTGGTCGATTTTCGCGAGTACTCGGGCAGCGAAGACCTGCGGCGGCTCGACTGGAAAGTGCTCGCGCGGACCGACAAGGCGTTCGTGCGGCTCTATCAGGACGAGACTAATCTGCTATGCACGCTGGCGATCGACGCGAGCGGGTCGATGCGGTTCGGGGGCAACGGGCATCCGACGGGAAGTAAGAGCCTATCCGAAAACGGGGACAGGCACCCTAAGTCCAACGGCGGCGACACGCTAGATCGACAACATTCGGGAGCCCGTCCCCGTTTTCGGATAGGCTCCAAGTTGGAATACGTGCAGTTTTTGGCCACGGCGCTGGCCCAGGTGATCAACCGGGGACAGGACCAGGTGGGACTGGCCGTGCTGGCCGAGGGATTGCGCGAATTGTTGCCGCCGGGCGGGACGATGTCGCACGTGCTGCACGTCCAGGAGCGGATCGAGCAGCTTGCGACCGTGCCCACCGTGACAATGGCCGAGGGGCTGCGCAAGGTGTTCGAGCGGTCGAGCCGGCGAGGCGTTTTGCTGTTGATGAGCGACTTTCTGATGGAGGATTTGGAAGAGACGTTCGCGGCGCTGCGGCTGTTTCGGCATCGCAACTGGGAAGTGGTCGCGCTGCACGTGGTCCATCCGGACGAGGAACGGCTGCCGGCCGGAACGGCCTATCGGTTCGAGGGGCTGGAGGATGAGGGGCGCGTGGATTGCTCGCCGGCCGAGATCGCGGCGGCGTACGAGCGGCGGTTTTCGACCCATCTGGCGACGGTCCGTCAGTTGGCGTTGGCCGGCGGGTGCGATTATCGGCGGGTGTCGACGGCGGTGCCTTATTTGCAGACGTTGGGGAGTTTTTTGGTCGAGAGGGCCGGATGACGTTTTGAAAATACAGGAGGACAGACATTCCTGTCTGTCGGAGAATCGTGGAGACGGATTCAACAACAGAGAAAAAAGACAGACAAGAATGACAGACAGGAATGTCTGTCCTCCTGTGACCGTGAGAATGCAGGGCAACGATGACGTTTTTGCATCCTTGGGCGATTTGGATGGGCGTGGCGGCGGCGGCCGTTCCGGTGGCGGTGCATCTATTGACTCGGCCGCGGCCCGTGCGGATGCCGCTTTCGACGTTGCGGTTCGTGCGCGAGACGGTTCGCCAGCGGCGGAGTCGCAGCCGGTTGCGCGATTGGTTGGTGTTGGCGTTGCGGACGGCGGCCATTCTGTTGTTGGCCCTGGCGATTGCGCGCCCGCAGTGGGGCGCAAGGCCGCTGGTGTCCGACGCGCGGAGCGGCGACGCGGTGCGGGTCGTTCTGTTGGACGTCAGCCAGAGCATGGGCGCGGCGCAGGGGAGCGTCGAGGCGATCCAACGGGCACGGCCGCGGGCGGCCGATTATCTGCGTTACCGGTCGGGACTGAAGGCCAATTTGATTTTGGCCGGGGCGCGGGCGCGGGCCGTGTTTGAGCAGCCGTCGACGAATTTCGGGACGTTGCGCGACGAGTTGGCGGCGTGCCGCGCGAGGCCTGAGCGGATCGACGTCCGCCGGGCGTTGACGTTGGCCGCGGCGATGCTTGCGCCCGCCGGGCCGGACGATCCGCGGCGGCGCGAATTGGTCGTGGTGAGCGATTTTCAGCGGTCGAACTGGGCGCGGGCCGACTTTTCGCTTCTGCCGGAGGGAACGGCGATCCAATTGGAGTCGGTCGCGCCCGCGCGTCCGGCAGAGAACGTGGCCATTACCCGGGTGTCGGCGACCGTGCTCACGTCGGGCGAGAAGGGCGTGCAACTCGAAGTGGACGTGGCGAACGACACGCCGGCGGCCCGCAAGGTGACGGCCGAGGTGACGCTGGGCGAGGCGACCTATCGGTTGTCGGGCACGTGCGGGCC
>DATECS010000103.1:0-15593 GCA_035286785.1 Thermoguttaceae bacterium | reverse complement strand
GTCGGGCGCGAGCGGCTTGCGGTTGGCGCAGCCGGACAAAAAGATTGTCAGTGCAAGAACCAGCCAAAGCTGTCTCATCAGGCGGACTCCTTTCCACCTCGTCGCCGTGCCATCCCGCCCGAAAAACACAATCGGGAGGATACGTAGGGTAGCGTTTTTTCTGTCGAAGTCCAGAGCGATTTGGCGTTCGCTGGACTTATTTGGCGGCGCTAATGGACTGAGACGACCTTGGAATCCACATAAGAATTGCGGATTCGCGGAGGATGGGCTTTGGGCGAGACATGTGAGACGACCTGGGCCGATTCCCCACCGACATACGGGTTTTGGATACGGAGCGGATCGGCAGGAGCCGCTGACTGGCCATAATAGGACGACCGTACCGAATCACGACTGTTCCCATAGTCCATCTGATAGTAAATAGGAGTAAAATAGGAGAAATAAGGAGGCCGCTCATCATAGAGGCCCGACGGAGCATAGGCATACGGAAACGCCGTGTAGGCCGCGTAATAGGTTGCACCGAAGTAGCCACCGCCATAGTAGGATGCGTAGTAGCAGGCGGACGCTTTGCTTGATACCCCCATCCCCAGTAGTAGAAGAGCGCTCAAAAGCCCGATGATTTTGATCTTCGTGGCCATGGCAGTTACCTCAGTTGTCCTGACCGATACAGTTTCACGCCTCCGTCCCTATGGTAACGCGATTGGGCAAAGAAGCAACGCCCCCGGGAGAACGTAGGTCACAGACATCGTCGGCCGGGAAAAACCGAACACGATCACTTGGCTTTGAATCCCGGCAAAGGGAGGGGTGGAACGCTTGACGGATCGGCCATCGGATCGACAGGGGCGGCAGATTGCCGCGATTTGGCCTTCGGATCCAACTCGGGAATGGGAAACGGCTTGTCGCTACCTGGCACCTTGGGCACCTCGTAGACGATGGTGCCCAGTTCTTCGTCGGAACCGCGGGACTGGCAACCCGGCAGAAACGCCCAGGCCAGCAGCAACGGACCAAGGAGGATTCGGGGCAAGGCAGAAACGTACCGCACGAGCAGGGGACACTCCGGGAGAGAATAGGTAAAATTCAGACTTCCGACCCCTCGATTTTAACTCCAACGTCCCACGAAAAACAGGCCCCGGCGAATGACGCCCGACGAGTTGACCGCCCGATTGAAGGAGGAAGCCGGACGGCTGGGTTTTGATCTGGCCGGGGCCTGTGCGGCCGTGGAGCCGGCCGGGTACGGACGGTTCGAGGACTGGCTGGCCTCGGGCCACGCGGGACGGCTGGGTTATTTGGCCGAGCGTCGGGCAGCCTATCGGCATCCAAAGCACGTTCTCGATGGCGCAAAAAGTCTCCTGGTGCTAGGCATGGGCTATCATTCGTGCGAACCGGCGCCGATCGGGCCGGGTCAGGGGCGTATCTCTCGCTACGCCTGGGGCGGCGATTATCACGATCTCATCCACGAGCGGCTCCGGAGGCTGGCCGATTTCCATCGAGCGATTACGCCCGAGGCGGCAGTCCGCGGGGTGGTCGATACCGCGCCGCTGTTCGAGCGGGAATTCGCCCAACGGGCAGGGCTGGGGTGGATCGGGCGGAACACGATGCTCATCAATCCCGAATTTGGAAGCTGGATTTTTCTCGCCGTGCTTCTGACCAGCGAGGAGTTGGCCCATGACTCGCCATACGCCGAGTCGCAGTGTGGTTCGTGCCGAGCGTGTCTGGACGCTTGTCCGACCGGAGCGCTGGCCGAGCCTTATCAGGTCGACGCGCGGCGGTGCTTGAGTTGTCTTCTGGCCGGGTCGAGCGAACCGATCGAAGAGCCGTTTCGATCACGGATCGGCGAGCGAGTTTTTGGATGCGATGCGTGCCAGGAGGCGTGCCCCTGGAATCGCTCGACGGCGACGACGAAGGAAGAAGCGTTTTGGCCTCGCGAGAACGCCAATCCGGCAAATTTGATCGAGCTTCTCGCGCTGGATGAAGAGGCGTTTCGGCGGCGGTTTCGCAAAACGCCGCTATGGCAAGCGCGGCGCGGCGGCCTGTTGCGCAACGCCGCCATCGCACTAGGCAACCAGCGGCCGGCGTCGGACAAGGTGAAAGAAGCCTTGCGGCGAGGACTCGATGACACGGATCCTCTGGTGCGCGAAGCGTGTGCGTGGGCGCTGGATAAATTGGATGGCGTGGGGCTTCCGTAGGCTTCCGCCGACGGCTATTATGGGCAAATGATAGCCGCAGGCGGGAGCCCGCGGAACACGCGGCTGACGGCATCCGTTTCTCTTGCTATTTTTTCCATCATGCCCGTCTATCTGTTCACGTTTCATGGATATCGGACATGGCGACCAGATAATCCGCGAGGGTACGTGCGAGGCGTACCCGGCGTACTCGCACCTGATCCCGGCATGGCCCGGCTCTATGATTCGCAAGCGGTTCAGCAACCCGTTCACTTTGGACCATCACATCAGAAGGTTCTCTTGTGGATTTTGCATGGCGCCTGTCAGCGTCGAAAATGGCGACTGCATTTCGTGGCCACGGAAAACACGCATATTCACATTCTTGTCAGTTGGCGTGAGTTCACACCGTGGCAAGAGGTCGGCAACCGACTGAAAAACCTGATGAGTCTGATGCTGGGCAGGAAGTTAGCGTCGCCGGGACGCACGTGGTTTAGTCGAAAGGGAAGTCGGAAGAGAGTTGAAAATCAGAGACACTTTGACTACCTTGTTAAGCGTTACCTTCCGAGTCACCGAGGGCTGCACTGGCGCGAGGGGGATCTACCGCCAGAAGAGCCGCTTGTCAAGGCAGGGGATAGGGCATGATGGGGGGCTTTCCGTAGGCTTCCGCCGACGGCTATCAACGAATCGCATCATCGGCAGAATAATAGCCGCCGGTGGGAGACCGCGGAGTGTCTCTTCTTATTCTTCCTCAATCTGTATCACCTCGGGATACCGGCCCGGGAGGTCGTCGCGGTACCACTGGACGATCACGTCGTTCACTTGTTCGGGTCGATGGACGGCGATAAAGGCCTCGCGGACTTCTTTGGACTGGGGATGGAGCCCGGCGTACTTGATGCCGAATTTACGCATGATTCGGCCGCAGCGCCACGGGCCGTAGACCGTCTCGGCCATGCGGTAATGTTCGACGATCACGTCGCGCTGTTCGTGAAGCGAAGGGGGCGGCGGCAGCGGGCGACCGTCCAACAATGCACGGGCTTGCTGGAAAATCCACGGGTTGCCGATCGCTCCGCGAGCGACCGTCACTCCATCGACGCCGGTCTCGCGGAGCATGGCAACGCAATCCTCGGCGGTGAACAGGTCGCCGCTGCCCAACACGGTCCGGCTTCCGGCGTGTTGCTTGACCCGGCGTAAAAAGTCCCAGGACGACTTGCCCGAGTAACGTTGCAGAACCGTGCGGCCATGGACGGTGACGGCCGTCGCGCCGCGCGCGAACGCCCCGTCGAAAATGGCGAAGAAATGGTCCTCGCTTTCCTGGCCATCGTCCCACCCGCGGCGCAATTTGATCGACAGCGGCATTTCAGGCGGGAGCGACTCACGGACTCGATCGACTATTTCCAGCGCCGCGTCAGGCCGGCGGAGCAGATGGCCACCGCGATGGCGGCCGAGCACCTTGCGCACGGGGCAGGCGAAGTTCAGGTCGATGCAGTCGAAACCAATTTCGGCCAGCCGTCGCGCGGCCGCGCCGAACTCCTCGGGACCCGCGCCCATCAGTTGGGCCCCGCAGGGGTGTTCTTCGTCGGTCACGCGGAGCAGCCGGCCGGCCTTGGGCCCCCGGGAAACCTCGACGACAAACCGGTCGAGCATGACCTCACAGAGTGTGTAGCTCGCGCCGAGCCGCCGGGCGATGACCCGCATCGGCCAGTCGCTATAACCGCTCATCGCGGCCTGGGTGATTGGCGAGTCGATTTCGAGCCGTCCGATTTGCAGGGGTGGGACAGGGTCGGTCATTAGGCTGGTTTATGTGCGAGGAAATGGCGGCCGGCAATCTATTCATACGGCGGCAAGCAAAATACCATTCTCTCCGACAAACGCCATCAGAGGCAAGGTTGCGGGGCCTTGCGAGGCTCCCCCCGACAGACTAAATTGTTAGCTTCGCGTTAGACCATGAGGTGTTCCATGTTCAGTTTCCTGCCCCGTACGCCGAAGTTTTTCGATCATTTCGACCGCGACACCGACATTCTGGTTCGCGCGGCCGAGGAGTTCTGTCACTTCCTAGAGTCGACGAACGACGCTCGCCAGCACTCGGAACGACTCAAGGAGTTGGAACACGAAGCCGACAAGGTGACCCACCAGGCCATGGAGCTTCTCCACAGCTCATTTATTACCCCCCTAGACAGGGGTGATCTTCGGCAGTTGATCCTTGCCCTGGACGACATCGTGGACTACCTTGACGACGCCGCGCGACGGATCGCCATCTATGAGGTGGGCCCGATTTTGCCGGAGGTCCATGCGATGGGCAAGGTGATCGTCGATCTGGCCCGGGCAGTCCAGTCAACCGTGCATGAGTTGCGTCATTTGCGCAAAAAGACGAATCGGGTTCTTGAAGGGTGCATCGAGATTCAACGGCTGGAAAACATGGGCGACCATTTGCACCACATCGCCTTGGCCTCGATCTTCAAGCTTGACACGGAACCCCTCATGGCGATGAAGTGGAAGGAGATCGTCGACATGATCGAATCGGCGATGGATGCCGCCGAAGAGGTGGCTCACGTAATCGAGGGGATCGTGCTGGAGAATGCCTAGACGCATGAATCGTCATCGGCCTTGGCTCTTCCGGTTCCGTGCGCGAGAACCGTGAAATACGGCCTTCGGCGAGGCACTTCTCAGCCGTCACCCGTTGATCCGCGCGGCGATTGCATTCAAGAACCGGAAGATCCAGAATCGAGCCATGCCAACGGAGGACAGTTGATGGGGGGAATTAGTCTCGGGCTATTGCTCGTTGTGATTCTGGTCGTGGCCGCCGAGTTCGTAAACGGCGCGACCGATGCTCCGAACTCCATCGCCACGGTGGTTTGCACGCGGGTGCTTTCGCCCCGGGCCGCCATCGTGTTGGCAACGTTGTTCAACGCCATCGGGGTTATGTCCGGCACGGCGGTGGCCGTGACGATCGGAAAAGGATTCGTCGAAACCGAGGCGGTTAACCTTCCCACGATTGGCGCGGCTCTGATCGCCATCGTATTATGGAGTTCACTGGCGTGGCGCTATGGACTGCCCACGAGCGAGAGCCATGCGCTCGTGGCGGGGCTAACGGGAGCGGGTTTGGCGGTGGGCGGTTTCGATGCGCTGCTCTGGTCGGGCTGGGAAAAGGTACTGATAGGGCTTTTCTTCTCCACGGTTCTGGGTTTTGGAGGCGGCTTTGTGGTCCTAGTGGCGATTACCTGGGCCTTTCGCCGTGCAACTCCCCGCAAAGTGGGAACCGTTTTCGGGAAACTTCAGATCGGTTCGGCCGCGTTCATGGCTTTCAGCCACGGCAGCAATGACGGCCAGAAATTCATGGGTGTTCTTACCTTGGCCCTGATGGTGGACGGCTTGCTGCCGACCACCGACAAGTTCCACGTGCCGTGGTGGGTCATGGTGATCTGCGCCACGACCATGGCCATAGGGACCGCGGTCGGGGGATGGCGCATCATCAAGACAATGGGGAGAATGACCGATCTGCAACCCTACCAAGGCTTTGCCGCCGAGACGGGAGCCGCGACGGCCATTGAATTGGCCTCCCGTCTTGGAATTCCCGTGAGCACCACCCACACAATCAGCACGTCAATTATGGGGGTGGGCGCGGCGAAGCGGTTCTCGGCCGTACGGTGGGGTGTGGTCCGAGAGGTCGTCGGAGCATGGATCCTGACTTTTCCGATTTGCGCGATCATTGGCTATGTGGTGGCGTCCGTGGTGCAATGGCTCTTTGGGTAACAAGCGACCCTACCGATCGCGAGTGAAAAAAGGGTTGTCCTGCCCCCCTTCTTGCAGCTCCAGCGTACCCCTTCATTCTCGCCCCTACGGACAGGAGAACTGCAAAGTCCCGTGTTCCAGGAGGCCAGACATTCCTGTCTGGCTGGGTTGGGCGAAAAAGACAGGCAGGAATGCCTGTCCTCCTGATCTTTCACGACTTTGCCGTTTCCCTGCCCCTACGGAGTGGCCGATTGACGTTTGTGACGCATACTTGCTATGCTGGAATGGTTGAGACCGCTCGCAAACCGTGATTTGTCAGGGAAAACTTTCCTTTTCTCCGCGTCAGAAGGAACCAAGCATGAAGCTCGAACTATCCTACTTGGATCAGCGGAAACCTCCGATTGTGCTCGATCAGTTTCCCGTCATTTTGGGACTCGATCCGAGCGCCGACGTGTGTCTGGACGACTCGTCGGTCGGCCACTATCAGTGCATGATCGACGACAGCGACGGCGTGCTTATGGTCTGGGACTTGGGGACGAGGACCGGCACGACGATCAACGGCGCGCGCGTCTCGCAGAAAGCGGTCTTGAACTCCGGCGATGAGTTGGGCATCGGCAGGAGCCGATTCGTGGCTCAGTACGGAGACTCCGCCAAGGCGTCTCGACAGGCGGACAACTCCTCGAAGAAAGTTCTGGAATGCGGCCGCGTGTGAGAAACGCGAGGTGTCTCGCCCGTCTCCGTTAATGCAGCACGGGACACAGGTCGAACCACTGGCGCCCCTCGGCCTGCATCCACTCGTCCGAGGTCGTCGGTCCCCAGCCGCCCGCTTCGTAGAGGCCTAATTCCGGGTTGCCGACGTCCCAGGCCCGTTGAATTGGATCAACGATGCCCCAGGCCAGTTCCACTTCGTCGGCCCGGGCGAAGAGGCTCGCGTCGCCCTGCATCACGTCGAGCAGCAATCGCTGGTAGGCCTCGGGCATTTCGCCCGCGAAGCGGCGCCGGTAGTTGAAATCGAGTTCGGTCTGACGCAGGAGCATTCCGGCGTCGGGCACTTTGGTTTCGAAGTGCAACTGGATGCCCTCGGCCGGCTGGATCTGGAGCACGAGGCGGTTGGCCTGGTACAACTGCGTGGGCCCGCCGTCAAACATCATGTGGGGCGGCTGGCGGAATTGGATCACGATCTGCGTGGTGCGGCACGACATGGCCTTGCCGCTTCGCAGGTAGAACGGCACGCCCTGCCAGCGCCAGTTGTCGATCGACAAACGCACGACGCCAAAGGTGGCCGTCCGGCTGTCGGGCCGGATGAGCGGCTCGCCGCGATAGTCGCGATATTGGCCGCGAATGGTTCGCACGGCCACGTCGTCGGCCCGCATCGGCCGGATCGCGCAAAGCACCTTGACCTTCTCGTCGCGGACCGCATCGGCCTCGAAACGCGAGGGGGCTTCCATCGCGGTCAACGTGAGCAACTGCATCAGGTGGTTCTGGAACATGTCGCGCAGGATGCCGGCCGACTCGTAGTAGTCGCCGCGGCGGCCGACGATGCCCTCCTCGGCGGCCGTGATCTGGACGTGATCGATGTAGTTGCGATTCCACACCGGCTCGAAGATCGTGTTGGCGAACCGAAGGACGAGCACGTTGGCCACTGTTTCCTTGCCGAGGTAGTGGTCGATGCGATAGACCTGGGGCTCGGCAAAGACCTCGTGGATTTTTTCATTGAGCCGCCGCGCGCTGGCCGTGTCCGTGCCGAAGGGCTTTTCGACGACCACGCGGCACCGCTCGCAATCCGGTCCCGCCAAGCCCGCCGCGCCCAACTGAGCGATAACCGGCTCGTAGAACCGCGGCGCGGTCGAGAGATAGTAGATCCGCGTGGCCTCGACGCCGGCTTCGAGTTGATCGAGCGTTGCGCGGAGCGCGGCGAAGTCGGCCGCGCGCTCGATGTCGCCCGGATGGTAGAAAATCAACTGGGCGAACGCCTGCCAGAGTTCGGTGTCCAGCGGCTCCACGACGTAGCGCAGCGTGGTTTCGGTCAGCCGCTTGCGCCACTCGTCATGGGTCATGCGGGTCCGCGAGAAGCCGACGATGCGGACTCCCTCGGGCAGCCGACGCTTGCGGTAGAGCTCGTAGAGGGCGGGAATCAGCTTGCGGCTGGTCAGGTCGCCCGAGGCGCCGAAAATGACGATGGTGTGGGCCATAACGCGCAACGCCTTCGTTGGCCAGGGTGGACGTCAATACACCACAAGTGTAGCGTACCCAGCGGGGGAGGCAAGGGCGAAACCACACTAACCCGAAGCGCAAGCGAGGGCAAGACACATAGGGGCCCTCGCTTGCGCTTCGGGTTAGTATGTGGCCACCTTACAGCCACGCCGCAGTAAAGCCGCCGTCGACGTTCACGTGGGTGCCGGTGATGAACTGGCCGGCCTTCGAGACCAAGAGCAACAGGGCGCCGATCAGTTCGTCCGGCTCGCCGAAACGCTTCATCGGCGTGTGACGCATGATCGAGTCGATCCGCTCCGCCGTGAGCAGCTTGCGGTTCTGCTCCGCCGGGAAGAAACCGGGACAGATGCAGTTCACGCGAACGCCCGTGGTGCCGAAATCGTGGGCGATGTTCCGCGTGAGATTCAGCACGCCGGCCTTCGAAGCGGCATAGCCGAAGACTCTCGAAAGCGGCAGGTGGGACGTGACGCTGCCGATGTTGACGATGGCTCCGGCGCCGTTGTCGACCATGTGGCGGCCGAAAACCTGGCAGGCGAGGAACGTGCCCTTGAGGTTGATCGCCATCACGCGGTCCCAGGCTTCCTCGGTGTGTTCGAGGAACGCCGTGCCGTTGTTCACGCCCGCGCAATTGACCAGAATGTCGCAGCGGCCCGTCGGCTTGAGGGCCGCCTGGAGCAGCGACTCGATGGACGAACGGGTGGTGACGTCGACCACGGCCCAGCTTGCCTTGCCGCCGAGTTTTTCGAGTTCGGCGACACGGGCCCGGCAGGGTTCCTCGCCCACGTCGGCCACGACCACGTGGGCCCCGGCCTGGGCCAGCCCGGCGCACAACGCGCCGCCGAGTACGCCGGCCCCGCCGATCACCACGGCGGTTTGGCCGTCGAGCCCGAACATTTTTTGGAGATATTCAGCCGACATGGTTTAGCCTCCTTAGGCGGTGGACGGTGGGAAACCACGGATAAACGCAGATGAACACAGATTAGATAGAGGCGTGAAAGCTACGTAGCTACGTAGGTCAGGCTGTGCCTGACAACATAAGTTTATGCCTGCTTTTTGTCAGGCACAGCCTGACCTACCATAATTAATCTGTGTTAATCTGTGTCCATCTGTGGTTCCAAAGTTATTGGCTACTTGGGTTGTTTTCGTTCGCGGATCCAATCGGTGTGGAACGGTCCCTGGCCGGGCTTGTCAACCCGGTGGTACGTGTGGGCGCCGAAGTAGTCGCGTTGGGCCTGGAGCAGGTTGGCCGGCAGTCGCTCGCTGCGGTAGCTGTCGTAATAGGCCAGCGCGGCGGTGAACGCCGGGGTGGGCACGCCCAGGGTGATCGACGTCTTGACGACGTCGCGCCAAGCCTCTTGCGACGATTCGACCGCCTCTTTGAAGTACGGATCCAACAGCAGGTTTTCCAACGCCGGATTCTTGTCGAATGCCTCTTTAATCCGTTCGAGGAATACGGCCCGAATGATGCACCCGCCGCGCCACAAGAGGGCGATCGGGCCGAAGTTCAACTTCCAGTCGTGCTCCTTGGCCGCGGCCTGCATCTGGACGTAGCCCTGGGCGTAGCTGCAAATCTTCGAGGCGTAGAGGGCCTTGCGCACCTTCTCGACGAACTCCTTCTTGGCCTTTGAATCGCCCACGCCGCACGAACATGCACATGGGCTCGGTCCGCCGAGCGTCTTGCTCGCCCGGACGCGCGCGTCCTTCATCGCCGAAATGCACCGCGCGTAGACGGCCGTCGTGACCAACGTGCTCGGCACGCCCAGGTCGAGGGCCAACTGGCTCATCCACTTGCCGGTGCCCTTGGCGCCAGCCGTGTCGAGAATCAGATCGACAAGGTACTGGCCCGTCTCGGGATCCTTGACGCTGAAGATGTCGCGGGTGATTTCGATCAAGTAGCTGTCCAACTCCGTGTGGTTCCACTCCTCGAAGACGTCGTACAATTCCTCGTTCGACATGCCCAGGGCAAGCTTGAGCATCCAGTAGGCCTCGCAGATTAACTGCATGTCGCCGTATTCGATGCCGTTGTGGACCATTTTGACGTAGTGGCCGGCCCCGCGGCTGCCGACCCATTCGCAGCATGGGATGTCCTTCTTCGGACCGACCTTGGCCGAAATGGCCTGGAACACCGGTTTGACCAGCGGCCAGGCGTCGGGGCTTCCGCCGGGCATAATCGACGGGCCCAACCGCGCGCCTTCCTCGCCACCCGAGACGCCCGTGCCCACGTAGAGCAGGCCGGCCGCCTCGACGCAGCGAGTGCGTCGCTCGGTGTCGCGGTAGTTCGTGTTGCCGCCGTCGATAATCACGTCGCCGGGCTCCATCAGGCCGATCAACTGCTCGATCACGGCGTCGATGGGCGAGACTTCGGGATAGAGCCGCTGCTCCAACGCGGGGACGGCGTCGGGGCTCTTGATCATGAGCATGACCTTGCGCGGCCGCTCGAGGCTCTGGACCAACTCGGCCAGGCTATGGCAGCCGACCAGATTGCGGCCCTTGGCTTCCTCCGAGTTAATGAACTCGTCGACCTTGCTCGTCGTGCGGTTGTAGACGGCCACGGAAAAACCGTGATCGGCCATATTCAGCACCAGATTTTGGCCCATCACGGCCAGGCCCATCAGACCGATATCGCATTTCTTCGCCATGTTGTTATTCTCTCACTTCTTTCTCTAGCCCAGGCGTTTACGCCTGGGAACGCAGAAAATATTTTTCTTTCGCTCTTGGCTGGCCCCCTTAGGGGCGAAACCGTAGGGTGCGTCTGGACGCACCAATATAACGCTTTGCTCGGTGCGTCCAGACGCACCCTACACGTCAGGCACAGCCTGACCTACGTTTTAATGCAAGTCGCGGCAGGTACAATGGATTTTTTCAACCGGCCAGGGGGGGGTGTCGGGCAGGTAACTGTCGAATTCGTCGAGCAACTGCTTCTGGTAATCGCCGGCGAACGTGCCCGCGAGGAACCGCTCGATCCCCTCGTCGAACAACCGCTTCCAACTGGCTTCTTCCTCGCCCGGGTTGATCGGGAAGAACAACGTGTGGTTGGCCACGGCCGCGGCATAGTCGCCCGGCGCGTCGCCGATCATCAGGACGTGGTTCGCTTCGTATTGCGAAGCCACGGCAAGCGACTGTTTCTTCGTTCCGATTTCCTGGCCGCGGATGGCCGCGACGTATTTGGTCAGATCGTGCTCCTCCCATTCGCGAACCAACGCTTCCTGGGGCGTCGCTGAAACGACCAGACTGTCGGCCTTGCCGCCGAGCTTCTCCAAGCACTCCCGCACAAATGGAAAAGGCGGCACGCCGCGAACCATGCCCCCGATCGACTCGTTGACCGCCTTCGACCAACGCAGGGCGTGCTCCAGCTCGGGATCGTGGGTTCGCTCGACCTCGGCCGCCAGCGCCGGATTGCCCAGCTTCGTCTCGCGGTGGATCCAATCGACCAACGATATCGGAATCTCGACCGCCACGCCCCGGGCCTTCACCTCGGGCCGCTTCTGGAGCCACTCGAACGTCTCGACGAGCGCGGGAAACCGATTGACCCCACGGCTTTTGCTATAGAGGTTGACAAACTCGGCCGCCTCGCGAGCGTACTTGCTGATCCCCTGCAACTCATAGTGGTTGATGATGTTCGGAATGAAACACTCCTTATGCTTCAATTCCATCGTGTCGAACGCGCAACCATCCGAATCAATGCCCACCAGGTATTTACACGTCGCCTTGAAATCTAACATGGTTCTCGCTCGCTTCTCGCCTTGAGTAGTTTAGCGATGCTTGCTCCGCGTCTTTACGATACCAGATCATCCGGATCAAACATCCGAACTGCTTAGATCACCCCGCGGAGGATGCCGTAGATAAGGGGGCTATTTGCCACTCTATACAACTATTAAGTTTCCAATTTCAATCACCTATCCACGCGTCCGGGTCATACAATCAGGTAAAAAGCGCTATTATACTAACCACCCGGCACTTCGCAAGCACACGACCCGAGCGAGAAATGGCGTTTCTGATGTCACAAGCCAATCACACAATCCACCATAATGCACCACAGCGTCTATCTTACTCATTCTGTGCATTTCAACACATTGCACACCGGCAAATGACTCGAAGACTCGAAAAGAGGAAAGGTATCATCATCCATGATGACATATTGTAATTTCTCTGAATTCTCTAATATAAAAATCTCTTCCGCAACTCCGTGCCCTCCGTGTCTCCGTGGTGAAAAAATGAATGAATGAACCCAAACACCCTCCGCCACGAAAAACGGACTTCGACTGATGCCAACCAACCCCTTGACCCGAAAATCGTTATCATCTACTTTACTAGCCTGCCTTGCGGCGCTGTAGCCAAGTGGTAAGGCAGCGGATTGCAAATCCGCTATCCCCCGGTTCGAATCCGGGCGGCGCCTCTTTATGCCACCTCCACGGGGAGGTGGCTTTTCTTTTGGGGGCGTTCCCCCTTCGCTCAACGGGCGTCGTCTGGAGCGACTCCCTCGCCGTCCCTAGAGAAACCATACGCCGCCGGGTCGCGACCCGGCCTACGGTTCACGGTGCGGCGGGGACGACGGCGAGGTCGGCGTTCAGGTGGACGACGTGGCCTGGGCGTGTGTTCAGCACGATCTCGCGTTCACCATACGTCACTTTGCACGAGCCACCCCGAAGCGACTTGATCGTCGCCTCGGTCAGCTTACCGTCGCGCCACGCGACGTTCACCTCGAACGCTCCGCGGGCACGAAGGCCCGTGACCTTTCCGGTCGGCCAGCCGTCGGGCAGCGCGGGAAGCAATTCGATTCGCCCGTCGTGCGACTGCAGGAGCATTTCGGCGATGCCGGCCGTGCCCGCCAGATTGCCGTCGATTTGAAACCACTTGCCCGGCGTGCTTGAATCCATGAGGTTCGCAAACGTGTTCCGCCGCAGCAGCCGGTTGACGTACCACTCCGCCTGGCGAGCGTCGCGCAGCCGCGCGAATAAGCTGATCTTCCAGGCGTTGCTCCAACCCACGTCGCCGCCGAAACCACGGCGTTCGAGCGTCTTTCGGGCCGCGTCGAGCAGCTTGGAGTCGTCGCGGCCGATCAGGGAAAATGGGTACAGGCCCAACAGGTGCGAGACGTGCCGGTGTTTTGGATCCGTTTCGCGGTAGTCTTCGATCCACTCCTGGATCGTGCCGTTCGAGGCGATCTTCATGGGCGTAAGCCGCTTCAAGGTGGATTCAAGCCGCGCCCGCAATGCTTCGTCGCGTCCGAGTACGCGCGACGCCTCGATCACCGCGCCAAACACCACGCGGACGAGCGTCGTGTGATAAGTCGACCCCCGCGTGATCCGCACGGAACGGCCCGTCGCCGGATCGACGTACGCGTTCTCGGGCGAGGTGGACGGCACGATCACTAACCGCCCGTCCTTGTCCTCGACGAGGTAGTCGAGCAGAAACTCGGCCGCGCCGCGCAGGATCGGATAGGCCCGGCGTTCGAGAAACGTCCGGTCCTGGGAGAATTCGTAGTGCCGCCACAGGCTCATGGCCATCCACGCGCCGGCCAACGGATCGAGCACGCTGTTGTCGAATTGCGAGAGCCGGGTCGACGCGCTGGGCGTCGTGCGACCGAAGGGATTCGTCGCGAGGAAGGCAACCCAGCCGTCGGCCCCGTAGAGCCGCCGCGCGGAGACCCGGCCTTTGGCCGTCAGGCCGGCCAGCCAATCAAAGAGCGGATCGAGCGTCTCCTGCAAGTTACAGACGTCGGCGGGCCAGTAGTTCATCTGGAGGTTGATGTTCAGGTGATAGTCGGACTCCCAGGGGGCCCACATCTGATCATTCCAGATTCCCTGCAAGTTGGCGGGCAAACGGCCCGGGCGGCGCGAGCTCGACATGAGCAGATAGCGGCCGTATTGGAAGTAGAGTGCCGCGAGGCCCGGATCGGCCGTGCCCGCGGCGACGGCATTGAGCCGCGCGTCGGTGGGCAGTCGATCTTGGGGCGTCGTGCCCAGGTCGAGCGAAACCCGATCGAAGAAGGACCGATGTTCCGCGACGTGGTCGGCTCGCAACTCGATCCACGATTTGCGGGCCGCGCGATCGAGGATTTCGCCGGTCCGGCGGGCGGGGTCGATGGCGCGGTCGAAGCTCATCCTGGCGAGGCTGTAATCCGTCGCGGCCGTGAAGAGAATCGTCGCCTCCGTGGCGCCTTCGACCCGTAGCGAGTCGCCCTCCGCTCGGACCGAGCCGCCGGACGTCTGCACGAGCAACCGGCCGGCGAATTTCATGTGCGCTCCGCCGGGACCGGAGCCGCCGGAGTTGTCGTCATAGGCATCGGGCGCGGCGACGTCGACGATCTGGCCGTCCATGTGGAGGCGGTCGTCGCCCACCGGTGCAACCTTCATGTCCTTGGCCCGCGTCAGGCGGATTTTGAACGAGAGACGACCCGGTTTGTCCGACGCGATCCGCACGGCCAAGACATCGTCGACCGCCGAGACGAACGCTTCGCGATGAAAGCGAGCGTCGCCCGACTGATAGTCGACGCTCGCCACGCCGGTGGACAGATCGAGCCGGCGCCGATAGTCGTGGACGTCCGCCGGATGGTTACTTTCGATCCAGAGATCGGCAAGCGGCTCGTAGGAACGAAACGAGGTGGGCGAGCATGTGAGTTTGTCGACACCCAGCTTGTGCGCCTCGGCCGCTTTGCCATCGAGCACAAGGCGACGGACCCGGTCGAGGTTCTTCGCGAAGTCGTCGGGATAAACATCCAGCGGTTCGCCTGCCCATAGGCTTTCCTCGTTGAGTTGAAGGCGTTCCTTCTCGGGATTGCCGAAGAACATCGCCCCCAGCCGGCCGTTGCCCAACGGCAGGGCCTCGACCCATTTTTTGGCCGGTTGCTCATACCAAAGCAAGGGCTCGCCGGCGTGCGACACGATCGTCGAGAAGCACATCCACAGCGCACTGGCCGCGAACAGGGCAACGGTGAAACTAGATTTCATGGCGGTGGGACCGAGAATATGCTGGGGCGGGATCGCCTCCCATTCTCGCATCCGCCGGCCGGTCCCGTCAATGGACGTCTCTCCTGGCTCGCGTAAAAACATGCCCACGACAATCGTGGGCATGTCACCCGAGACACTGTTTTGTCGCGAAGCACACGGCCTACCGGCCGGACTTCGGGTACGTCGTCACTTCGACGGCCTCGCCCGCCCGATCGGCCGAGACGTAGGCGATGTAGAGGGTCGAGATGGCGTTGGCGGCCAGCAGGGAGTCGCTTTCGGCCGGGTCGCCGTAGGCAATCGTGCGATAGAACGCCTCCATCTCCTGGGGATAGCCGGTGAACCAATCCTCGTCGGGCGAAGTGCATGCCCAGCCTTGCTTCGAGTTAGTATGGAAACGATCCATGGTGCGTCCAGACCTTAGGTTTACCCACATTTTGTTTCCTGCGCGACGAGGTAGCCGTCGAGCATGGACTGCAGTTTTGTCCAACCTCGCCACAACACGAGCCAGCCGGGAGCGTGGTCGTGTTTGCGGTTTTGATGG
>DATECS010000102.1:0-24026 GCA_035286785.1 Thermoguttaceae bacterium | reverse complement strand
TTCACACATCCGAGCGTAACGCAAAAAGCACCAAAATAGGCACCAATCGCAAGGAAAAATTTTAGGGGCTGCATAAACCCCGATAGTATCAACCTTGACTCGTTTTTCAACCCCGTGTATGCCCGACCTGTGAACGGTTACGGCCCGGATCGTCTTGTGGGGCGTTGACTGGCAAGCCAGATATTTTCTTTTTTACGATAACTACGCCCTGATGCTGTTCTGGCGACTCTGCGGATTTCGCTTCAGCGTGCGCATGCAGGTCTTCTGAAGTTGCCTTTATAATCAACAGAAGCGTGGCATGTACAATGATTGCAACTCCGTTTATGGATAGCAATACAATGAGCCATATCTTGTAGAACTGCCATATGCTTGGTTGGCACGGCACCTCCTGCCAACACACCGACAGCGTGTGTATGCTTACGTAGTAGGTTGTGATTACGAACACCGTCACCGGGAGTGCTGATGTTAGGCTCCAATAGAAAAGACGTCGCTTTAGTTGTTTATATTTCCTGGAACCATGCTTCTTAGTTGCTTCATTTTTTGAAGCCTTAATGAAGTCGGCGTCTAAATTTGCCTGTTTTCGTATTTCAGCGATTGTGTCCCTGAAATGATCGCGAATAGCAGCGATCGCCATGAAGGCTGCCCCGCATATTGCTATAACTAGTGAAACAACCGTTAGAACGTCGTTCATTGGGCCGCCACTGCTGTTCTGCCGCGAACTGGGCTCACTTGCCTCCAATAGGAATCAAACGTCTCAGTAAACAGCCCGACTTTTTCGTGGTTTGAAAAGTACATTTTTGCTTTAATTGAATCTGCCGGAGAAGTGTCATTCAGTATTGGATGCGGTTCCTCCTGTCGCACCATTCCGTAATCGCCAACGATGAAGTGCGAAAACGGCACATCATTGTCAGCTGTAGCTTCACACACGCTAAGCACATCTTGGTACCGTCCTGCAAAATTATTTAGTATGCCAGCGTCGCCGTTTATAACAATGACGCGAGCGTCCCCTTGATTCACGCGAATTCTCCAAAGCATTAACTCCACAGTGTCTTTGAGGGCAGAGACAAATGAATTTCCGCACGCACCCGTGAGCATTAGAAAGCGATACCGTATGCGTCGCATCATGCCATCAGTGAGACTTAATGCGTGCAAATACGTCGAGTTTTCTAATGGTGTCGTGAGATTTGCAGCTTGCACCATAGCTATCCACTGATCTGTATCATATCGGATCGACTCACGATCCTTTTTGTACAAAGCCAGCGAGTCTGCAATAGTTACTTTTCCTGTCTGGTCTTTTTCCATTGCCTTATCCCCAGCACTTACTCTGCAAGTGAAAATCGATTTCCAGTGGCCAGCCGGCAGAGCTACCAGCCGATGAAATGACACCGCTGCACGGCACGAAGGTTCGGCGCAGAGAAAAGGTCGGCATTTCCGTACCAGCAAGCTGTCATGGCATTAAGGATACGCACCACGTCATTGATTAGTTCACCAACCGTCGGCGACGTAGATTCCTTCAGTATCCCAGTCAATACCAAAATATCAACCCCTGTCGTTATTTTTCGACCAACATACGAGGTGTGTGATTGCATAATTCCTGATTTGAGGGAATACTGGTTTGCAAAATAGCGATAACCTGCGGGGGTTCGGTGGCATGGGTAATCTCTATTGGCGGCAGCCCGAGGAATTCCCCGAGGACGCCATACCTAATTATGTCTTTTCCGTCTTTTTCGGGCCGCGTTTTTTTATATGGACACCACTTGCGACAATTCTACCCGCCATAACTCCAAGCCGCTAGCCAACTTCTCGGCCACCAGCCGCCACCTAACCCTATTTCAACCCAAGGCCCCGCGTTGCACACTTTCTCCTTTGCGCGCAAAAACCCATAGGCAGATTAGCAGATCAAATGCCCGGGCCTGAATGCCCGACCGCTACGCCTTGCGAATCTTCTCGCGGCCTTTGGCCACGTTCTTCGTCGCGTTGCGGCTGTCGACGACCAGGGGGGCGTGGCGGACGACCGAATCGTAGTCGACCGACGAATGGTCCGTGGCGACCAGCACGCAATCCAGCCCGGCGAGGAATTCCGGCGTGAGCGTCTCGCTCTTCAGGCCGGAGAAATCGTGATGACGCGACTTTCGGATCGCGGAAATGTGCGGGTCGTGGTAGCTGATCTTGGCCCCGCCGTCGCGCAACATTTTCATCAGCGCGAACGAAGGGCTCTCGCGGTCGTCGTCGACGTCCTTCTTGTAGGCGACGCCCAGCACGCAAATCTTGCTGCCGTTGAGCGGCTTGCCCTGCTCGTTGAGCGAGTCGATCACGCGGCGCACCACGTAGTCGGGCATGCTCGTGTTGATCTCGCCGGCCAGCTCGATGAACCGCGTGGTCATGCCGTACTTCCGCGCGACCCAGCTCAGATAGAACGGGTCGATCGGAATACAGTGGCCGCCCAGCCCCGGGCCGGGATAGAACGCCTGGAACCCGAACGGCTTGGTCTTGGCCGCGTCGATCACTTCCCAAACGTCCATGCCGAGCCGGTCGCAAAGCATTTTCAACTCGTTGACCATGGCGATGTTGACCGAGCGGTAGGTGTTTTCGAGAATCTTGCACGTCTCGGCCACTTCACAGCTCGACACGGGCACCACGCGGACGACGGCCTGCTTGTAGACCATCTCGGCCAGCCGCAGGCTTTCGGCGTCGATGCCGCCAACCACCTTCGGAATGCCCTCGGCCGAGAAGTTGGGATTGCCCGGATCTTCGCGCTCGGGACTGTAGGCCAGGAAGAAGTCCTTGCCGACCGCCAGCCCGCCGGCCGCCAGGATGGGCAGCATTACGTCGCGGGTCGTGCCTGGATAGGTCGTGCTTTCCAGAACGACCAATTGGCCCGTCCGCAGCGTCTCGGCCACGGACCGCGTGGTCTCTTCGACGTAACACAAGTCGGGATCGCGGCTTTCGCTCAGCGGGGTGGGCACGCAGATCAACAGCACGTCGGCTTCGGCCAGTCGCCGCATGTCGGCCGTCGGCTCGAACTTCTTTTGATTGACGCACTTGGCGATCCACTCGGCCGCGATGTGCTCGATGTAGCTCTGGCCCGCCAACAGCTTGTCGACTTTTGTCTTGTCGACGTCGAACCCCATCGTCCGAAAGCCCGCGCCGACAAAAGCGCGGATCAACGGAAGCCCGACGTAACCGAGTCCGATGACGCCGATGACGGCCGATTTGTCGGTGATTTTTTGTTCGAGGGTTTTGGTCATGGGCTCGAATGCCTTCGATGCGTGGATGGTTTTTAGTGGCGTAGTCGCACCGTTACGCGCGATCTTCCCCGGCACCGGTTGCGGCTGCCTGGAGCGGACCGAGAATGCGGAAAACTATAGGATAACTCTAGCTCGCACGGAGCGGAACGGCCCCGGGACGTCGTCATCGGACAGCCCATCCTGGCGGTAACAGAAACCAACGAGGCCCCCCATTGGAGTGTGTCATTGGCGTACTTTTCTTGCTGCGTGAGATGTTATGGCGACCTGTACTGTCAATGATTGATTGGCCGCCAATAAAATGGGGTAATCCGGGCCGGTGCTGTCGCCATGGTCGAGTCGCCCATTACTTTAGCTACTGGCTGCTACGGGGTACTCCCCCTCGGGTTGCCCACATTGCTTGCTGCCTCCAGACGGAAGGGGTAGGATAGTCAACGCGGAAATCAATTCATCTTGGTTGCGATGTCGTGTTTTCGTTTCCGTGGAAACGAAAGCGCGAAGGTTCCATCATTCCTATTGGCTGAGTTCGCATGGCGGTGATTCTAGAGCAAGAGGGATTGCTCGACCGAATTGATTTGACTCGCCTGGACCTTGGCAGACGGCTGGATCCGATTCGCCGGGCTGCAATGGGGCAGTTTTTCACGCCCGCGTCCGTGGCCCGGTTCATGGCCGATCTGTCCGAAGTGGATAGCGGGAATGTGCATTTGCTCGACCCTGGGGCGGGTATCGGCAATCTCTCGGCGGCTTGGGTAGCACGCGTCTGTAAGTTGGAGCGGAGACCGTCGTCGATTCACCTGACAGCCTACGAAGTTGATCCCGAGCTCATTGAGCCTCTTCGTCAAACAATCGCGAATTGCGGAATTCTCTGTCAAGCATACGGGGTGCGGTTCCAAGCGGAGGTGATCGAGGATGATTTCATCAGGGTAGCCGTTGAGATGCTTGCAAATCGCCGATTGTGGGAAACGACTCGTCCGGCTTTTCATTGCGCCATCCTGAACCCGCCCTATCGCAAGTTGAACGGCGAATCTGAAGCCCGCCGTGCGTTGCGATCCGTGGGAATTGAAACGAGCAATCTTTACACGGCCTTCCTGTGGCTTGTCTTTCGCTTACTCGCGGCAAACGGCGAAATGGTGGCGATTACGCCGCGAAGTTTCTGCAACGGCCCTTATTTCCGCCCGTTCCGCGAGGCGTTCCTGCGAGAAATGGAGTTACGAAGAGTCCACGTTTTCGAATCTCGCAACACGACCTTCAAGGACGCCGACGTTTTGCAGGAAAACGTGATCTTTCGGGCCGTCAAAGGCAAATCGGTCGGCGGGACGATCGTTTCCTCGTCAGCCGGCGTCGAGGACGCCGACATTTACTCGCGTGAAGTCGCGCCCAATGAACTGGTGAATTCCGATGATCCTGATTTGGTGATTCACCTCGTGCCCGACACGATCGGGGCCCGCTTTTCCGAGCGAGTGCGATCGCTTACGACAAGCCTCGACGATCTGGGAATTCGAGTATCCACCGGGCGTGTCGTCGATTTTCGCGTGAAAGACTCGCTGGCGTTCGAGGCCAACGGCGAGACCGTCCCTTTGATCCACCCCGTTCATTTGGTGAAAGGTTTTGTCGCTTGGCCCAAACGCGGGAAGAAACCCGACTATCTGAAAGTTTCGGCGGACACGGAAAATCTACTTGTTCCCGCCGGCGTCTATGTGCTGGTGAAACGATTCTCCTCGAAGGAAGAAAAGCGGCGAGTCACCGCCGCCGTTTGCGAACCGGCCCGATTGTCGGGCGACCATTACGGCTTCGAGAATCACTTGAATTACTTCCATCGAAGAGGGGACGGTCTGCCTATAATATTTGCCAAGGGGCTGGCCGCTTATCTTCATTCGACACTGGTTGACGCCTACTTCCGCCAATTCAGCGGGCATACGCAAGTGAACGCCACGGACCTGCGGAGTCTAAGGTATCCCGATTGGATGACCTTGGAACGCATTGGCGGCAGGATTGGCGACGCATTCCCCAATCAAGACGAGCTAGACACCATTATTCGGGAGGAATTGGGCATGACGACGGGCGATCCGGTCAGGGTGAAGCAACGCATGGATGAGGCGCGGGAGATACTGGCGGCTCTCGGATTGCCGAAGGCACAGCAGAACGAACGTTCGGCCCTCACTTTGTTGGCGTTGCTGGATTTGCCGCCCGAGAAGCGTTGGTCGAAGGCATCGGCCCCGCCGCGCGGCATTACGCCGATGATGGATTGGTTCGCCGAGCACTACGGCAAGCGTTACGCGCCGAACACCCGTGAAACGGTCAGGCGACAGACGGTTCACCAATTTCTCGAAGCGGGCATTCTCATCGCGAACCCCGACGAGCCGACCCGGCCGATCAACAGCCCGGACACCGTTTATCAAATTGAGCAAGGCGCGCTGAAATTGATGCGCACGTACGGAGCGAAGACCTGGAAAAAGAACCTTCGGTCGTGGTTGACGTCAGTCGAGACCTTGAAGACGCGGTATGCGAAGGAACGCCATATGGCGCGAATCCCGTTGACGCTGGCATCCGGCAAGAAGATCGACCTATCGCCCGGAGGCCACAACGTGCTGATCAAGGAAATCGTCGAGGAGTTTTGTCCGCGTTTCACCCCCGGCGGCCGGCCGATTTACATCGGCGACACCGACACCAAATGGGCTCACTTTGACCAGGCTGCCCTTGCACGGCTGGGCGTCGCGGTCGATTCACATGGCAAAATGCCTGACGTGGTGATCTATCACGTCAAGAAGAAATGGCTTGTGCTGATCGAGGCCGTGACGAGCCACGGGCCCGTGGACGGCAAACGGCGCGACGAATTGAAACGGCTGTTCGGAGACGGCAAAGCCGGGCTGGTCTTTGTCACTGCTTTCCTCGACCGGGCGGCCATGGTCAAACACCTGGGCGACATCTCTTGGGAAACGGAAGTGTGGGTAGCCGATGCCCCTTCCCACATGATCCATTTCAACGGCGAACGGTTCTTGGGGCCTTACGGCGATTAGCCCCGGTTCAAGGTTACGGCAGTACGGGTAGCCTTATAACGTCGACGGGTGGGGCCAATGGGGACAGGCACATTTTTCGGCCGTCAAGCGTATCCGGCGCGCAACGCCAAGAGAGGCCGAAAAATGAGCCAGTCCCCGGAGTGTGAACGGTTACCCGGCCGGTAGCAAGTTCGGTCCCTTTCCGTCGGCAAACGCCTTGGCCAACGCCTGGGCCTTTGCTTTGGTCGAGAAGTCGGGATAGGCGACCGGGCCGGTTACGCCGTGTTTGGCGAGGATTCGCGCCGCTTCGACGCGGCATTGACCAGCGGTGTCCACCGCGGCGCCGAGGATTCGCATCGACTCGGTGGGCGAGTGGAAGCCCATGCTGTTGCTTGCCGCGACGTAGTCCCAGCGAAGCTGGGCCTCGCGGACCAGGCGGCGGACCTCGGTCAGTTCGTCGTCCTTCGCGCCGGCCTGTTGGGCGGCGGCAACGTCGAAATGGGCCATCGCCACAACTCGTTCCGCCCGATCGCGGCCCTCGCGGACTTTGTCCTGGATGCTCTCGACGCGGGCGCGAATCTCCTGCTCGCTCCAGCGGTGGCACACGGCGCAACTGTTGGCCACGTTCAGCAACGGGCTTTGGACGTGGTGGTCGGTGAACTTGGCCCCGCCTTCGGAGCGGTAGGGCATGTGGCAATCGGCGCAGGCCACGCCGCGATAAGCGTGGATGCCCGACTTGTAGAGTTCATAGTCGGGATGCTGCATTTTGACCATCGGCGCGCCGCTAACGGCGTGGGTCCAGTCGGCAAAGTTGTTCTTGTCGTAATACTTGGCCATTGCCTCGGGGCTTATGCCCTGGGAAATCGTGCCGTTGTCCCAGGGAAACGTCAGATAGTTGCCCTTTCCCTTGAAATAGTACTCGGCGTGGCACTGGGCGCAGACCAAGGAACGCATCTCCTGGTGCGACGCCTTGGCGAGGTCGAAATTCTGCCGCTTCAACGCTTCACCGAGCGTGGGCCGCGCCACGCGGAGCTGCATGGTCTTGGGATCGTGGCAGTCGAGGCAGCCGATCGGATGGGTGATCTCGCTTTTCAGCGAATCGAAGGTCTGGCTGTAGAAATCGGCCGGTCCGAGGTCGGCCATCAAGCGAACCACATCGGGGCTTTTGCACGTCCAGCAGGTGGCCGCGGTGGTCGGGCCGACGCGCTCCGATTTGGTCACGTCCTCGATCGCGTGCAAATGACCCCGGGCCTGGCGATATTCCTTGGCGAAGGCATAGCCGGCGAACAGAATCACGTTGGCCGGCGTTTCGGCCAGGTAATCGCGCGGCTCCGCGCCGCCGTATTTGGTCTTCGTCGCGCTGTCCAGGGCCAGGCGATAGGAATCATACTCCCGGGGGAAGTTCACGGCCCAATGGCTGCTGTCCGACTCGGGCGGGGCGATCGGCTCGCGCGGGGCCAGGGCCATCGACTCGGCCCGGCGCTGGAAGATCGACGCCGCCAGCAGTCCCAGCAGAAACACGGCGACCGCCGCCGCGGCGAACAATGCGTAGCCGCGCCACACGGCCGATCGTTGGGACGC
This sequence comes from Thermoguttaceae bacterium, assembly GCA_035286785.1. GTDB lineage: Bacteria > Planctomycetota > Planctomycetia > Pirellulales > Thermoguttaceae > UBA11386. The sequence goes on along the minus strand of DATECS010000102.1, from coordinate 16,204 downwards.
CGCCCCATTCTTGTTTCGATTCCTGTCTCGGTTCTTCGCGCTCATCAGGGCGTCTCCTTGTCGAGGCCCGAACGGCGTCCGCCCACCAGCGGCGCGTCGGTGGCCTTCTCAATCCCGCGCAACCGCGGGCGAAAAACATCGGGGGTGGCCGAAAGACTCCGCACGGAGCCGTGGGGTACGTCGCGGTGGCAGTCCCAGCAGCGCAGGTCGCCGGGCTCGGTCGCCTGGCACACGCCTTCGACCGTCCGCTCGTGGCACCGACGGCAATTGCCCTGCACCACGGGCACGGCCTTCTTCGACAGACGGATCACCTGCGGTTCCCAGTGCATGGTGAAAACCGTGGCGTGCCACAGTCCGTCGCGGGCCTTGTAGGCGTATTGCGACACGAACGAATCGTGGGGAACGTGACAATCGTTGCAGGTGGCGCACTCGGCGTGGCTGCTGTGTTGCCACGTGGCGTACTGCGGCGCCATGATATGGCAATTTACGCACGTCTCGGGCGAATTGCCCAGGTAGGAATGGGCGCGGGAGACGTAGCCGACAAACAGGGCTGCGCCGGCCGCCGCGCCTAGGGCAAGAAAACCGAACGGCCGCCACGCTCGCGGCACGAACGCCAGCGAAAGAGCGATCGATACCGTTCTGGCAATGGCGTCAGTGAGCGTGCGTCGGCTCGGCATGGAGTTGGAGACCTATCCTTCCTCGAAAGCGGCCTGAAGAGAGGCCGCCGTGTCGGGCCCGTTCTTGGGGTACTCGACCGCGTCGTGGGATCGTGTTTTGGTCTTTGCCATGATGGGTTCCCGGCGATCCGTTTGGATTGCCCCTCAGTGTATCCCATGGGATACCGTTGGGGAACCGCCGAGACCGCGAAAGATCGACCGTGACGCGAAAAAAAGGTCTTCTCGGGGGTCTCCTCGGGCGACGGTAAGGCTGGCATAATATGGGCAAGCGCAACCGTTCACGGGGGGCTATCTCTTTCGATTCGGCCAAAGGAGACAGGCACATTTTTCGCCGTCCCACAAAAACAAAATTAGCGACAATGGGGAATGTTCCTCGCGTTCCCCATTGCTCCCACTGCCGCGTCACGCCCATGTCGCCCGACCCCAACTCCCCTCCCTCCGTCCCGGGCGACGATCCTTCGATCGCAAATCGTTCCTGGACACCTAAAACACCAAGCCGCGCGCTGGTCATTTTCGTCCACGGTTTCACGGAGCACTGCGGACGCTACGAACACGTGGCCCAGGCACTCGTCGCTCGCGGCGTGGCGGTCCATGCCCTCGATCTCCGCGGCCACGGTCGAAGCGGCGGCCCGCGAGCCTCGATCCGCTCGTTCGCCGAATACCTCGACGACGTCGATCATTACGTCGAGCGGTTGCGGCACAAAAATTCCGGCAAACCGCTCTTCCTCCTAGGCCACAGCATGGGCGGCATTGTCGCGGCCCTATTGGTCATCGAGCGGCGAATCCCCGTCGACGGCTTGATCCTCAGCGCTCCCGCCCTGAAGGTCGGTGACGACGTATTCCCGTTGCTCCGCCGCTTGGCCTCGCTGGTCAGCCGCATCTGGCCCGGCCTGCGACTGGTCCGCCTGGGCTGCCGCCGATTGTCGCGCGATCCGGCGACCGTCGAACATTTCCGAACCGACCCGTTGGTGTTCCACGGCCGATTCCCCGTCCGCAGCGGCACGGAAATTCTCTCGGCCGGCCGCCGCGTCCTCCGCGCCGCCCGCGCCATCCACGTCCCGCTCCTGTTGCTCCAAGGCACGGCCGACGCCGTGGTCGATCCCGAAGCGACCCGCGATCTCTTCGCCCAAGCCGCCTCGCCCGATAAAACCCTGAAACTCTACGACGGCCTCTACCACGACCTGTTCGGCGAGCCGGAGAAGGATCAAGTCATCGCCGATTTGATCCATTGGGTTGACTTCCGCTGCTCGCAGCTTTTCACGGACCCCCGCCACGCATAAAATGAAGTCTTCTCGTACACGGCAGGATCGGTATCCTGAACAAGGCCCTCTGGGGAGATTTAATCATGCTCGTCCGACAAAGCATCTTCTTGACCGCGGCAATCTTGTTTATGCCGTTGACACTGGTCGCGTCCGAAGACTCACGGCCGGATCCACCGAAACTCGACGGCGAAGCAAAGGCGATCGCCGACTTCGTCCTCAACTCGCAAGTGGCGGGAATCCGCGACCGCGACGTGGCGACCTATATGTCCATCTGGTCGGACGACGCCGTGTTTATGGTTGGACGTGGCGAAAAGCCGGGGCTGTATGACATCGCTTGGACGCGAGCCCAAGTAGAAGAGTCCGGACGCGTCAAGTCGGCCGCCGGCCCGGACAAAGACGTGAAGTTAACGCACGACGACGTCCGCGTCGAACTCTCAGGCGACCGCGCCGTGTTGACGTGCAAGACTCGCTTCACAACCGACGGATTTCTCCGAGTCAGCCGCGAAATCTTTCGCCTTCGCAAGACCAACGAGGGTTGGCGTGTCCATGAAAATCGACTCTGGCCCCTCTACTACCAACGTAGAGGAAAAACGACCACCTATACTCCCGAAAAATGGAAGGAACTCGACGCCGACGTGGCCCGCTGCCAAGACGGAGAATATCTATGGGCCTTGCTCGCGGCCTTGGCCGAAGCTTGGCGATTCAAAGAAACCTACGCCCAGGCCAAGGAGATCACGGAAGAAAACGAGGATCAACCGGCGGCCTGGCTGTGGCGTGCCCACACAGCCGAGGCGCTGGGCCACATACAGGATTCCCTCGCCTCCTATCGCCGCGCTCTGGCGCTGGATCCCAAGTCGCAGGTGCCCGATTATGTCAAAGCGGCCGAATCAAATCCTTCCTCTCACGCAGAAGGTGCCCATTAATGCCGGAACAAGACCCGCCGCCCCCCGAGACTTTCGAACTCCCCCTTGCCGGTTTCCAAGGCACGCCCGACGAAATCGAACGCCAGTGGTTCGACCAGGTCTACACGGGCCGCGGCGACCGCATGCCGCAGTTGACGGTTCGGGCCGTGGTGATGGGCTCGCTCTTGGGCGGCGTGCTGTCGTTGACGAATCTCTACGTCGGCCTGAAAAGCGGCTGGGGATTCGGCGTGGCCATCACGGCGTGCATCCTCTCCTACGCCATCTGGACGACGTTTTACCAGTTGGGGCTGGTCGGCTCGAAGATGACGATTCTCGAGAACAACTGCATGCAGTCCACGGCCAGCTCGGCCGGCTATTCGACCGGCGGCACGCTCATCTCCGCGTTCGCCGCCTACATGATGATCCACAACCAGCCGCTGTCGATCCCTCTGACGCTCGCCTGGGTTTTCTTCATCGCCGTGTTGGGCGTGACAATGGCCATTCCGATGAAACGCCAGATGATCAACATCGAGCAACTCCGGTTTCCCAGCGGCATCGCGGCCGCCGAAACGCTCGTCGCCCTCCATTCGCACGGGGCCAAGGGCATGCGCGCGGCCCGGGCGCTAGGTATCGCGGGCTTGGCCGCGGCGGTCAGTAAATTTTGGTTTGAAGGACTCGATCTATTCAACGAAAAAATCGCCGCGTTCTCGTTGGCCGCGCTGGTCGAGCGGCTCAACCTGAAAACCATCGGCCAGACCTGGATGGACCGAACCGTCATGGTCGGCTGGGAGCCCATGTTCATCGCGGCCGGCGTGCTGACCGGCCTGCGAGTGTCGGTGAGCATGTTTCTCGGCGGCACGCTCTGCTGGTGTGTCTTCGTGCCGATCCTTCAGCACCAGGGCGTCACCCACGCCGCCGGCTACAAGGAACTCATCCTTTGGACCGTTTGGGGCGGCGCGTCGTGCATGGTTGCCTCGGGCCTGCTTTCCTTCGCCTTTCAATGGCGCAGCGTGCTTCGCGCGTTCAGCGATCTTGGAAAGATGTTCTCGCTTGGAAAAAAGAAGAACGACGAACTGTCGGCCATCGAAACGCCCGGTTCGTGGTTCGTCGCCGGCCAGGGCATTTCGCTCGTGGCGCTGGCCGTGCTGGCCCACGAATCGTTCGGAATGCCCTATTGGCAAAGCCTTCTGGCCGTTTTGCTGAGTTTTCTGCTCTCGCTGGTCGCGTGCCGCGTGACCGGCGAAACCGACACGACGCCCGTCGGCGCGATGGGTAAGGTGACCCAATTGATCTTCGGCGTGGTCCATCCGGCGGGCACGCCGGGCACGGTCGCCGCGGCCCGCGCGATGGACGTCAACCTGATGAGCGCCAACATTACGGCGGGCGCGGCTGGCTCGGCGGCCGATCTGCTGACCGACCTGAAGAGCGGCTACCTGCTGGGCGCCCATCCGCGGAAGCAATTCCTGGCCCAATTCGCGGGCATTTTCGTCGGCACGCTCGTCACGGTCCTGTGTTTTCGGGTCATGGTGCCTAGCGCCGAGGTGCTGGGCTCGAAACAGTTTCCCGCCCCTTCGGCCCAAACGTGGAAAGCCGTGGCCCTCGCCCTGGGCAATGGTTTCGACACGCTGGAACCGGTCAAAAAATGGTCGATTCTGATCGGCGGGCTTGTCGGAATCATTCTGCCGCTGTTGGCCAAGCTCTTTCCCAAGTACGACAAATGGATCCCCTCGGCCGCCGGCATCGGCTTGGCGTGGACGTTCGACTGGTACTATAGCCTGATGTTCCTGATCGGGGCCCTTCTGGGCTACGTGCTCGAAAAATCGGTCCCCAAAGCGTCCAAGGAATATACCTTTCCCGTGGCCTCCGGCGTGATAGCCGGCGACGCCCTGATGGGCGTGCTCATCCAATTCTGCAGGAATGGGCCTGGGATCATCAGGCAACTCCTTGGCTGATGTTGGCGACCCAAGAAAAGAAACAAGCCGAGAATATAGGGTTCACTCGGGCAAAACCAAGCAACCACACGGCATGAAGCCGAATTTTGTTCCCGGCTATTGGCAACCTATATCACCATCGTAATTGTGTCAACTGGTAAAAATGAAGGTAAAACTCGCCGGAATAGATGCCCGCTGCCAAGCACTTGCCTCAACTGCCATAATTCACAAAGCGATCCTGCAATAGACAACAATCAGAGGTCGGAACCATGCCCAAAAAACTCCGCGTCCTCTTCCTCTGCACCGGCAACTCCTGCCGGAGCCAGATGGCCGAAGGCTGGGCCCGGGCACTGAAAGGCGACGTAATCGAGGCCCATTCCGCGGGCATTGAGTCGCATGGGCTGAATGCTCGGGCGGTCCGTGTCATGGCCGAGGCGGGGGTCGATATCAGCGGCCACGAGTCGAAGACGCTCGACGCGGTGCGCGGCGTCGAGTTCGATTACGTGGTGACCGTCTGCGGGCACGCGGCCGAGACGTGTCCCGTGTTTCCCGGGAAAGCTAGAATTGTTTACCACGGCTTCGACGACCCGCCCCGTCTGGCCGTCGGCGCGAAGAACGAGGAAGAAGCACTGGCCCACTACCGCCGGGTGCGCGACGAAATCCGTGCTTTTGTTGAATCGCTGCCCGAGTCACTGACGACAATTCACCACGGAGACACGGAGTCCCGTTAGCCGTCGAGCCTGCTCGATGTAAAGGAACCACAGATGAACACAGATAAACACAGATACGGATCACAAAACCATCTGTGTTTATCTGTGTCCATCTGTGGTTCCAAAAAAATCTCCGTGCCCTCCGTGTCTCTGTGGTGAAATAGTTCGAGTTGGATTGCGGATGACTTCGACGGATAATCAAATGAAACAAAACGCAAGAACGATCGAACCGACGCACGACGTCGATCCCCAGGAAACCCAGGAGTGGCTCGACGCGCTCGACTATGTCGTCCGGTCGGCTGGGTCGCGGCGGGCGGAGTTTTTGCTCGGGCGGCTTCGGGAGCAGGCGTTTGTCCGCGGCGTGCCGCTGCCTTGCGCGGCGACGACGCCCTATGTGAACACGATCCCGGCCAGCCGTCAGCCCGTTTATCCCGGCGACCGCGCGATCGAACGGCGGATCAAGAGCATCATCCGTTGGAACGCGATGGCGATGGTCGTTCGGGCGAATCGCCATAGCCCGGGCATCGGCGGGCATATTTCGTCGTTCGCCTCGTCGGCCACGTTGTATGAAGTGGCCTTCAACCACTTCCTGCGGGGCAAGCACGGCCGATTCCAGGCCGATCAGGTCTATTTCCAGGGCCACTCGGCGCCCGGCATCTACGCCCGGGCGTTTCTCGAAGGCCGGCTGACCGAGCAGCAGTTGGTCAATTTCCGCCGCGAACGGGCCACGGGCGGCGGGCTCTCGTCGTATCCCCATCCGTGGTTGATGCCCGATTTTTGGGAATTTCCCACCGTGTCGATGGGCCTGGGGCCGATCATGGCGATCTACCAGGCGCGATTGAACCATTATCTCGTGGACCGCAAAATCCTGCCGGCGGCAGCCCCGAGCCGCGTTTGGGCCTTCCTGGGCGACGGCGAGACGGACGAGCCCGAGACACTCGGCGCCATCACGCTGGCCGCGCGCGAAAAGCTCGACAACCTGATTTTCGTCGTGAACTGCAATCTGCAACGGCTCGACGGGCCCGTGCGCGGCAACGGCAAGATCATCCAGGAACTCGAAGGCGCGTTTCACGGCGCGGGCTGGAACGTGATCAAGGTGATTCTGGGCTCCAATTGGGATCCCTTGTTGGACAAGGACGCCGAAGGCCTGTTGGTCCGCCGGTTGGGCGAGGTGGTCGACGGCGAGTTCCAAAAATACACGGTCATGCCGGGCGCGTACATCCGCGAGCGTTTCTTCGGCGTCGATCCGCGTCTGGCGGCGATGGTGGCTGACCTCGGTGACGAACAGATCGCCGCGCTCCAGCGAGGCGGCCACGATCCGGTGAAAGTTTTTGCGGCCTACCAGGCGGCCGTCGAACATCGTGGAGAGCCCACCGTCATCCTGGCCAAAACAATCAAGGGCTACGGCCTAGGCGAGGCGGGCGAAGGACGCAACGTCACGCATCAACAGAAGAAACTCAACGAGGCCGAGCTGCGTCGTTTTCGTGATCGGTTCGACATCCCGATTTCCGACCGCCGCTTGGCCGACGCCCCCTTCTATCGCCCGGCCGACGACAGTCCAGAAATACAATACCTCCGCGAGCGCCGCCGCGCGCTGGGCGGGCCGGTGCCCAGCCGCCGCCGACCGACCGCCAAATTGAAGCCGCCGAAATGGGAAGACATGGCCGAATTTTTCGCCGGCAGCGACGGCCGCGAAGTGTCGACCACGATGGCCTTCGTCCGGCTGTTGTCCTTCCTGCTGCGCGACAAAAACATCGGCCGCTACATCGTGCCGATCGTGCCCGACGAGGCCCGGACCTTCGGCATGGAAAGCCTCTTTCGCCAGATCGGCATCTACTCGCACGTCGGCCAGCTTTACGAGCCGGTCGACTCCGACACGATCCTCTACTACCGCGAGGCGACCGACGGGCAGATTCTCGAAGAGGGGATCACCGAGGCCGGCTCGATGTCGTCGCTGATCGCCGCCGGCACGGCCCATTCGAGCCACGGGATCAACCTCATCCCGTTTTTCATCTACTACTCGATGTTCGGATTGCAGCGGATCGGCGACCTTGTCTGGGCCGCCGGCGACATGCGCACCCGCGGGTTCCTGCTGGGCGGCACGGCGGGCCGCACCACGCTGGCCGGCGAAGGGCTTCAGCACCAGGACGGCAACAGCCACTTGCTGGCGTTGACCGTGCCCAATCTCAAAGCCTACGACCCGGCCTACGCCTACGAAATGGCCGTGATCGTATTGGACGGGCTCAAGCGGATGTACTACGAGGAGCAGGACGTCTTTTATTACATCACGCTGTTGAACGAAAACTACGCGATGCCCATTCTGCCCTTGGGCAGCACCGAGGGAATCTGCCGAGGGATCTATCGTCTCTCCTCGCGCGAGCTGGGCGGCAAAAAGCCGATGGTACAGATCTTCGGCAGCGGGGCCATCTTGCGCGAGTCGCTTCGCGCCCAGGAAATCCTCGAACAGCAATTCGGCGTGGGAAGCGACGTTTACAGCGTCACCAGTTACAAGGAGTTGCTCGCGGACGCCCGCGACTGCCAGCGTCACAATCGTCTTCATCCCGACGACGCTCCACGGGTGCCTTTCGTCCGCCAGACGCTCGAGGGGCGCCGCGGCCCGGTGGTGACCGCCAGCGACTACGTGAGCGCGCTACCCCTGTCGATCGCCCCGTGGATCGAACGTCGCTACACGGCGCTGGGCACGGACGGCTTCGGCCGCAGCGAGGCCCGCGCGGAATTGCGACGCTTCTTCGAGGTCGACGCCGAACATATCGCGCTGGCCGCGTTGGAGAGTCTGGCGCTGGACGGAGAGTATCCGAAGAAAAAACTCTCCGCCGCGATCAAAACGCTCGGCATCGACCCCGACTCGCCGAATCCTGTGACGGTTTGAACGGAACCGCGGATAAACGCGGATGGACGCAGATAAGCAAATGTAGGTCAGGCACCCCGTGCCTGACCTCCGGTTCTCGCCCACGAAAGCGGACACGTTGAGGTCCGTGTTCTTTCGACGCGAGCGATAAAGAGATGCTCAGCGAACCGATGCGGCGACACCTACGATGATGGCGAGAAAAATGCCAACGGCGTACAGGGCAATAAAAACCAACATGAGGATGCCGACAAACTTCCAAAACGATTTTTGTGCTTCCAAGGCCGATGCTAGCGCGACGGTGGATCTCTCCCGAACAAACAATGCGATCCGGTCGGCGTACATCCATAGAAATAGAGCCGGGATGATGTAAATCAGGGCCATCACAATATAGACTATCCCCACACCCACGCCGAAGCCCGGAGTCGCACCCGCCGCACCGCCTAGCATCATGAATGCCCCAACCAGCACCATTAAGGCGCTGCCAAGGAACGTCACAACGCTAATGAATCGGACCCACGGTTTCGTCTGTCTCAGCATGTCTACCGAGCGGTCCAATGTCGGATCCGGATTGCCGCCATCGCTCGAAGCAAACACGTCCGGTGGCGCCTGATAGGGATTAAATGGATTATCTGACATGAGTCCCTCCACTCGCTAGAATTCCCATCCCCGGCAACAGCTTGACACGTACACAAGCCGGCTGTCATTGCCAAGACATTCGCGCAATGATTCTACACCGTGCCGATTTGTCCCCCTCGTTGGGCACGGGGGCATTGTAGCAGGGGGGAAGTACGAACGCAACAGGAAGTGTAGGTAATGCGTCCATGTGTTTTGACGCGCCAGGCCGCGATCGCTACAATGACGTTTACAGGAAACCGTGTCCAGACGGAACTTGTCTTTTCACAAAAAGGGGACTATCGCGATGTGGCCCGCGAAACGAATCATTGGGCTGACGCTGGCGACCGCATTTCTCTTGCCGGCAACCCTTGTTTCCGCTGGACAAGACGTAGCGAAGGAGCCAACCGCCATGCAGCCCGCGGCCGAGACACCGTCGGCCGAGCAGGACGCCGTCTTCGACCTCGAAGCCTTCAACGTGTTGGAGATCAAGGACCAAAACGAGAATATTAATTTTCGTCTCGGCCAGCGCGAAGGTTGCGGTCATGAACCTGACAAAAAAGTAAAAAACTATCCCGACCTGAAATCCAAAAAACCCTGGTACGGATCGATCAGGCTTGGTCGCGATCCTTTCAAGCAGGATTCCGGGCGGTTGTTCCACTTCGTAATTGACGAGTCGGAAGGGACGGGCAAGGGCTACGACCTTCTCTTCTTCGACGCTGACGGCGATCTGGACTTGACCAATGATCCCGTGTTGCGACCGATGAAAGATCCGCCGCCGGGCGCAGCGATTCCCTGGAAATCCAAGCAGATGGTTCCTTTCGACTATCTAAGCGTAGACTTCATCCAGGATCCTGGCATGGGCAAGAATCCGCTGAAGATGATGCCTCGCCTGACCGTGAGTGAATATGAGAAAACGAAGTACGGCTCCGTGTCGTTTGTTCCTGCCGTCGCTCGGCGTGGTAAAATCCGCATCGGCGCTCAGGAGTTCAACGCAATTTTGGGGCACGACGCCATCATCGTGGGCCGTTTCGACAGTATATGGACCGGCCTGCAACTGACGCCGATCGACAAGCCCAAGAACCGAGAGTATTGGTGGGGCGCCGACCGGCTGGGCAGCATGCGTCACGTCGACGGCCGATGGTATTCGCTCGCGGCCAGCCCCTCGGGCGTCCAATTCCACGTCAAACCTTATCGGGGCGAGTTGGGCACGTTTGAGGTGGGCCGGGGGCGGCGAAAAATTGGCCGACTATCGATCACCGGCTCACTGCAAGGCAAGAAGGTAATCGTACCCATTGGCAATTTGTCGCCAGTACCCCTCGAACAATGGAAGACAGTTCGCCGATACACGTTGCCGGTGGGCGATTACACGGCCAGTGGCCTTAACATCGAGTACGGTCCCCTGTCGATCAGCATGTCGCAAAACTACCACGCCGACGGCAAGCCGCGCGGCGCCATGGACCATGGACCGCCCCTATTTGCGATTAAGATCCGCAAGGACAAGCCGTTCGTGCTCGATTTCTCGAACGAGCCCGAGGTCATGTTCGCCAGCCCGGCCAAGGATCAGGCGTTCGCCCCAGGCGACGAAATCAAGGTGGCCGCCGTGTTGATCGATCCGAAGCTCGACTTGATGATTCGTGAACTCAAACGAACTCCATCGGTGGAAGAGAAGAAGGAAGCCGCGGCTAAGAAAGGCGGAAGCCTCTTCGACAAAGTGGCCGAGGCCCTGGGCACCGCAAAGGCCGGCGCCACGCCGGAAACGATGCAGCCGCCACGTCCCGTCTCGCTCGACCCGATCGTCAGGATCACCGACTCCTCGGGCAAGCGAGTGGCCCGGGGCAAAATGCCCTTTGGCTGAGACGGCACCTGTGGGTACTCGTGGCGAGTGCCAAAAGACCTCAAGATCAACGGCGACCAAGAGACCTTCACGGCCACGGTCGAATACAATACGTTCGAACTCTACGGCAAAGTGAAAGCCTCGCGCACGTTCACGATCAAGGCTAAGAAGCCGTAGGGCGTGCATTCGCTTGCCGTGTGCCGAAATGCCGCGCGTGTACTGCTTTCCGGAGAAAATGTTCCAAGCCGTCCGAGATCGCACTGCTTGCGGCTTTTCGGCGTCGCAATATTTTCCGGCGGCGCCGTGCTTTCGCGTCCATTCCGACGTTCTTGGTGGTTTCGCAAGCAGTGGCACACTCGCCGGTTATCGAGTCATGCTCCGACGGCGAATCAGATCCTCATAAATCGCCGCGTACCGTTCGACTGCTTGGTTCCACGTGTACTGCCGTGCCGTCTGGCGGGCCTCCTGGCCCAGCCGATCTAGCCACTCGCGCTGATCCACGGCCCGCCGCATCGCCCGGGCCAGATCCTCCGCCGAATCGGGCGGCACGAGGACGCCGTTGCGCCCGTCGGTGACCAACTCGCGCAGTCCCGGCACGTCCGAGGCGATCACGGGCCGGCCCGCGGCGAAACTCTCGATCACCGTGAGCCCGAACGCCTCGGAATAGCGCGACGGCACGACGTTGCACGAGGCATTTTGCAGGAGCCACGTCTTGGTCGGCCCCTCGACGTAATCGAGGAACACGACGCGGCCGGCCAGTCCCAATTCGCCTGCCCGGGCCACTAGTTCCGCGTGCCCGGTCCCGACACCGGCGATCGCCAGGCACATGGAATTCTGAATGCCCAGCGAGTGGAACGCTTCCAACAACACGTCCACGCCTTTGCGACGAACGGTCCGCCCAAGAAACAAGAAAAAGCGTCCCGGCTGAATCCTTGCGTCCAATCCGACGGGGCGCGGCACGCTCGCCGCGTACTCGTCCAGGTCGATCCCGTGGGCCACCCGTTCGATCCGCGCATCGGCGTCGCACCACTGCCGAAGCCGCCCTTCGATGAACTCGCTCGGCGCCACCAGCGCGTCGGCCCGTCGTAATGCAAGCCGATAATGCTTTGCAAGTCCCGGCTTGCGATACAAGGGGCTGACGTCGTCCACGTCGCCGCCGTGGCTGCTGATGACCAGCGGCACGCCACGGATCGCCCCGCATCGGGCCGCGACGTAGCCTGTCGGATGAACGCTATGGCAGTGGACCACGTCGAACGCCTCGCGCCGGTGCAACCAGCCGAGCCACCAGCCGTACGACGCCACGAACCATCGGGTCGAGCGAAACCGCGGATGCCGGACCACCGCGTAGGGCAGCCGCGCGTCGTACCCACGGTCCTGGCCGCGCCGCCACGGGGCCAGGACCGTCACCGCGTGACCCAGGGTCAAAAGCCCTCGCGCCAGCCGATCGACGACCATCTCCTGGCCGCCGAGTTCCGGCAGCGCCTCTTCGGAATAAAGACAAATTCGCACGACAGATCCTTCCGCGTTCCCGGGCCCGCAAGCCTTCATACTAACCCGAAGCGCCGGCGGAGGCAACCACGCATCCATACACCCGGGTGTAGTAACGGATTATGGTGGTACATGGTAAGAGGCGGGTGCCATGTCCACGCCTGCCCGGCACGGATTCCGCAATAGGAGTTCGCGTTGGCGTTTGTTTAGTCGCGTGGACATGCCGCCACGAACGTTGTCAGGCATGGAGAAACATGTCCACGACGACAGATTTGTGAGGTAGCAAACCGAGTTGTGGTTCCTGCTTTTCCACAATGGCGTGATTTTCCCAGCCGTGGACATGCCACCCCGCCTCTTTGCAGGAGGACAGTCTCTCTCCAGGAGGACAGACATTCCTGTCTGTCAAAGAATCCCGGAAACCGATGCCATTGCGCATGGACAAACAAAAATGTGGCCCTGGAAAGACAGACAAGAATGTCTGTCCTCCTTTGGAATTTGCGCGGACGGTTCGCTTCAGCGTCCTGTCGGCGGCGTCTCGACTGGTTCCAAGAATCGCCCCCCGCTCTCGTACCAACCTTGCTTGGTAAAGCGGCACCAGGTCAGATCGACCAGGAAGCTAAACGACGAGCCGTTGCCCGCCTCGAACGACACGATCATCCGCCGATAAGGCAGGGGCCGGTTGTGATAGAATCCGATCCCCTCCTCCGAAATATGCTTGCCGACGACCACGACCGTCTCTTCGCCGGACGGAGTGCCGTCCTCGTCCACCGGCGTCAGTTGGAGCAGATACGGGAACGGATACCGCTGATCGCCGCGGCGTTCCAACCGCGCCTGCCGCGGCCGAAAACTGGCCAGCAACCCGCAGATGCGCGTGCGAACCGTTTCGTCGCACAGCGTTCCATGTTCCGAATCAACGCCGAACACGCCCTGGGTTTCGCCGACGGTGGTGGTCATGGTGTTTCTCCAGTGGTGGACAATGCCCCCGCGGCGCGATGCGCTCGAACCTCGTGGCGGTGGTATCAACCGTGGTGTTGCCAACCCCCGGCTTTGACCCGTCAGGCCGAATCATACCTAGAGCGTGGCTACCGTGATAAGTAGACCGGACCAAACCGGCAGAAAAGACGAGACATCGCCCCCCACCCGCAGACCGACCCTCGAGCCGGCCAATCAAACCCTAGGTCACGAAACCCGGGTTGTCAAATAGGGACAGTGCGCCCCGTGTACGTTAGAGCCTATCGTCCCGCGCGCCGGGCTCGGGCGTCTCGATCGTATCCGAGATGAAATGCTCGCCCGCGTGCAACGGCCCGATCGGGGGTTCCTCCGACGTGCTGGGCCATTTACCCTCCTCCGACAACCGGCGATAGACGCCCGCCAGCGCCCGGCCAAACCACGGCTCGTCGCCCAGATCGCGTTGGGCGGCCAGCAGCACGGCGCACGACTGCGTGTACCGTCCCCGGCGGCAGAGTTCCTCGGTCCACTGACGATGGACGTGAACAAAATTCACATGAAACGGGCGGAAGTCGGATTGAAGAGCCAAGCCCGTGCGCAGCAGCCCGACGGCCTCGTTGTACGCCCCCGCCTCGCCCTCGCGGATGGCCCAGTTGTTCAACGTCGCCAGTAGATTGCCACGCGCGGTGGCGTTCGACGGATCGAGCCAAAGGGCCTTTACGTTGGCCTCGACCGCTGGGCCGAACCGCTTCTCGCCCAGCAGGTCCACGCCTCGATTGTAATAGACCGTGGCCACCAGCGACGCGCCGGACACCTCGCGGCACCGGGCCGACCGTTGGCGATCGTCGTGCCGAAAACCCGTGGTTTTCTCCATCAATTCGGCCTGACGCCGCGGATCGCCGATCAGCCGGAACCATCGCGGGCACGTGCTTTCGACGTCGATCGTCGCGCCGTCCAGATAGAGCCGGCTCATCGCGTGGCCCGGCAATTCGAGCCCCCGCACGTCCAACCCGAACCGCCCGGCCAGGTAGCAGTACAACAGCGAGGCGCTGACGCAATTGAAATGGCCCTCATCCAGCACGGTCGGCAGATTGGTCGCGTCGATCCGATAGCCGCCGGTGAGGAGTTCTTCGTGCATCAACTCGAACACGGCCTGGGCCCGTTGCCTGGCCGAACCCGAGCAGGCCGGCAGCCCTCGCCATTGCTCGACCAGCGTATTGAGCCGCCGCTCGTAGCGCCCGATCCGCGCCGGGTCATCCACCCCGCCGGCCACCAGGGCCGCCCAAAGCAGCGAATGCCCGTCGAGCCGCCCGTCGGTCGTGTCGGCAAACAGTTCCTGCTCCAACGGCGAAAGCGTCACGGGCAGCACCGGGCTGGTCGCTACCTGTCCAGAAACGGCCGGCAGCGGTTCGACTACCGTCCCCGCCCAAGCCGTCGCCCAGCCTGCGAGCCAAATGCCAACAACCAGCCCGTAGGTCAGGCTGTGCCTGACGGAAAACCCATGAATCCGACATGAAGAATGAAGACGTGAATGAGAAAGTGTCGTCATGGGAGTCCATTCGCAGCGATCGTATCACTTATACCGAAGGACCGCACTCGGGCAAAATGCGGCCTTTGCGAAACAAGTATACGTTGCGAAAAGACAACACGTCGGAACCGCTCTCCAGAATTTTAAAGATGCCGATTAGCACGAATTTTTCATCGCAGACCCGGAAAGACGTAGGTGTGTCTGGACACACCAAGGATATGGACTGTCTTTTCCCGCCCCCAAGAAGTAGTGGTCCAAGTGCCCGTGCCTGACAACGCTTCTCCATTGGCCGCAAAAAACATAAAAAGACATGAAGAAACCGTAATCCCACTTTTTGCGATTTTTCCCGGCCATTTCACTGCATCCGACATGGTTGATCCTCCCGTCGGCGTCCCTCGCGTCAATTGACCATCCCCGTCGGAGGCGGTAAACTCGGGGATTCATCTTGGATCAATATCTCTAGCCCGGGAAAACATCAAACCCAGGAACCATGTCAACTTCCATGAGCACAATCGAACAACTGGCTATCAACACGATTCGCACCCTGTCGATGGACGGCGTCGAGGCGGCCAAGAGCGGACACCCCGGCACGCCGATGGCCCTGGCCCCGGTGGCTTATTTGCTCTTCAACGAAGTCATGCGTTTCGACCCCGCCGCGCCCGACTGGCCGGGCCGCGATCGGTTTGTACTCTCCTGCGGCCATGCGTCGATGCTGTTGTTCTCCGTTCTGCACCTGACCGGCGTGCGTCAGTTGGGCGCCGATGGGCCGGCCGTTTCGTTGGACGACCTTCGACGATTCCGCCAGTTGGGCAGCCGTTGTCCCGGCCACCCGGAGCATGGGCACACCTCGGGCGTCGAAACCACGACCGGTCCGTTGGGCCAGGGCATCAGCAACGGCGTGGGCATGGCGATTGCCTCGCGCTGGCTGGCCAAGCACTACAACCGGCCGGGCTGCGAGTTGTTCAATTTCGACGTCTATTGCCTCTGCAGCGACGGCGATCTGATGGAAGGCCTTGGCGGCGAGGCGGCCTCCCTGGCCGGCCACTTGAAGTTGTCGAACCTCTGTTGGATCTACGACGACAACGGCATCACGATCGAGGGCAAAACCGACCTGGCCTTCAGCGAAGACGTCGCCGCGCGGTTCACCGGCTACGGCTGGAACGTCGTCGAGGTCGAGGACGTCAATGAGTTGGACGCCCTGCGCGGCGCACTCGGCTATTTCCAGGAAAACCACAAGCGGCCGACGCTCGTCATCGTCAAGAGCCAGATCGCCTACGGCGCCCCGAACAAGGCCGGCACGTCCGGCGCCCACGGCGCCCCGCTCGGCGCCGCCGAGGTGCAGGCCACCAAGCAGGCCTACGGGTGGCCCAGCCAAGAACCGCTTTTCGTGCCCGAGGGCGTCCGCGAGCATTTCGCCGCGTCGGTCGGCGCCCGCGGCGC